>JAHJAR010000062.1 GCA_018814045.1 Planctomycetota bacterium | reverse complement strand
GGAGCAGAGCGAGCCAGGGGCTTTGCTCTACCACGAACGCATTCCTGTAATGGCCACACTGTCGCCGGCGTTGCTCCTGTCCGCGTTGCAGTGCATGCGTCAACAGCAGAGATACCCGAATCCATGACAGACGTCAGCATCATCGAACTCCGCGAGTACGGCGAGACGGCTGTCCTTGACGCCATGCGCCGCTGCCTCGAGCCGCTTGGCGGGATGAAGGCGTTCGTGCGACCGGGACAGAAGGTGCTGCTGAAACCGAATCTTCTCGGAGGTTTCGAGCCGGACCGCGCCGTGACGACACATCCGGACGTCGTCCGGGCGGTTGCGATCCTGGTCAGCGAAGTGGGCGGCGCGGTGAGCATCGGGGATAGTCCCGGGGTTGGGGCTCTCGCCAAGGTCTTGAAGAGGACCGGTGTCGCCACGGTGATCGAGCAACTGGGCGCAGCGGTCGCCGATTTCGAGCACACGGCGACATGTGAGGATCCCAGTAACCGGGTCGCCAGGCGCATCGAACTGGCAAAGGCCGTTGCCGACGCCGACGTCATCATTACGTTGCCGAAGCTGAAGACCCACGTGCAGATGGGGTTCACCGGCGCGATCAAGAACCAGTACGGCCTGATCGTGGGTGCAGCCAAGGCTCGCTACCACTTCAGGCTCCAGGACCGTGAATGGCTCGCCGGACTGATCGTCGAGATCAACCGCCTGGCCAAGCCGGCGCTGGCCATCATGGACGCGGTGATCGGCATGGAGGGCGAGGGACCGAGCAGCGGCGACCCGCGCGATATCGGACTGCTTTTGGCCGGTGCGAACCTGGCCGCCGTGGACTGCGTGGCTTGTCACGTGGTCGGGATCGATCCCGAGTCGCTGCCGCTGATGCGTGCCGCAAAGCGCTACGGCTTTGGCACCACAGACCTGGCGCAGATCCGCGTGCACGGTCCGGACTGGAAGAGCTTCCAACTTACCGACTTCAAGACCGTCGCGCAGCCTCTGAGTATCCTCCGGCTCCTGCCCATGCCGGACGCCGCTAGCCGCTGGATGCGGCGCCATATTGCGCCAGGCCCTG
Organism: Planctomycetota bacterium; assembly: GCA_018814045.1. Taxonomy (GTDB): domain Bacteria; phylum Planctomycetota; class Phycisphaerae; order UBA1845; family Fen-1342; genus JAHJAR01. Next base: position 1,207 of record JAHJAR010000062.1, on the reverse strand, counting down.
CCATTATCGTCGACCGGTGCGTGAAGTGCGAAGCGTGCGCGAAAGGCTGCCCGGTCGAGCCGCCCGCCATCCAGCCGTTGAAACCGCGTCGCGAGCAGGTCGACCACCGGCGCTGCATCCGCTGCTACTGCTGCCACGAGTTCTGCCCCGTCAAGGCGATCGAACTCCAGACCACCTGGCTGCTCCGCGTCTTCCGCCTGCACCGCCTCATGGACTGGTTCGCCCGCAACCTCGCCGGCCTGATCACCCTCGGTCGCCGCCGACGGTGAGAGGGGCGCCCTGCAGCGCCCACCCCCTGGAGGGCGAGCGGCCCGCGAGCCGCCCCGCATCGACGATGTCCCGCCCCCTTGATTGATGCTGGATGCTGCAGCCCCGGGACCACTGGGCGGGCGGGCAGCACTACTCCGGGGAAGAGTGATTCGTCGGAGAACAGTCAAAGGGAAGCCTTCTGGAACCGGTGGCAGGGGCAGAGGTACACGGGTCAGTTGCGCGCGGCAGACCACTGCCGGCACCAGCCCCCAAAGAGCGCAACTCCTCTTGGCTGTTATGCGCATAAAGTCCAAGTAATTACGCGAAATGTTGTATTGCCATGTCAGCATTTATGATCCATATTCACAAGTAGATGCGTCGTGTTGACGCAGGATGAGAAGACGGCGACATGCTCGAAAGACACAGATTTCAGTTCAATTCGTTCTGCCCGGTGCTGCACGCGCAACCGACGAGTGGGCCCAAGCCGCAGGTGAACGAGGATCTGCACCTGCTGCATATCACGCAGGGCAGGGCGATTCTGCATCTGGACGCTGGTTCACACACGCTGGAACCGGGAGTGGTCGCCGCCATTCCACCGTACGCGTCGTTCACGTTCAGTATCCATCCGCCGTTCGAGATGCTGAACATCCATTACCTGCTGTGGCTTGCCGACGGAACGCCGTTGCAGGACCGTTGGTCACTGCCGCGGCTCTTTCGGCCTTCGGATTTCGGCAGCATCGAATGCATACTGCGCGACATGGAGCGACTGCTGAAACTGGGCGGTGCGGAGTCCGCACGCGTCGCGGCGCTGGCGCACGACGTCATCATCCGGCACCTGACGAAGACGGAGTTGATCCCGGTCCGGCGGAAGTCTGTGGATCCGCGCGCGGAGCGGCTGCAACTGCAGTTGACGTCAATGCGGGCAGCGCGCTTCTCGGCGCCGCGCGTAGCCGCGACG
>JAHJAR010000061.1 GCA_018814045.1 Planctomycetota bacterium | reverse complement strand
GATCTGCTTCGTCATCCTCGACGATCCAAAAGGCGCGGTGCCGAGCTATGACGCGATCCTGATGGTCAGCCGATCGGCCGCCCGCGACGCGCGACTGGTCGAAGCGCTCGAGCCGCTGGTCGGCGCAATCCTGGTGGAAAAGATGCGCCAAGCCAATTATCGCGTCGACAGGGACATCGACAAGCAAAGTCCGGCCGATTCGGCTGAATGGCTCGACAGGGCCATCAGCGCCAAACCCAAAGTGGAGACCCCATGACGCTGAACTCGACCCGCGCGCGCATGCTGCTCAGCCTTCTCGTCGCGCCTTTGCTGTGCTGGGCCAGCGCCGCACATGCCGCGGTGACGATCACCTTCTACAGCCACGAGCTGGGCAGCCAGTTCCCGCACGCATTTGCGACGCTCAAGGGCACGGTCGATTCGACCGGTCCAGTGAGGACGCCGGCCGTGAGCGGTTCCGTATCCAGTTTGCCCGTGACCTCGTGCCGGAATCCGTGTCGCCGGAGATACTCCTGGTATTCAGGGTACCCGAACCCCCCGCCGCCATGGCCGGGAAAGTCCTGACCGACAAACCCGAAGTGCGAAGGCAGAGCCGCCGGACGTCCAGAACCGAATGCGTTGCCGCGCGCCGTGCCCAAGTGCCACTTCCCGGTGTACCCGCAGCGGTAGCCCGCCGCGCCGAGCTTCCGCGGCAGGAGCCGTGGCGAGTCAATGAGTTCGCTGACGTTGCACCCGATGTCGTCGGTGTTGACGGTGACCCCGTGGCTGTGTGGATACAGGCCCGTGATGACCGAAGCGCGAGCCGGACTACACAAGGGACAGGTCGTGTAGGCGTTGGTGAACCGCACACTCCGCTGCGCCAGGCGGTCGAGATTCGGCGTCTTGCAGGGCGTTTCGCCATAGGCCGCCAGTTCGGTGAGCCGCTGCTCGTCGGTGAGGATCAACAGGATGTTGGGTCTTGTGCTCATCATGGCCTTTCTGGCAGCATCATCGTGCCGGATCGCCCGCGTCACGCCTCAAAACACTCGCGAACCTGACGCCAGGCCAAGGTAGCTGCCGCTGCGGGCCGGGAGGTACGCGCCTTTGCGGGCCTCGTCCAGTTCCGGGATCGTGGCGACGCGGCCATCGAGGTACTCGCCGAGCCGGTCGGCGAGTTCGCGGTAGCGCGCCGCCTGGCCGGCAAACCGGATCTGGATCACTTCCAACCCGAACGGCTTGCAGCGCGCCAGCCAGAGCGTGCGGAACGACCGCGCGAGTTGCTCGATGAGTGCGACCAGGGCCGGCACGTCGTTGCGCACTGCGGCCAGCGCCGCCTTGTCCCCGGCCGCATAGGCATCGAACAAGCGCGCCGCCAGCCCCGTCTTGGCGGCCAGGACGCTGGCCACCAGCCAGGCGTGGTTGATGTCACCGGCGATCGTGTCGGCGCGGTGCGGCTCGAGGTCGCGCACGACCTCGCGGTAGTGCGTCTCGGCATCGCGCAGAACCTGCGTTCCGTCTTTGGCGGCATATCGCAGGTAGATGGCGAGCATCGGGTCGTCCCAGAGCACGCAGCCGGGCGGGAGCCGGTCGTTGAGGCGCGCTGCGGCACGGTGCACGGCCAGGTCCGAACCGCAGACGGCGCGGAACCGCCGCGCGAGCAGGTCGTCGTTCACACCGCCGTCGCCGAAGCATCGCTCGGCCACGTAGGCGAGCCCCGCAAAGGCCGAGTCGATCTCCCAGTAGCCGCCGTCGTCCGACCACAGCGTGAACAGCATTTCCTTGAGTCCGACCGCACGGCAGGCGTCGATACAGGCGCCGCCGCAGCGCTCGGTGCGCTGCCAGTTATGCCACGGAGTGGGCCAGCTCCAGACGCCGGACGCCATCACCGGCTCGGAGCCGAGGTCGCGGTGCTGCGCGATGCGACCTTTATAGTGCTCGGGGCTGTCGTTGTAGTAATCCCAGTAGACGAGGTCGAGGTCTCTGGGCAGGGCATTGCGGACTTCGTCGGGAATGCGGTTCGCCTTGTCGTAGTGCACGCCCGAGGTGCCGGCCAGCCGGAACAGCACATCGGACCAGATCATGGGCCGGAGGTTGTGGTTGCGGCAGATGTCGCAGACCCGACGTAAGTGTTCGATATAAATATCGAGCCCGCGTCGGTAACCGTTCCGGTCGAGGTACCGTCCGCGGCCGAGGTCGTAGGTCTCATCCATGCCGAGATGGAATCGACGGCTGCGGAACGCCGTGGCCCAGAACGCCACCATCTTC
>JAHJAR010000060.1 GCA_018814045.1 Planctomycetota bacterium | reverse complement strand
GGCGCGAGAGTCGGGGTGTACCGCAAGACTCTGGCGGGCGGGGACGCCCGCCCCACCCAGCAAGTGGGGCAGGCCTCCGTGCCTGCCATTCGCCAAGATCCAGCGGTACACCCGTGCGTCGTCGCGAAGCGGCTGAGGCTGGTATCGCTAGCACTTTTTGCTATGATGGCCTGCGTTTGGGAGCTAGCACATGGCGCAAGAGCAAGAGGAAGCAGTACTGACGCCGGCGCCGGCACGGCCGCTGCCCCGGGTGGCACCGCTGTGGAACGTTGTGTTGCTGGACGATGACGAGCACACATACGACTACGTGATCGAGATGCTGGGGCGCCTGTTCCACCACGGCGCGGTGAACGCCTACAAGCTGGCGCGCGAGGTGGACACCAGCGGCCGGGCAATCGTCGAAACCGCCGTCTTCGAACGGGCCGAGTTCAAGCGCGAGCAGATCCACAGTTATGGGGCGGATTGGCGGCTGGAGCGCTCGCATTGTTCGATGCGTGCCAGACTCGAGTCCGTCGCGGGTTAGTGTTGCAGACGGAGGTCGCTGTGCACGCGAAGCGAACGTGTCCAAACGGGGAGCGCCACGGGAGTCGTGCACGGTGACGGAGACGGGAGCGGGCACGTCGCACGCCGACGAGACGCCGAATTCGAGCGCAAATCGGCGGGGGCGATCAGACCGAACCCTGGTTACCTGGGGACACGCTATGTTGCCGAAACGTCGGCTCGTCTACTGCTGGCGCGTCGCGTGTGCCTGTGGATTGCTCTGGGCGGCGGTGTCAGCGGCCGCCGACGGACGCAGCGCACCGCGTTCGACGGCGGGCTTGCTGGTCGACCTGGCGCGTGACCACGCGCTCGGCAGTCGGGCCCGCTGCACCGCCGCGGATGTGCAGCACGTGCGCGTGCTGCTGCGCGCTTCCGCACGCCTGGATCCCGGGCAGAGCGAAGCCTACATCTGGCTGTACGAGCTGGCGACGCTGGCGGGCGACGAGGACGACGCTCGCCGGATGCTCGACGAACTCGTGCGGGCTGCGCCGGGGCATCAGGGGGCGTTCGCGCGCTGGTTGGAAGCCCACGTTCGGACCATGCAGACGCTCGAGGAGCGCGCCGCCTGGCTCACCGGATTGCTGGAGAGCGCGGATCGGCCGGCTGAGCTGCGGGCCTTGGTGCACACGCATTTGGCGCGTCTGGCGGTGCAGCAACTGGACTACGGAAAGGCGCAGCAACAGCTTGCGCGGGCCCTGGAGCTGGCCCCGGCCAATCCGGACGTTGTGCGGCTGGCGCTCGAAACGCTGCCACCTTCGGCGAGTCCGGAGGCGCGCTTGCAGGCGGCGCTGCGGCTGGTCCGTGTGAATCCGTTCGATGTCGATGTTGTCTGGGAGGTCGCGCTGCTGCTGGACCAGCACGGCTTTGCGGACGTGGCGCGGCGCTTCTACGACCACGCCCTGGCCGTGCACGGCGCCGCGGCCCAGGACGCCCCCGTTCCCGCCGCACACTACCTCGCGTTGTCCCGCAATGCCCTGGCACGGGGGGCGCTCGATGCGGCCACCAATTATGCCGAGCAGGCGGTTGGGGCTGAGCCTTCGTTCTTCGAAGGGCGGATGTATCTGCACTGGTTGTTGACGTACCGTGGCCACGCCGGTGCAGCAGCGAATATAGCGCAGCAACTGGCCCACTATTTCGGCCAGATGCGTGTTCCGGACGAATGGCCCGTGCAGCAGGTTGCCCAGGCGGCGTGGTTCTACTGCATCATCGAGAAGCAGCCCCAGCGTGCGCTGATGCTCGCCGAGGCGGCCGCGCGGCGGGCGCCGCACGACGTATTCGTGACACGCGTGCTCGGATGGGCGCAGGCGCTTAACCTGCGCCCGGAAGAAGCCCAGTCCACCCTGACCCCAATCGCGGGCAAGGACGCGTTCGCCGCGTACCAACTCGCCAAGCTGTTGCGCGACGCCGGCGACGAACAGACGGCGGCCTGGGTTGTGCGCGATCTGGCCTATGCACCGTCCGCGGGGCATGCGCATGAGCTGCTGTCCCAACTCGGTCTTCCGAGCGCAACGTCGCAGCCGGCCGCCGCACGTTACCCGGCCGTGGCGGACGCGCTAGCGGCTTTCGACCGCGAACTGCTTGACTTCTATCGCGACATGGGTGCTTTCCTGGAAGCCACGGTGCAGGTGGAGAGCCGCAGCCCCAGCCCCGCCGATGCCTGGCGGGCTACCTTCACTTTGACGAACCGGGCACGCTTCCCGATCACCCTTGGCCCGGATGGGATGGTCAACCCCGTATTCCTGTTGTCATTCCTGGTGGAGGGAGACTGGCGGCGTGAATACGCGCATCTGATGACCGTGAACGTGGACCAGTTGCGGGTCCTCCGACCAGGACAAAGCGTGCACCTCACGCGCTCGATCGATGTCGGTCCGCTGCGGCGGGTAACGCGCTTTACGCCTCAGCAGCTTCAACGCATCACGCTGACAGCCATCCTCGATCCGGAGCAGATGGCGGACGGCACTTGGCGTCCGAGCATGACCGGCCAGCGAATCCGCCCGGTCTATTTCAACCGTTTGCCCGCCCAGACCGGTCGGGAAGCACTGCACGCCCTGGTGCGCGCGCTGGGCGGGGACGTGGACGCAACCCGCTTTCGCGCAGTCGAGGTCCTGGCTGATTTGCTGGGCGAGAAGCAGCGCGGCGATTTCAAACGGCTGGCCTACCAGCCGGCACCGATCCCGGCGGAGCGCGTGCAGCAGGCCCTGCTGGCCGGGCTGGCGAGCGAGTCGTGGGAACTGCGCGCGCGAACGCTGGATGCCTTGCAGGTCGTGGGCCTGGATGCGGCGCTGATCCGGGCCGCCGAAGGGTGCCTGACGCATCCGCACTGGCTAGTCCGGTTGATGGCGGTGCGCTTGCTCGCACGTCAGGGACCGCGGTTTGGCGAGACGGCGCGGCGAATGGCGACCGAGGACGCCGATGAGCTGGTGCGCGAGCTCGCGGCTAGCTACGTGGCCCAGTGGCAGGCAGCGGTGCCAGCCTCGCAACCGGCCGGAAGCGTTGGGGACACCGACCGCTGAGGTCGGCGGCGACTCCAGGGCGGGGTGCAAACATCCGATAAGACATGTGACCTGGGCAGGGCTACCGCGTTAGTTGACTTAGCCGCCCCGCGAATGTTAAAAGTGACGCTTTGTATCTGGCGCGGCCTGCCGCAGTGCCAGTTCTGGTGGAGAGCCGGTGAACCGAATCGCGCCGCAACGAAGCTGGCTGTTGCTTGTCGCCGGGCTGACGGTGTTGGCCGGTTGCCAGCCGGAGATGGCCCGCACGCGCCTCGAGCTGGGCGAGCGTGCCCTGGAGGCACACGATCTCAACGCCGCCTTGGTCGAGTTTCGCGAGGCGGTCAGGCTGAACCCGGAACTGGCCGAAGCGCACACCAAGCTGGGGATGGTTTACAAGCAGAAGGGCAATCTGCACCTCGCGCTCGAGACGCTCAAGACCGCCGTGCAGCTCGATCCCGCGGATTTTCTGTCGGTCTTCGAGCTGGGGGAAGTGTATCGGCTGCTGGACAAGCTGACGCAGGCGGTCCGGGCCTATGCGGTGGCGTGCGAACTGGATCCCCGCAGCTTTGATTCGCGCTTCAGGTTGGCCACCTGCTATCACCGGAACGGTGACACTGATCTGGCGGTGGAGAGCTACAAAGCGGCGCTGGAACTGGACCCCGACAACGCCTATGCCTGGAGCAACCTCGGCGCCGTCTTCGACACGACGGGGCAGCACTACGAGGCCATTCGGGCCTACAAGAACTCGCTCGAATGCAACACGCGACAGCCGGTCGTACTGGTCAACCTGGCGACCGTCTACCTGAATCAGGAGCGCTGGTCTGCCGCCCGACGGACGCTGGAAAAGGCGATCGAACTCGAACCCGATCTGTCGGTGGCGCGCGAGCGGCTGGGGTACATTGAGTGGCGCGAGCAGGAGTACGAGCAGGCTGCGCTTTGCTACCGCCGGGCCATCGATCTCGACCCCAAGAACGCTGCGGCCCATGCCGGGTACGGCGTGGTGCGCATGACGCAGTATCTGAACGAACCGGCCCAGGTTGCGTTTCGAGATGAGGCGGTCGAATCCTGGCACCGCAGCCTCGAAATCCAGCCCGACCAGCCCAAGCTGCGGGCCTTGATCGAGAAGTACCGCATCAAGTCGCCCAAGCCGATCTTCTCGCTGGACGAAGGCTAGCGCCGCCTCCGCCCGCAACGCCTGGCGCCGGCCGGGGTCTGCATTCCCGTCGGTCGCCGGCGTGCCGAGGCCGTCTTGCGCGCGGCGGCCGCAAAACCATCCCCGGAACCAAGCTAACCACTGTGTGCGAACTGCGTCTTGCACAGCGCGGCATAGAACGGGCAGGTCGTGAGCAATTCGTCGTGTGGCCCGCAACCCACGATACGCCCTTCGTTGAGCGCCACGATCAGGCTGGCGCGGGCGATTGTGCTGAAACGATGGGCGATGATGAAGGTCGTGCGGCCGCGCGTGACGTCTTCGAGCGCGGCCTGGATCTTGCGCTCCGAATCGCTGTCCACCTGGCTGGTGGCCTCATCGAGGATGAGGATCGGCGGATCGCGCAGGATGGCGCGGGCCAGCGCGAGGCGTTGGCGTTGACCGCCCGAGAGTGAGCGGGCATTGATCCGGGCGTCGTAGCCCTGGGTGACGTGCCCCCCGTGCTCGACCCGCAGGTCACGCACAAACTCGTCCACGTGGGCGCGCCGCGCAGCCTGCTGGATGGCATCCTCGGACCAACCCTCGCCGCCGTAGGCGATGTTGGCCCGGACCGTGTCAGAGAAAATGACCGCGTCCTGTGTGACCAAGCCGATCTGGCCGCGCAGCGAGGCCAGCGTGACCTCGGCGATGTTGTGGCCATCGATGCGTATGCGGCCGCGGCTGGGCTCGTGAAAACGCAGCAGGAGCGACATGAGCGTGGTCTTGCCGGAGCCGTTGGGGCCGACCAGGCCGACCACCTGCCCCCGCTGGACACGCAGGCTAATGTCGGCGATCACCAGCCGTGTAGGGTTGGCCGGGTATGCGAATGAGAGGCCCTCGAACGCGATCGCCTCGGAGAAGGGCGGCAACTCACGCGCGGACTGGCAGGGCAGCGCACCTTCTTCAGCGGGGAGATCGATGAGCTCGAAAAGTCGGCGGGCGGAGACTTCGGCTTGTTGAAGGCGGTTGTTGACGTTGCCGAGCTTGCGAACCGGATCGAACATGGCGCCGAGGCAAATCACCGCCGCCAAGAACAGGTGTGGCTCGAGCTGCTGCTGAAAGACCCGGCTGCCGCCGTAGAGCACAAAACCAGCTACGGCAACCATGGCGAGCGTTTCGAGCGACGGCTTTGTGGCGGCGTCGACCATTTCGATGTGAGTCTGGGCGCGCGTCAGAGTGCGGCCCTCGAGCTCGAAGCGGCGACTCTCCGCGGTTTGCATGTTGTAGGCCTTGACCACGCGGATGCCGGCGAAACGCTCGCCCAGATGGTCGAGCAGGCGTCCCCACGATTGCGAGGCGTGCTTCTGGGAGCGCTTGATCATTCGACCGAAGACGCGGATGACCACTGCTGCCACCGGCAGACCGAGCAGCGCGACGACGAGGATTCGCCAGTCGATCGCAATCGTCAGAGCCAGCACCCCCAGGGCTTTCAGCGGCTCGCGGACGCTCTTGCCAAACAGCGTCCACAGCCCGACTTCGACCTTGGCTATGTCGGTGGAGAAGCGGCCGAGCGTGTCACCCGGTGGATGTCTGCTGTACCAGTCCAGCGGCAGCCGCAGGACGTGGTCGGCCAGGTCGCTCCGCACGCCGTGCATGGCCCGCTGGACCGCAATCGCGATGAGGCTTTCGTTGGCGAAGCGACAGATGCTGCCCAGCAGTGAGATGGCCACAAGGCTCGCCATCACGATTGCCAGTGTGACCAAGCGGCTGTGCGCATCGCGCCCGGCCGGCAGCAGGCCGGTGGCGTCGCGCAGCCGCCCCCACCACCAGCGGTAGCCCGCGATCGGGAGTGTCAACTCGCGCGTGACCTCGTCCGCCGAAACCACGCGAACCGCGTCGAGCTGTGTCTGCGCGCTGCCGGCGATCAGGCGCAGCAAGCCATACGACCCCGGTGCCTGACCCGCGACGGACACGATCCGGTCACCCGCGTGCAGCTTGTCGCCGGCCGGCGATGTCGCATGGACGCGGTCGATGCGCAGCCCCGCCGGATCATCGGGCAGATCCGGGATCAGCGAGATACCGAGGCGGCGTTCAGTTTCGACGCGATGGAGCCAGTCGCCGATGGTCTCGTGGTCGGAGAACATGACTTTCAACAGGGGGATGGCACTGGAAATGCTGAAGGTATAAAAGACGCTGACACCGACGGCGAGAATGAGCCCGATAATCAGGGGACGCCGGTGTGGGTGCAGGTACGCCAGCGTGCGGCGGAAACTGGGCAGTAGCTCGTTCGTACGCGTCGTCCGGGTCATTGTTGGGTATGATAACGGACCGCGCGCCGCCGTGGCAGAGCGGCAAACCGGCTTTGTCCGTCGTCGTACAAGACTTACGGCGGTGTGCCGGGATCGTGCGTGTTATCGAGCGATGGGAGCGAAGAGTGAACCGAGAGATCAACTTGTCCGGACCTGATCTGACCGAAGCGGAGATCGAGGCGGTTGTCGCCGTTCTGCGTACGCCCCGCCTCAGCCTGGGGCCGAAGCTGGCGGAGTTTGAGCAGATGTTCACCGAGCGCATCGCTGTCGAGCACGCGATCGCCTGCAACAGCGGTACGTCGGCGCTGCATTTGTGCTGGTGCGCCCTGGGGCTGGCAGCGGGCGACGAGGTGATCACCACGCCGTTTTCTTTCATCGCCTCGAGCAACAGCGTGATGTTCTGCGGCGGCCGACCGGTTTTCGTGGACGTCGATCCGCTCACGTGGCAACTCGACGCGACCCGGATCGAGGCGGCCATCACGCCGCGCACCCGGGCCATCCTCCCGGTGGACATCTTCGGTTCGTTGCCGGACATGGATGCCATTCTGGAGATAGCCCGGCGGCATGACTTGCGAGTGCTGGAGGATTCGTGCGAGGCGCTGGGGGCCAGCTACAAGGGACGCCTGGCGGGGACGTTTGGCGAGGCCGGGGCCTTTGGGTTCTACCCAAACAAACAGATCACGACGGGCGAAGGCGGCATGATCGTCACCGACGACGACGAGATCGCCTGCGTGGCCCGTTCCATGCGCAACCAGGGGCGTGACCCGGAAGCCGGTTGGCTGGCGCACGCCCGGCTGGGATACAACTACCGCCTGAGCGACGTCAACTGCGCGATCGGCGTCGAGCAAATGCGCCGCCTGGACGAGATCCTGGCCAAGCGGACACGGGTGGCGCAGTGGTATCGCGAGCGGCTGGCGGAGGAGCGGCGCGTGGCGATGCAGTCGATTCCGGCCGAGGTCGCTATCAGTTGGTTCGTGATGGTCGTGCGTCTGAGCGACGACTACAAGCCGGCGGATCGCGATGATCTGCTCGGAAAACTGACCGAGCGCGGCATCGGGTGCAGCAACTACTTCAGCCCGATTCACCTTCAGCCGTTCTATCAGGAGTGCTTGGGCTACCGTGAAGGTGATTATCCCGTCACCGAGGCGCTCGCCGCGCGCACGATCGCGCTGCCGTTTCACAATGGGCTGAGCGAGGCTGACGTGGAGCACGTTGTGACCGTGCTGAGAGAGCTGCTGTAGAGCGGCGCCATAGACCAGCCTGTGCCCTCCCCAGCTACCGCACTCTCGCTGAACGCGCCCTAAATCAGCCGGCGCGAATCCAGCAGAACGCAGATCGGGCCGTCGTTGACGGCATCGACCTGCATGTATGCCGCGAAGCGGCCGCTTGCCACCGTCAATCCGCGTCCGCGGATCTCATTGGCGAGCCCGTCGATCAGCGGCTCGGCCACCTCACCAGGAGCGGAGGCATCGAACGACGGCCGCCGGCCTTTGCGCGCATCGGCCAGCACCGTGAACGCGCTGACCAGCAACACACTCCCCGCCACGTCGATGACCGAGCAGTTCATACGGTGCTGGGCGTCGGGGAAGATGCGCAGTTGCGCAACCTTGTCGGCGATGTAGCGGATATCGTCAGGGCCGTCATCCGGCGCGGCGGCCGCGTAGATTAGTAGCCCGGGGCCGATCTGCCCCGTGGTTTCAGCTTCCACCGTTACGGCGGCTCGACTGACTCGTTGCACGACCGCTCTCAAAGGGAGTCCTCCAATCGACGCCGAACACCTGGTCGAGCACCGCTCGCGCCTCGGCGGGGACGTTCGGGGCGTTTTGCAGCCATTCGTGAACGGCGGGCAGGGCGCGGCTGTCGCGGCAAACGGCGAGTATCCGTCCGGCTGCCCAGCGCACCTGCGGCACGGGATCTGTCAGCAGCGTGACATATTCGTCGACGTCCAGCAGTTCGAGCGCTCCCCACGCACCAGGTTCGTTGGGGGCCGAGTCCCGTGCGCCGCGCTGCTGCCAGCGGGGCGCCTGACCGTCGAGTGTGCGTAGCCGATCGATCACGTCGACCTCTGCCTGCCGCGCCCAAAGCAACTCGCAGGCTCGCGCTTGCAGGCGCGGGTCGACCGCGATGGTGGCCGCGACCAACCAGCGGCGGCATTCGTGCTTCCACTCTCCAGGCTCGAGCGCCTCCCAGTAGCCAGCGATGCAGTTCACGAGCGGTCCCAGTAGTTCGAGTCGGCGCTGATCTGAGAGCCCGGCCAACCACTCGCGGTACACGGTGCGGGCGTCGTCGTTTTCATGGGTGCTGCTGCCCCAACGGTAGGCAACCAGATCGGCGACGAACGTGAGCGTGCCACGCACGACCCCGTCATTCGGATCGCGTAGCAAAGCTGCCAGGATATGGAGGCGCGTTCCTGGTGTCTGTTCTTCGCTCACGTGGAGCAGGGCCGCAGCTTCGTTGAGCGCAGCCCGATCCCCGCGGCCGAACAGCCAGCGGAGTTCCGCCTCCAGTCCGCCGGCGCCGGGGAGGCGAGTGATGCTCAGCGCGAGCGCGGCGGCCACCGCGAGTGTCACCAGCCAGGACAGCGCCCGTCTCAGCACGAGTGACATGCCGCGATTCTAACGATCCTGCCGCGCGACGTCGCCTGGGTGGGGGCGAGAAGCGTTCGGATAGCGGCGTACACCGGGCATTCGATATGTATCGCGGCGCGAATCCCGGCACAGAGGGTCTACAGCCGGATCTCCATCGGCTCACTGCTGAGGCGGATGGTCTTGCGCGTCAGATCATGGTAGGCCGTGATGTAGCGCACCGTGCCCGAGCGGGCTCGCATCACGATCGAATGCGTCGTGGCGATATGCCCGTCCACCCGCACGCCGCGCAGCATGGCGTTGTCGGTGATCCCGGTGGCAACGAACAGGATGCCGTCGCCTTGGGCCATCTCCTGGGACACGTAGGTCTTGCGGAGCTGCTCGCCATAGCCCTGCTCTTCGAGCCGTCGCTTCTCGTCGTCGTCCCGCGGCCACATGCGGGCCAGGATATCGCCGCCGAGACACTTGATCGCAGCGGCGGCGAGTACGGCCTCTGGTGCCCCGCCCACGCCGAGGTAGACATCGACGCCGCTTTCGGGCATCGAAGGTGCGATGGCCCCGGCGACGTCGCCGTCGCCGATGAGCCGGATGGCGGCCCCGGTGCGGCGCACCGCGGCGACGAGTTTCTCGTGCCGGGGCCGGTCGAGGATGCAGACGGACAGGTCGCGAACGCGTTTACCGAGCTTCAGGGCAATCAGCTCCAGGTTCTGTTCCACCGGTGCGCCCATGCGAATCGTGCCTGTGCCGACGGCGACCTTGGGGCCGACGGCGATTTTCTCCATGTACACGCTGGGCACTGCGGCCATCGCTAGTTCGTCGGGCGATTTGGTCTTGGCGGCGGCCAGGACCGCCAGGGCGCCGGGCAGTCCCTTGGAGGTCAGCGTCGTGCCATCGATCGGATCGAGCGCGATGCTCAGTCCGGGCGAACCGGGCTTCCACGTGCCGAGCTTCTCACCCACGAAGATCCCGGGAGCCTCGTCCTTGATGCCTTCGCCGATCGTGCATGTGGCGCAGATGTCCATCAGGTTCAGCATGCCGCGGATGGCGTCGGTGGCGGCGGCATCCGCGGCGATCTTGTCGCCCTTGCCGATCCACTTGAAGGCGTTGAGGGCCGCCGCCTCGGTGGCGCGGACGAGGTCGGTGCCGATCAGGCGCTCGGGCTCGAAGCCGTTCTCGCTGGTAAACGTTGTTGCTTCGCTCATGGTTCGCTTTCCTGAGAGGCCGTGGGTGGCTGACGGGAACGTCAGCGGACAAGCAGTAAGTGTACGTCGAAAGCGGCGTGCCTGTCCACCAGTGCGGTGTGTTCGCGGCCCGCAGGCGTGACAAATCATGAGCGGCGGAGCCCGCGTCAGCTACTCCAGGCCACCTCGCCCGTAGTGCCATCCACGCGGACCGGCGTGCCGTGCGGTATGGCGGCGAGCAGGTCCTCTTCCGGTTCGCAGACGAGGGTAACGCCGGTGACGATCGCGCCTTCAACGATGTTCGGATCGGCCGCTTTGGAGAGGACGATGGCGGCGGGCTGCCGGCCCTGTTTGGCCAGCACGGTCAGCACCACGCAGCCGCCGGAGGAGCCCTTCGTCTCGGGATAGATCATGACCTTGCCGGCAATCGATTCACCCTCGTGCTCGTGCCCGCGGGCGATGATCGCGCCGGTGTCCATATCCACGTCGCCGAGGAAGGAGAAGGCCCGCTGACAGACGAAGGCGGGGCCGCTGCCGCAGCCTTTGACGATGGGACGGACTTTGACGGTGCGTTCAGGCATAGACAACACCTCTGTGGTCAGGCGATCGGGTGCCTGACGATGGCAGTGGGACGCGCGGCTGCGCACAAGTGCATTCTACAGCCGCAGACCGTCTGTGTTGCGTGAGCTGGTGATTTGCATTTGCAAGGGCCCTCAGCGTGCGCCGTGCAACACGCTGCCGATGGAAGCCATACGACCAAGAGCGTCTATCACAAGTGCTTGTGGCTCCGGCCAATGGTGGTGCTGCACGGGCTATTGGCCCGTGCCACACACGTTTTGTCAGGCGCTCTGAGTGCCGCGAAATGCGCTGCCGGCGCGCAGAGAATTCCAACTTCGGGCTTGACTCGCGCGTTATAAGGAGCCTATCAATTATCGGAGTAGGTAGCGCTCCACGCGGAAGCATTGTAATCATCTCAGCGCGTCTGCGAAGAGCGCAATCGCCTATCGAGTGAGTGAAGGGAGCATCTCCGCGCAGCGCGGTGCTCAGGGGTTGTGTGCTTCTGGGGCGCAGTGCGGGGTCCGTGGGATCGTACTAGATCGACGTCGCCCGGCGTGAGCGTCGGAGTGTTCTCCGGAGCGGGCGGTTTTATGCTGGGTGCTTGTTGCACCTGCAGCGCGTGGCGACTTAGGGACTGTTCGGGAAGTGCAAGTCAGGGAAACGGAAGGAGAAGCAGTCATGGTCCAGAGACTATTGATATTCGGCCTCGCGGTGGCCCTTTTGTACCTGCCGACGAGTGCCGTGGCCGATTGGTCTGACAACTTTGACAGCTACGCAGCCGGCACGAAGATGGACAACGTGGGCGGCTGGGCTGGCTGGGACAACGTGTCTTCGGCGGCGGGCACCATTTCGGACGTCCAGGCGCTAAGCCGGCCGAATTCGATGTCGGTTTCCAACGGCGCCGGTAGCGACGCGGTGCATCCATTTAGCGGGTACACCTCGGGCACCTGGGTCTTCACGGCCTGGCAGTACCTGCCCGACAACCTCGATGGTCTGACGTACTTCATCATCAACAATGAGTACAATCATAGCGGGCCTTACGATTGGGCAATCGAAGACCATATGGACCCCACATCCGGTATGGTCTACGAGGCCGTTCGGGATCCCAATGGCCTCAATCCGCTGCCGATTGTCTGGAACCAATGGGTAGAGATCCGCACGGAAATCGACCTGGATAACGACTGGATGGAGCATTACTACAACAACCAGTTGCTGGCCAGTGGTGTGTGGGCCGTCGACGGCGGCCTGATCGAGATTCAGAACGTCGACCTCTACGCACCGCACAACGTGGACGTCTACTACGACGACTTGTCGCTGGTGCCCGAACCAAGCGCCATTCTGCTGCTATTTGCCGGGACACTCATGCTGCGGCGGCGCTAGCCGGGATGCCGGGCAAACACTGATTCGGAAACGAATCTTCGACTCTGATTAATCGCCGGGTGCCACTGGTGGCTTGCCCACCAGTGGCACCCTCTCAACTCAAGCCAACCTGCCAAACGTTGCCGTTCTCAGGCACTCCTCCCTACTGCATAGCGCCGTCTTACACCCGATCAGGTCGCCGACGTAGCGGAGCATCTTGCACGAGTCGGCAACCATCGCGGCCACTTGCGGCGTTTGCAGGCCGAATTCCTTGCACGTGCTGGTACGCATGTGGCATTCGACCGGGCACGTGTCGCATATGAGCAGGCCGCCGGCGGCCTCGATGGTCTGCGTCAGGCCCTCCCAGTCGGCGGCGCGTTTGGTCATGCGGTTGGTACACACCCACAGGCGCACACCGTCGCGGACTGTCGCGCTGTGCTGCCGAAACCACGCCGCCACCCGCCGGATTTGCTCCAGCGTGTAATGCGGGCAGCCGAGGGTGACGAAATCGACCGGGTCGCCGGGGGCGATCGTGGTGAGTTTGTCGACTGCTGCTCTAAGGTCCGTGGGGCCGACGGTTTGCGTTTCCTTGGGCGGCGTGCCCTGGAACGCCTGCTTGACCGTGTCGGCCTCGGCGGTGTGGCCGGGGGCGTGGAAGAGCGTGACCGAGCCGCTGGTCGCGAGCGCGGCCCCGAGCGTGATCAGGTTGTCCTGCGTCGTGCCCGGCGGCAGAGCGTCGAACACGGGCACCTCGCTGCCAACGATCCCGCCGACGTGAAAGCCCAGGGCGGAATAATCGCAATCGTGCCGCAGGTCGTCCGGACCAAGGTCGAGCTTGAACAGGTGCGTGCCGCGGCGATTCTCGTCGAGCAGGTAGCCCATCAGCGGGTACTTGCCGGTTACCGCCGAGTAACGCGTGAACAGCCCTCCGCGGTTGGTGCGGGCGCCGAGCACGGAGTTGTAGTAGATGATCGCGGACGATTCGACGCTGATGATGTACGAGCCCTTGGGCGGGACGAAGCCGAGCAGTTGCGGCGTGCACGTGTACGTGCCCAGGACACCCATCTTGCGGTGCGCGGCGACGACTTGTCGCTGCAATTCGTAGATCGGCTCGGGACAGCCATAATCGCGCCATTGTTCGAGATCGCACGCCAGCGTCGAGGTCGTGGTCGGGATGCAGACCCGCGCCCCCGTGTCGGCGTACTCGACGGCATCTTCGACCTGCCCGCGGTAGATCGACATCTCGGCGGGGTAGTGCGCGTAGATCACGTCGACAAAACGCTCAGCCCCAAACGCGTCGCCGAACTGGACGAGGAAATTCAGGGCGCGCGCGACAGGTTCGCCGCGCTGGCCGTCGAGCATGCGTTTTTCGTCGTCGAACAATTCCATCGTGCTGCTCCACCGATCCGGACGCCACTGGATACCGCCGTCAGACTCTGCCAGTGCGCGAGAGGAACTCTCGAACGTCGCGCAACAACCGGGCCGCAGTGCTGTTGTCGAAGCCGGGTTCGTTGTGAGCGGCAGCGTTTCCCGCAGCAGTCATCGACTCCAACCCCTTCATTGAGAGCTTGTCGACGTGTTTCGTCTTGTACAGGGCTTGAATGAGATCACTGAGCGTCGGTCGCTTCTTTGAAGGTGTACACGCCTCTCTATTACACCAGTTCCTCAGGTGTTCC
This sequence comes from Planctomycetota bacterium, assembly GCA_018814045.1. GTDB lineage: Bacteria > Planctomycetota > Phycisphaerae > UBA1845 > Fen-1342 > JAHJAR01. Next base: position 66,296 of record JAHJAR010000060.1, on the reverse strand, counting down.
TCCAGGACCGCTCGGCCCAATACAGCGGCAGCGATGTGATAACCCTCAGTGAGCAAGTACTCGGCTTGCTCCAGAAGGTCTGCAAACGCGTCGGCGCGCACCAAGTCCTCCACGCGCACAAGCAGATCGGCCTGGAGTGCTTCGCGGATGCCGGTCAGCGTCCCCAGTGTACTCAGCGTTGCCTCTATTGAATTGTTGCTACCGCCTTCGAGGGTTGCTCTCCACGGCGCCGCATGTTCTCCTAGCATGTGCGCTAGTTGCCTGCACTTTGCTGTCCAACCAGCAAAGCCCTCAAGGTCGACGTATACAGGCGGCCCGCTCAGCCAATTGCCTGGGGGCGAGAACGTTTTGGTCTTTAGGGCGTTGCCCTCTTCGATGAGCCTATCGACAAACGCCGCAAGCTTCTGGGTTTGTCCCTTGTCCATGAACTGCTCCCTCCCTCTTGGTTGGTTCTGATGATGCGGCTGTGTCAGCCGTGTTCACTCGTTCTAGCTTCAATCCGGAACAACCGGGATGAGCAACCGCGACGGCCACCTCTCCTCGTGATACACCCGATTCTGCGCCACCACGGCCTCCGTCGCCGTGCCCGGCGGGTCCAACGTGTTCGTGTGGGCGGAGAATTTGGGCACTGCCGACGATGAGACCTGGAGGCGGATGCTGTGGCCTTTCAGGACGCGGATGCCGGTCGCCCACATGTCGATGCGCACTTTGGCGATCTCGCCCGGCGGGACCGGGTCGGGCTTTTCCAGCGAGTCGCGCAGGGCCAGCCGGACGTTGCCGTCGTAGAGCTGGCGTGCTTCGCCGTTGGGGTGCACATCGCAGAGCATGCCGCAGAACTCGGTATCCTCCGCCGACGTCGAGACCCACAACTCCGCAAAGACGCGGCCGCAGATGACGACGTCCTCGTCCAGCGGTGCGGTCGTGTAGCACAGCACGTCGTCGCGGCGCTGCACCGGGCGGGCGTCGAACGGGCCGCCGAGCTGCAGCGTGCCGGCGTCGTACAGGTACGGTGCGGGGTGGTCGGGGTCGTAGGTGTATTCGTCAAACGCGGCACCGCGCGGGCTGAAGCCCGCGGCTCCATCTTGCTCAGAGCGCGTCGGTGTGCCACTGCTCTTTGAGTGCTCTTCGCGCGCCACTGCGTCTTCACCCTGCACTGCTGGCACAGTAGTGGCACACGGTTGCGATTCACCGGCTGCAAACCGGTGCCACAGAAGCTGGCCATCGCCGAGGTAGGAGTTCGCCTTGCCGCCGGAGGCCAGGTAGAGGGACGTCTCTTTCGCCTTTGGCGGGGGCCAGTCGTCGAAATCGTGCCAGCGGTTCTCTCCCATAAGGAAGATCCGGGCGCGCTTCCGGTCGCCCCAGTTCTGCGGCCGTTCGCCGATCTGTTTGTCGAGCCAATCGAGGATGAAATCGTTGATATCGATGATCTCGTGCGGGCCGAAATCGACGCCGGGCACGACGGTCTTGGTGTTGGTGGCATGAGGCCACGGGCCAATGAGGACGTACTGTTCGTCCTTGCTCGCAGCGAGTCGGCGAGCGTTGGGGTAGTTGTTGTACGTGCTGGGGCCGTCGTCGTCGTACCAGCCGCCGATGTGCAGCGCGGGCACGTCAAGCTCGGCCATGCGGTGCATGTAGCAGGCCCGCTGCCAGTATTCGTCGCGGGTGGGGTGCTTCATCCAGTCCTGCCACATCCGGCTGGAGAAGCCGAGCCGCTCGTCGAGCTTGTCGAGCGGGCGGAAGTTGTAGATTGACTCCCAATCGTACTGGCCGACGTCCTGGTTGGTGCGGCCATGCACGAAGAGCGCCCAGGTAATCATGTTCCAGAAGACCGAGCCGTTCTGCCACGGGACGTTGACCACCGGGTCGGGCAGCGCGACGATCGGGATGATCGCCTTGACCGCCGGGTGGTGTCCGAATGTCCCCATCCACACGCAGAAGCCCTCGTACGAGCGTCCGTACAGCGCGATCTTGCCGTTGCAGAAGCTCTGCCCGGCGAGCCATTTCTGGGCCGCGAGGCCGTCGCGCTGCTCGTTGAAGAACGGGTCCCAATCCCCCCCGCTGTCGTAGCGGCCGCGGACGTCCTGGATCACGACGGCGTAGCCGTTGCGGGCAAAGTCACGTGCCAGCGGGATCTTCTTGACCGCATCGTTGTTGTTGTATGGCGTGCGAATCAGGATGCAGGGCCACGGCCCCTGGCCGTCGGGCAGGTAGACGTCGGTTGACAGCCGCACGCCGTCGTCGGCCGGGCAGCCGAGATCGAGCTTCACGTTCACACCAAAGCTGGGACGTTTCGCCACGTGTCACCTCGCAGATTGGAATGATGCCGGCCAGCGCACAAGTGCATCGCGTTTGCCGCGGCCAGCCGGCGGCCGGCGCTGCTACTCCTCACCAAGCGAGTAGCGTACCGCGCGCCGGCGGACATTGTCCAAGTCCCGGGCTTCGCGCGGCCTGCGCAAAACCCGAGCCCCAAGCGCAAGCGAGCGGGTCCTACGCCGCAGCGCGCTCGTCCTGAGCACCCATTTGCCAGAAGCTGTCCCAGAACCGAGCCGCGCGCGTGAGCAAGCGGCCCTTCGGCAACCGCTCCCTAACAGTCGCGGCTGCTCCGTAAATTCGGATTTTCATCCCCCGTGGGTGCGGCGCAAGCCCCATGAGAACTCGGAAGGAGTTTTGGGATAGCTTCTTGTGCGCATCTCGGCAGCCGCACTAACCGACCGGTTCGCCGAGCACGCCGGGCGCGGTGGTGCTGACCGGAAACGGGCCAGTGACCGCCGGCCCTTTCGTGCCGCCCTCACGCCGACACTTGATCAGCTCGGCCGCGATGCTGATGCCGATCTCGGGGACTGTCACGGCATGAATCGGCAGACCGATCGGAGTGTGCACGCGCGCCAACAAGTGCTCTTGCACACCCCAGGCGACCAGATTGTCGAACACGTGCTTGATCTTGCGCCGACTGCCGATCATTCCGATGTACCGCGCCGGTGAGGCGATCACGGCGTTCAGCGCCGCCTGATCGTCCTTGTGAGCGCGGGTCACGATGACGATATATGTGTTCGGGTCTATGGTCTCGGTCGCCAGAGCCTCGGCAACTGGCCCGGGGACGCCGACAATCGGCTCGGCGAGACGTTCGGGCGAGAGCAGGTCTGCCCGGTCATCAAACACGCGGACGTGCATGTCCAGCCGTACGGCCTGTCGGGCCACCTCCGCTCCCACGTGTCCGGCGCCGGCGATCAGCAAGGTGGGCACGGCCTCAATCCGCAGGTGGTACTCGACCAGTCCCGCCTCACCCTGCACGCGCAGGGGCAGGTGCACCTCACGCCGCTGGCGCAGCGATTCCACAGCGCGCCGCAAGCGCGGCTCGTCGTGTTCCAGTGATAACGGCAGCATGGCGATGTCGAGCGTGCCGCCACAGACTGGCTCTTCTCCGTCACCGTGTAAACTGAAGGTCTGCACCCGCGACCGGCCGCCTTCGATCAGGCTCTGGGCCTGGCGGCGCGCGGCTTCTTCGCTGTGGCCGCCGCCGATCGTGCCCGCGGTGCGGCCATCGGCATGGACAATCATCAGCGCGCCGGGCTTCTGCGGAGCACTCCCGGACGTGGCCACGACCGCACACAGAGCGACTGGCTGCCCGTGGGCCAGAGCATGAAAGGCCGACTCCAGCAGCGGGACTGCATGGTGCATCGCAGCATTGTACACGCGCCAACCGGCTCCGCACCTGCACCGGTCACTTTGTGGTCGGTTGCCAGTTCGCTAGAATGCGACTATTGTGTGAGCAGGGATCCCGGCCACAGGGACGACTGGGCCGACCATGGTTGGCAAGCCTACGACGATGCGGATTCGAGCGCGCTGGTTAAGAGCGGCGGCAATCGTGGCGCTGACGTTGCCGCTGCTCGAAACCACGTGCGTCGATCTGACCGCCCGCACGGTGATTAACGGATTCTCTGGCGCGGTTGACCCGCTCCTGGCCGAATTCTGGAGTGCCAGTTTCCTGGCCGCCTTCGCCGACTGGCCGGCCGAAGTCGGCGATCCCTAACTTCGCTGCGAAGCGGGGCTTCTGTGCGCCGCGCGCCGCTTCATGGCTAACCCGACAGATCGGCCACTTCGCCGCCGAGCGGAATATAGATTCCGGCGACAGGGTACTGGAATGCAACGGATCTCCTGCGCCGGCGTCCGCGGACGAACAGGCGTGGGTCGTTACTGGAGACTGCCACAATTGCATCGTTGTCCGTATCCGATAGGTAAGGCTGGTGCCCTGGTGGAACTCCCGGTGGCGCGGAGGGCCCGAGGTGAACACGACTTGAAGCACGGAAGCTGCGCTTTTGCAACGTCGCCTGCTGCGTGGCGTGCGGCTGGTCGGCGCCGGCTAAGCCTGCTGTTGGGCCTGGCGGCCACGCTCGTCGGAACCGGTTGCGCCGTACCCCAGCCGCGCGGCGGCGGCCAGCTCTCCCATGTCGTGGAGCCGACCTCGAAGCGCGGGTATTGGTTGTACCTGCCAGCGGACTACATGAAGGCTAGTGCGAGCGCCCGAGCCAGCCGCACCTGGCCGCTCGTGGTTACGTTCCACGGGATGAAGCCGTTCGACAACGCGCGCCCGCAAGCGTGTGAGTGGGAGCAGGAGGCCGACCGCTACAACTTCGTCGTCCTCGCCCCACAACTGCTGGCACCCGACGTCCTTCGCCAATTCCCGCTGCACAGCATCACGCCGGCATTCAAGTCGGACGAGTTGGCAACGTTGGCGATTATGGACCACGTCGCCGCCACACTCCCGATCGACCGCGGCAATGTCCTGGCGACAAGCTGGTCCTCGGGTGGGTACATGGCACACTACATGTTCAACCGACACCCGGGCCGGTTTACGTGCCTGGCAGTCCGGCAGTCCAACTTCTCAGCAGAGGTGCTCGACCCGGCGGCGACCGCAGAGTCGCAATACCACCCCGTGCTGGTCTTGTCGACTGAAAACGACTTCGCTGGCTGCCAGCGGGAGTCGCGCGAGGCCATCAAGTGGTACACGCAGCACAGCTACAAGAACAACTTCTGGATCATGATCAAGGACCGCGGGCATGAGCGTACGCCCGACATGGCGGCCGACTTCTTCGGGCGTGTTGCGGGCATACAACCCAAACACTCGCCAACCGCGCTCGTCCAGCGACAGGCCATCGATGGCAATCCGGAGGGGCTGGCATTCCTGGCGGGACAGTCGTCCCGATTCCAGGTTCCACCAACCGAACCAGCGCGTGGTGTTGAGGTTGCCGGTACGGCGTCCCCAACCGCACCCCGGCCGAGTGGCCAGCCGCAGGCCTGGGAGCCGAGCACGCGGGGTGATCGAGGCGTGGTGAGGCAGGAGCGTCGCCCGTACGCCTCCACTGGCAGCACACCGACCCCCGAGCGTTCCGCGGACACCGCCCAAGCCGGGCCCGAGCGGTCACCGCTGAGCATCCACGTTTCCTCGGCGATTGGCATCGAACCCCTGCACCTTGGATTCTGGGCCGAATGTCCGCCCAGTTGGCAACGCACCGCTAATTTCTTGTGGACGCTCGACGGCGTGCCGATCTGCAATGGTGTGAACGGGCAGAAGACGCTCGCCGAGCCCAAGGAATATACGTTGGGCCTGCGCGTCGTGACGGCCGACGACGAGGAATATCGCGCCGCGCGACTGATCCGAGTCCTCCCCCGGCTCAACGCGGGAAAGCTGCCGGCGTCCGAACTGGGCCGCTGACGACCGTCTCAGCCATCCTCACACTCTCGCGATGGCGTGGGCGGTCTTGACCGCCGCCTGCGCAACTGGTTGTGACGTCGCGGCACTACGCTTCAGTCTGGCGCGCGGAGTTGGTCGTGCCGTCAGTTACGAGCGCGGATCGTCGCTGGAACCCGGCGGCTGTGAATTGACGATTCAATTCGTGTTTACGCGTAGAGCGAGGCAACATAAACTGGTTGCAGAGGAGCGTGACCGACCCTGACACATCGGGTCGCGGCGCCGGGAACGGGGCCCATAGCTCAGTTGGTTAGAGCTGCGGACTCATAATCCGCTGGTCGCAGGTTCGAGTCCTGCTGGGCCCATCCGACCGTTTTGTCGGCGGTTGCACACGCGGGCTCGCGTCCGACTTTTCCCTGTTTTTTCAGGGTTTTTTCGTGGTCCGGTGGTTCGGTGGTCTTTCGCTGTTCATCGTCGCCGGTCGCTGACTGCTGTGCTTTCTGCTGCGCCTCACTCGGCCGCGCCACGGCCCGGCGGGCGGTTGCCCGAGGCCGCGTTATCCGGCAAGTGCTCCGCGCGGTAGGCGGTAGAGCGGTCGTGTTGGTCAGCGGCGTCGCGCCGCGGCGCTGAGGGCGCGGCCGCAGCGACGCGTGCGACTGCTCCAAGACAAGCCGATCAGCGTTAGCGTCAACATCATCGTGCTGGTGATTCCGCACGGCCCGGCCGGCATGATCAACGGAGTCGTCTGGCCGGATTCACCGCCGCCAGCGTTACCACCACCTTCGTTGCCGCCGCCACCCGCATTGCCGCCTCCACCGGTGCTGGCACCACAGTCGGATGTCTCCGGTTGGCCGCAGCCGCAGCCGCCGGGATCGGTCTTGTACGGGTCATCGGGGCAGCCGTCCAGGCAATCGGGTACGCCGTCGCCGTCGCGGTCGGAGTCCGTTTGGCCGCAGCCACAATCGCCGGGGCCGGTCTTGTACGGGTCATCCGGGCAGCCGTCGAGGCAATCGGGCGTGCCGTCGCCGTCGCGGTCGGAGTCCGTTTGGCCGCAGCCACAATCGCCGGGGCCGGTCTTGTACGGGTCATCCGGGCAGCCGTCGAGGCAATCGGGCGTGCCGTCGCCGTCGCTGTCGGTATCGGGTTGCCCGCACCCGCAGGCTCCGGGATCGGTCTTCTGCGGGTCGTTGGGGCAACCGTCGGCGCAATCGGGTACGCCATCGCCGTCGCTGTCGCCAGTCTCCGGCTCCCCACAGCCGCAGGCGCCGGGCTCGGTCTTGTTCGGATCGTTGGGGCAGCCGTCGCTGCAATCCAGGACGCCGTCGTGGTCACTGTCGATGTCGGGCCGTCCGCAACCGCAGGCGCCGGGTTCGGTCTTATTGGGATCCTGCGGGCAGTTCTCGCAAACGTCGCCGAGGCCATCTCCATCCGAGTCACGTTGATCGGGGTTCGACGTCGTCGGGCAGTTGTCCTGATCATCGGGGACCCAGTCCCCATCGCCGTCCGGCGGCGGGCCAGCCCAGGCGCCGCGGCGATAGATCACACCGTAAGCAGCATTCGACAGCCAGGCCCCGCGTTCGCTCTGGGGTGTGATCCGATCGGCGACCAGTGTGCCCTCGATGGCGCAGCCGTACGTGGTGGCAGCGGGCACGGTATAGAGGATCGCCTGGTCGTCGCCGCTGTAGCACGGGAAGCCGAGCAACCCGCCCGAGAGTTCGTAGGTGTCAACTTCCACGATGCTGTTGGTCAGCAGGTCGGCCGCGAGAATGTGGGTCTGCACGGTCAGTGGGTATTGCTGCGTGATCGTGAAGGCCTCGAAGGTCATGTAGTAGTCGCAGGTCTGGCTTAGCGAGGGATTGCCGACGTTGTTGCCCGAGCCCGGCTCGGGAGCGTAGAGCGTCGATGTTGACCCGCTCTCCAGATCGAGCGCGTAGATTGCCCAGGCGTTGGCTTGCGAACCGTCGTTGGCGGTGAACTCGGTGAACGCGTCGTAGATCAGGACGCGGCCGTCCGCGGCGAAGTCCATCACGTCGGCGTAGTCAATCGGAATTGGCTCCTCGGAATCCGGAGCCGTTGCGGCCAGGACATAGGTCTGCGGTTGGCCACCCGCCGCCAGGTCTACCACGGTGATCGTATTCGTGGCGTTTCCGCTCTCGTCGCAGAGCACGAACGCCAGGCGTTTTTGGTCTGGGGACATTGCCACGGCGGACACGCTGCCGGGGTCGCCGTAGTAGGAAACCTCTTCGGGGGTGGTTGGATTGGTCGCCAAGATGCACAGGCGTTTGTCGCCGGTCACGTATGCCACCACGTCGCCGTTTCCGGAGACCGCGAGCCGCGAGGGCGTGACCGGAATCAGGTAGTTCGTGCCGGGTTCGATCAGACACTCGCCTTCGTCTCCATCACCGAGGGTGTTCTCGCGGCGTGCCAGACACCACAGGCCGTAGCCGTAGGGGTCCGGCTTGAGGAAGAGCGTGGAGTCCGGGGCCTGTACGGGCGGGAATTGGGGCGGGTCGGGCAGGACGTTGCCGCCGCCGGCACCACCGGCACCACCGCCGCCGCCCCCGCTGCCGGGAGCGAAGATCTCGACGGCATCGAAGGCCTGTTGCGTGGCCGTGTGTTGCGTCGATCCGTCGCCAAACAGCTCGTGTGCCGACTGGACGCAGTGCAGGCGGGCGTCGATGAACTGCTCGTTGGTAACCATGTGGTTGACCATGGCGTGATAGAAGATCTTCTGAGCATCGGCGGTGCCGATGGCGCCGTTCATGCCCTCCGCGAGCAGGTAGAACGCGTGGGCCACGATCGTGCAGTTGATGTGGACACCGCCGTGATCCCGATCCACAGCCTGGAGGAGCAGCGGGTCGTCGGGGCCCAGGAACTCGGCCATGCGGGCGGGGTACCTGCGGCCACTGCCCGGTATGATCTCAACGTTGCCAGGGTTGAGCAGGTTGCGGCCGGCGGCGTCGAAATCGGCTCCCTGGATCCAGTCCGTTTGGCCGACCACCCACTCCTCGAACATGTTGCCGAAGATATCCGACCAGGCCTCCATCAGCGCGCCCGACTGGTTTTCGTACTTCATCTTCGACTCGGAGCCTTCCACCGCATGGGTGAACTCGTGCCCGATGAGATCGAAGCCGCTTACGTATGGCTTCGCATCGCCATAGGCCAGGAAGCGGCCGTTCCAGAACGCGTTGTCGTAGTTCTGGCCATAGCGCACGACGCCGAGGATATTGGCTCCAGCGTTGTCGTAGGAGTTGCGTTGGTGCACCTCGCGATAGAAGTCGTATATGCGCGACATTCCGTGGGCGGTGCTGACCGCGTCGCGTAAGGGCCACTGGTTGGCGTTCGATGAGAAGACGACGTCGGCTGTCCAGTTGGGGTCCTTGTGGTCGCGGTTGGCGCCGTCAAAGACAAAGATGCCGCCGCGCGTCTGGTCCATGCGGGGGGGCGTCGAAGTCGGGTCGAACATCGGCTTGCTGGTATCCACAAGATAGTACTCGCCGGCATTGTGCCAGACGTTCAAGGCGCGCTGCTGGTCGGAGACGTCAATGCCGCTACCGGTGACATTCTCCGTGTAGACCAGGCTGAGCGTGTCGAGCGCGCTGCCATCCCAGGCGTCCACGAATACCTGCCAGCCCTGGTCCTGGCCATGCCAGACTTCCACCTTCCACGCCAGACGCGTGGGGGCGTCACCAGGGGCATAGATCATCAGCACCGGCTCGCTGGTCTCGGCGTCCGAGCCTACCGACGTGGACCAGCGCGCCAGTGCGGCCGCGTCCTCCGGGCCAATCGTCGGCAGGAGGTCGAGCTGCGCCGGCGAGGCAACGTACGCGCCGTTCATCAGGTAGACATTGCCATCCGCGTCGAGGTGTACGTTCACGTCGCCGGGCCAGACATCCAGGCCGGCGTACGTTTGTGAGAAACGCAAGTGCCGGTTGCCGCGTTCGTCCGTCTGGCTGCGAATCAACACCAGTTCGGCGTCAGCATCCTCAAGATGTAGAAGCTCCTGATTGCGGCGCAAGAACCGGTGGGCGGTGGCGACGCCGCGATCGTAGCCAGCCTCGGACAAGGCCACGCGTTGTTCCAGAACCGGGCCACGAATTTCGCGCGGCGTGCCCACGTCCTCACGCACACTCAGCGTCACCGCTCCAGCCGCGCGGGCCTGGAGGGCCGCCAGAGCCGCGGACCGCTGGGCCACCGAAACCGGGTACTCCGTCGGTTCGGGCTGGGTCGCACGCAGCGTGTTGATCACCTGCTGCACATTCCGGGCGATGGTCTTCGCACGCGGACTATCGACCTGTTGAAGGTGCATCCGACGGGCGGTCGGGTCAAACAGCGGACCCAGCCCTTCACCACGGACGCGCTGCGCCTGGGCGCCACTCTGCTGTCGTGTGGGCTTCTGGACTGCTTGTGCTTCTGCGAGGACACAGGCGAAACACAGGAATCCTATGAGTGTGCACAAGCTGCCGGTCCACGGTGAGCTGCTCTTTCGTCGTGATCCTCTCATGGCCAATCTCCTGAGGACTCTCGCCGCTGTATGGGCGCCCAAGCGGGTGCAGGTTACGTCAATAATCCACGTGCTGTTGTTCAGGGAGCGCTGCCGGGTCGCCCAGACATCACAGGGATATTGGCGACGACCCGGCGTGTCCCGGTGTCTACGGGTAGATCAGTGGATGCAGCAGGATCGCCTCGCCCGTGTTGAGGCGGAGGATCAGGTCGGGGCCTTTGGTGTCGTAGACCACCGGGCCGTCGAACTCGACCGTGCCGATGGCCTGACCGTTGCGGAGCAGGTTCCCCTGGCAATACCAGTAGTCCGGCTCAGCCACTTTGTTGAAGGCGTACTCCACGTCACGGTAGCCGTCATCCGCCGAGCTTGGTCCGCGCGAGACCTTCTCCCACCTGACCTTGGCTTCCTGGAACTTCAGCGTCACGCCGCCGATCGTGGCCGAGCTGTTGTTGGTCATGCCGCGGTTGAAGACGTGCTTGCCGTCCCAGTAGGTGTAGTAGCCCCAGTATGACTCGGAGATCGTGAGCGCCGTCGTACCGGCCGTGATGGTTCCGCGGCACTCGTCGCCCCAGGTGGACGCCGCCCAGTTGTAATCCACTTCGCCTTCCTGCGTACCCTCGTACGTTAGGTCTACGGTGTGCATTTGTCCTTCGTAGACGGCGTTGCCGGTGATGGTCCGCGAGAACTTGCGGGCCCAATTGTATTTCTCTCCCGTGGTTGGGACGGATGAACTCTGGATGTGCAGGTTGAACAGACCGTCCACGACGACGATGAAGTCCAGGTTGTCGTGGGTGTCGACGAAGTCTCCCGCGTCGCCTTGCTTGTGGCCATCGAAAGCGCTGAAGTGGAACTCGATCGGCGTCTGCCCGGGAATCGATACGACCAGCTTGTCGGCCGGTGTGGGGGAGTAGGTCCACTGCTCCGGCTCCTGGCTGACCTGCGTTAGCGTGCCGGTCAGTGTTTCAACCCCGCCATTCATGGTGCTGGCCTCGAAGACCGCCGAGGCTGCCTTTCGTGTCAGGCTGTTGACGTCGCTTACAACTTCGCCGCCCTCGCTAAAGAGTTGGGTGTAGGAGGCCTGCTCAGTTGCGGACGGTCCGCCTTGCGCCGGTTCCGTCAGCGTGACCTGGGCGGCGGCGCTGCGCGTGGGATCGGCCACGCTGGTGGCTCGAACTGTCGCGTAGGCCGCAGCCGGGAGAGTGGCCGGAGTTGTGTACAGACCAGTTACATCGACGCTGCCGCTGGTTGGTCCCTCGTCCACACTCCACGTCACCGCCGTGTCGGCGGTGCCGGTCACATTGGCCTGAAACTGCTGAGTCTGCCCCAGTTCAAGCGTGGCAGTCGCGGGCGTCACTTGAATCGAGACAGTGGGGCTGCCCGCATCGATGATCGTGACCTGCGCGGTGGCGCTGCGGGTGGAATCGGCCACGCTGGTAGCTGTGATGGTCACCTGGGCCGGTGTCGGCGCGGTCGCGGGGGCCGTGTACAGCCCGCTCGCGGACATAGTGCCCCAGGCCGGCCCTTTGTCGATGCTCCAGGTGACCGCCAGGTTGGTCGCGTTTTCAACGTTGGCCGTGAACTGCTGCGTCTGGCCGATGGTGACCGTGGCCGTGGCAGGCAGGATTGCGACGCTGACGGCCTCGGGCGGGGGATTCGACTGGCCGCCGCCGGACGAGCAGTCGCTGACGGCGACGCGTACGGTGTCGCTGTCGGAGCCGCCCTGTCCGTCGTTGACCGTGACGGTGAACTCGAACGTGCCGATCAGCAGCGCTTCGAAGGTGGGTTGCAGGCCCGTGGCTCCGGTCAGGTCGACGTGTTCGCCCAGCGTCTGGACCCAGACGTAGGTCAGGCCGTCACCGTCGACGTCAGTGCTGCCGGCCGAAGTGAGGGTTACCGTGTCGTTGAGGCAGGCGTTCACATCTGCGCCGGCGCTCGCAACGGGACGGTAGTTCACCGGTTCGTCGGGAACTTCGGTAGTTGGGCACCCGCCGACGAGTAACACTCCAACGCCAATCAGCCACATTATTTGAGTCGCTGCCCGCATCACGCACCTCCCTGAAATTATGTATTTGGCAGAGCGCCCCGCGGCGAACCTCCCGGATCGCCGAGGTCTCTTTCACCCAAACATAGCCCCCACAACCCGCAGTCTGACAGAAAATCGGACCCGTTGCCAGGGATTGCCGGGGCACGGCGGAGAGCCTGCGCCGCGAGTGCCGCGCTCGAGCCTAAACGCGCCCGCGATAAGAAGGACGCCCTAGTCGCGGCTGGCCGGTGCGGCGTTCGGCGCGTCAGCGGGATCGGTGTGCCCCGCTCGCACGGCGCGCCAGTGGGCGGCGTCCGCGGGTTTTGACCAGGCTTCATACAGCTCGACGAGGTGGTCTGCGACCGTGACGGTGCGGACCTGCTCTGCGCCCAGGATCTCGGCCCACGCGGCGTGGCACTCGGTGAGCAGCGCTTCGGCTTCGTCGAAGCGCTGCATCCTCATCAGGCAGAGGCCGTGGGCCGCCCTGAACTTCCAGAGCAGCCAGTGCTCGGGCTTCAGGGCTTGTGCCGCTGTTTGCTCGAGCTGCTCGAAGAGCGTTTCGGCCTCTGCCAGTCTGCCCTGGTCCCGCAAGGTCTCGGCCAGGTTGTTCGACAGGATCAGCGTTTCCGGGTTCTGCGCGCCATACTGGACTTCGTAGCCCGCCAGCGCCTCGCGTGCGAGCACCTCCGCCTCCTCCAGTTGACCACACTCGCGCAGGAACAGGCCCAGGTTGTTGATCAGAATCAGCGTGTCCGGGTGCTTGTCACCTTGCACACGCCGATGCTTGGCCAACGCGTCGCGCGCCAGGGCAATGCCTTCGTCGTACTTTCCTTGCCGACGCAGCATGTCCGCCATGCAGTTTTGCAGCAGCAGCGTGAGTGGGTGTTCGTCGCCGAGCAGCTCCCGGTACCCCGCGTAGACTTCGCGGTTCGCCTGTTCGGCCTCAGTTACCCTCTCAAGCAGCGTGAGTTGCAACGCCCAGTAGCTGAGTGTGGTCAGTGTGTCGAAGTGCTTTTCACCAAGAACGCGGCGGCTCATCTCGAGCGCCTCGTGGTAGAGTGGCTCGGCCTCGGCAAAGTCTCCGTTGCGCGTCAGCGTCAGCGCCAGGTTGCGCAGACACGCCAACGTGTCGGCATGCTCGGAGCCAAGATCCCGCCGTCGAATGGACAGGGCGTGGCGGTAGAGGCGTACTGCTTCGGAGAATTCGCCACGGTCGCGGTGCATTTCGGCCAGATGGAACATGGCGGCAAGCGTGGTGGGGTGTTCTTCACCCAAGACTCGGCGGCCCAGCTCGACGGCTTGAACCAGGTGGGTCGCGGCGTCCGGCAGTTGGCCGAGGTGCAGGAACGTGCGTCCCAGTGTGGTGCGTGCGGCGACCTCTACGTCCGGTTGATCCGCAAAGGCCGTCTCGATGCACTTGGACGCTTCGGCCAGAGCATCGGCGACACTCAACTCGCGCGCGGATTTGTCCGCCCAGCGGTAACCGTATGGGTCCGAAACCCCCAGAATCTGTTCCAGGAAAGCTGTCACGGCCGTCGAGACGGCTGCCTCGTGTTGCGCCTCGTCGCGCTGGCGCACCGCTTGGCGCCAGAAGGTCAGTGAGGTAACGAAGCCGGCGGTGACGATCAGGACGAAGGCGGCGGCAGCGGCGACCGGCAGGCGGTAGCGTTGCAACTGCTTGCGGAGCACGTAGCTGGCCGAGTCGCGTTTGGCCTCGATCGGTTCGCCGGCCAGGTAATGCCGGATGTCGCGGGCCAACTCGCCCGCGCTTTGGTAACGCCGCGCGGGCTGCTTGGCCAGACACTTCAGCACGATCGTGTCGGTCTCGTCGTCGATCTCGGCCCGGTACCGGCTCGGCGGGGGCGGTTCAGCCGTGTGAATGCTGTCGAGCACCTCACGCAGGCCGGCCACGACCGTGTACGGAAAGCGTCCGGTCAGCAACTGGTAGAGCACTACCCCCAGCGAATAGACATCCGTGCGGATGTCGATCTTGTCCGGCAGACCCTCGGTTTGCTCCGGGCTGGCCCACGGCAGCGAGCCCATGAACTCGCCGGTCAGGCTCATCTCGGCACCGGCTTCGACGCCCAACGGCCCGGGTACGCTCTTGGCCAGGCCGAAGTCGAGCACATGCGGCTGGCCCTCGGGATCGACGCGGATATTGCTGGGCTTGATGTCGCGGTGAATCACGCCGCGCTGATGGGCGTAGTTGATCGCGTCGCAAATCCTGGCGAAGAGGTGCAAGGTCTGGCGGACGTCGAAAACGCCGGGTTGTGCTGGGCGGGTCGTTTCCGCCCGGGCGGTCGCGGGTGCTGGCGAAGTAGTGTTCGGACCACAGCGCGCGTACTCGTCCAAGCCGACGCCGGCGATGAACTCCATTACGTAGTACGGGTTGTCGCTGTCGGTCACGCCACTGTCGTAGAGTTGCACGATGTTGGGGTGGCGCAGGGTGGCGATCAGGTCGATCTCGCGTTCGAAGCGCCGGCGCTGGGTCTCCTGGGCCCACAGTCCGTCCAGCAGTACTTTGATGGCGACGCGGCGGCGGGTGGAGCGTTGCGTGGCTTCGTAGACGATGCCCTGTCCGCCGCGCCGCAGTTCACGCAGTTCCTCGTAGCCGGGAACCCGTGGCACGGGCCGGCTGCCCCAGCCACTTTGCCTGAATTCCTCGAGCAGGATGTGGTCGCTGCGATACCAGTCCGAGCCGGTTGTCATCGCTACTCCCCGGTGGTTTTCAACCTTCCTCCTGAACTTGCAACTCAACCTGCTGCGCCAGCCGTTTCAAAATGCGCGACTTGGCCTGGTAAACCTGATCCACGCTGAGGTCGAGCTCAGTCGCCGTCTCGCACGCATCGCGGCCCTCGACGGCGTACAGTTGAAACGCCTGGCGGTCGGCGGCGTTGAACTCGGACTCCAGCACGCGCGTCGCCTGGCGCAGGTGATATTGCCGCCACTCGGCCTCCCAGGCCTCTTCGCCGTCCGTATCAGCGGCTGCCGCATGGACGGCCTGCTCAATATCTCCTAGATCGACTTCGCCATGTTTCTGACGTCTTCTTTTCAGGATTACTCGCAAAGTGACCGTTTTGAGATAGGCACGGAACTTGCCTTTGGACGGATCGTATTGAAAGCCGGGCATCGCCTGGCTTAGAGCGAGCAGCACATCCTGCACGACGTCATCCGCGTCCGCGGCCTGGAGCCCGCGCCGCCGGGCAAAGCGGTTGATCAACTCGCCATAGCGGTCGTGGAATTCGCGCCACGCAGCCGGGTCAGGTTCGGACGAGAGTCGCGCCAGAAGGCTGGCATGGGTTGCGGTAGTGCTGTACATGACGTCTGCTCCGTCGCGCTCACACTCGGTTGAGATCGGTGGCCGGAAGCTGGGCCATTACGGCGGTACGGCGTGGCGTCTGTCTCGGGTTTCGCAGCTCTCCCTCGGTCGCAAACCGATCAGGCCAGGCAATGGACACCGCGCGATTACGGCCCACGCTCGCGAGCTCCCGAACAACACCGTCTGTTCAAACACGACCATGATAACAGACGGCTCGCGCTCCCCATACTGGAAAGGACACCGTCGCAGGCTTCAGACGCCGGGTGATTGCCGGGAATCCTAACGCGCGCACAGCATGTGGCAGGCGTTGACGCGTCCGGCGCAGATCACCCGGCTGACACCGCCCACAGCGCCGGAAGCTGTCTCACCGGGCAAGACGATTGCGATGCCACCGGTCTGACGGTGCCGGCTGGCGCGCGTATCGAGCGGGATGCCGCGGATCACGACTACTGGCGTTTCTCGGTAGCTGCTTCTTTTGGCTGGTCCTGCACTGGCTGGGTCGTCGGTGCGGTGGGGAGGAAGTCGTCGAGCGTGCGCGCGTCGAACAGCCGCTGCAAAACGGGCGTCTGCCGAGCCGTTTCGAGATAGGCTTCGTCCAACTGGATGGCGAGGCGCAGTGCCTGGGCCGCCTCGTCGCGACGAGAAGCCTTGGCGTGGGCGACGGCGATCAGGAATTGGGTCGGAGCGCGGCCGGGCATGTGTTTCTCAGCGTTTTGGAGGCTCTCCAGGGCCGCATCCACGTCGCCGCGGTTGAGCGCCAGTGTGCCCAGCGCTTCCCACGCCGGTGCGTAGCGGGCCGAGGCGGCCAGTGCATTGCTGAGGAAGTCGACGGCTCCGGCGGGCCGTCCGGTCTTGATCTCCAGCATGGCGCGCCAGTACCAGGCTTCCGGCCGCGCCGGGGTCTGCTGCGCAGCTCTGTCGAGCGTTTGCTGCGCCGCGGCGAATTGCTGCGCCTTCAGCAGGGCCACGCCGCGCCAGGTTTGCACGTCGTAATCCTCGGGACACTCCTCGGCCAGATAGTCCAGGATTGCCACCGCCTCGGCCAATTGGCCGGCGTGCGTTAGCCAGACTGCGCGCAGAAAGTCGCGCGACATTATCAGTTCGGGCGGCGGCGAGCCCAACGCAGCGAGCGTCTGCTCCAGGTCGTTCCAACGTTCGAGCGCGACACAGATTTGGCCAAAGCGGAGCTGGTCGGCGGGGAACAGCGCGGCCGGCGCCGCCATTCCATCGATTACCGCCGCCGCCTTGTCGAGCCGGTCGCGCGCCAGGTAGACCTCGGCCAGCAAGAGTTGGGCAGTCGCCAAAGTGCGCGCGCCGGCGTCTGTCGGCGGTGCGCTGCTGGCTGAATCAAAGAGCATCTGCGCGAAACGCAGCGCAGATTCAGGCTGCCCCTGGGCAAGCAGGGTGCGCGCCGAGAGCTCGTAATAGTGCCGGGGGCTGTGGTTGAGCAGGCGCGCCTGTTCGGCCCAACCTTCGGCCGTGGCACTCTTGTTCAGGAGTTGGGCAACGATGGCCAGCCGCTCCCAGGTAGGCCCGCTGAGGTCCGCCGTTGCCCCCGCATCACGAACTTGCTCGAGCAGGGCGGTGGCCGCCGCAAAATCAGCCAGAGCGAATGGCAACACGTCGCCCGACTTCAGGGCCTTGTTCAGCAGCGTATCGACCGTTTCGCGATCGAGGCGTGGCGCGGCGGTCGTGGTTTCGGGGCGCTGGGATGGTTGAGGGTCGTTTGACGGCTTTGGCGGCGGCGTGGCGCCGGGTGCCGCCGTCCGAGCCTGGGGGAGGGACGCCTTGTCGGCCAGCGCGTGCTCGAGCTTGGCGAGCCGCGTGGCCAAGGCGCTGATTGCCTCCGTTTGCTGATTGATGGTCATCGTCTGCCGGTGCAGGGCGCCGCGCATGAAGAAGATCGTGACGATCAGAATAACAAACAGCAGGAGTGTTCCGGCGAGCCAGAAGACGTAGAGTCGTTCGACGGCATCGGAAGTGTTGGGCTTCGCGGTGGGATCAGGCTTTGGCATGGGGCCACTCCCGGGTGGGCGCGCGGGTTAGCAGAAGCGGTGTAGCGCACCGCGGCTCGGGCATGCTGGAGACCAGCGTCGCGAGCGCTGCGCTCGTCCTACCATTCTTCCTAAGTTGGGAAGGCGGAATCGTCAGGGTCCTCGTCAGAGTTCTGGTTGTCCTCGTCGTCGGCGTTCAGTCTGTCGCTCGCATCGGACGGCGAGGATTCACTCGTGGCGGCGTCGATCTCGTCGGCGCTCAGGCGGTAGCTGCTCCAAGCATCAACGTAGTGGGTTGGCTCGCCGCCGACCGGACGCTGTGTCACGGCCCGTCCCACGCGAATGACCACGTAAGTGCCAATGACAAAGACGAGGATCAGGAGCACCGAGACCAGCAGGATCGCCAGCGTATAGCTGAGACGCTTGATTTCCTGCACATTGGCGGGGCGGCGCGCAGCACCCGTCTCCGTCTGGGTCGTCCCGGAACCGTCGAGTTCGCCAAACAGCAGAAACATCGCCCCGACGATGATGACCAGCAGAGCCAGCAGGATCACCACGACAGTGATCCGGCCGAAGGGCGATTGTCCGTTCGCCGTCACCGTTCACACCTCAAACCGGCCAGCCCGCATTGCGGCGTGGCTGTTCATCCACTTCGTCGCGCAGTTGCTCGAGCAACTCGCGCGCGCGGGTGGACAAGCGCCGCGGTGCGATGATTCGCACCACAGCAAACAGATCGCCCACGTCGCCGGACCGTTGATCACGGACACCCTTGCCGCGCAGGCGGAGCTTCGTGCCGCTCGACGTTCCGGGCGGGACCGTCACGACGGCCGGGCCGTCCAGGGTCGGGATCTCGACTTTCGTGCCCAGCGCGGCCTCCGTGAGCGTCAACGGCAGATTCAGAAGGATATCGTGTCCGTCGCGGCGGAAGTATGCGTGGGCGCGGATGCGACAGCGGATCATCAGGTCGCCGCGCCCGCCCGGCCCCTCCTGGCCTTTGCCCTTGACGCGGATACGCTGCCCATCGTTTACCCCCGCGGGGATTCGGATTTCGATGCGTTCCGGCTGCGCTCCGGTGCCGCCCGCCGTTAGCAGAACGTCGCGCGTGGTTCCGCGCGCGGCTTCTTCGAAGGATAGCTCCACGACGTGTTCCAAATCGGCGCCGCGTGGTTGGGCTTGACGCGCCGTGGACCGTCGGCGGGGGCGCGCCCCCCCGCGACTGAAGAACTGCTCAAAAACGCTGGTCAGATCGCCGATCCCGCCGAAGTCGACTCGCATGTCCTCGAAGGGGGATGCTCCGCCGCTGGCCCAGTTGTGAATGTCTGGCGCGGGGCCGCCGGCGCCAAAGCGGTCATACTGGGCGCGGCGCTGTGGGTCGCCCAGCACCTCGTACGCGGCTTGCACCTCCTTGAAGTTGGCCTCGGCGCTCCCGTCGTTGGGATTGCGGTCGGGGTGGTATTTCTTGGCGAGTTGGCGGTACGCGCGTTTGACCTCGTCCTGCGTGGCATTACCGCTTACGCCGAGAATCTTGTACGGGTCTTTCTTGGTCATTCCAATCGCGCTATCCGGATGGACCTGATCCTGTGCCCTCGCGATTCTACGTGCCGCTGGGGCGTTGGGCAACGAAGAGCGTTCCTCCCGCGCGGCGTGGGGTGCGTGACACTTCCGGCGGGAGATTCGGGTATGGTGTTGGCGGGTTGGCCCCGGTGTACGGGGTCGGGTGAGTTGAGGTGCTTCAAGGAGGAAGCCGGACATGCCAGCACGGACGAGACGTGAGCGGGCGCGGGCGCGGATTTTGGCGGCGTTTACGGCGCAGTTGGACCGGGTGATCCCGGCCGACGAGACGATCCCGCCGAAGGGGGCCACGTTCGCGGACTTCGAGGATCAGGTGGAGACTCTGGCCCAGGCCGCGTTGCCGATGGCGTTGGAGGAGCGGTCGGCGTTGGCGGACAGCGCGCAGGTTGATCGGGCGGGGCGTTGTCCCCACTGCGGCTCGGAGGGGGTATACCTGGAGAAAGACGAAACGCAGCCGGAGGTGCAGTCGCGGCACGGGCCGGTGATTTTGCACAAACAGCATGCGCGGTGGGCACGCCGCTCGCTCGATTCAGGATTCCTCAGACTGCCGGGCGCGCTGCGGCTCAGCGGGTAGTTCCCCGGGCGGGAAGTCCAAGGGCACTGGGCCGTCCGGCTCGGCGCCGTACCAGTCAAACGCGAGCCGCTTCCACCAGCCGAGCGACCGGCGCCAGCGGTCGATCGCCGCGCGCAGCTTCAGTACATACGGGTCGTTCTGCTCCGCGATCTCGCGCAGCGTCGCCTGACAGCCGCTGACGTTCTTTGCCAGCAGCAGCGCGGTGGCGTAGTTCGCCTTCACCGTCGTAGGCAGGTCCTGTTTCAGGCAGAAGCCGCTCTCATTGAGGCACAGACCACGGTACACCTCGACGGCCTTGGCCGTCTCACCAGCCCGCATCAGGGCGACGCCGTACATGTTGCTCAGTTCCGCCGAGCTCGTTCCGAATTCCCGAATCAGCTCGGCCGCGTCCTTCAACTTGGCCGCGTCGAGCAGTTTCTGAACCAGGGCCAGCACGTCGCTGACCTTCTCCGGGTTTCGAGGCATGGTTTGCTTTTCCTTCGCGCCACAAGTCGTGGCGGGATGTAAGCACCCGCGAACGATGGGCGTATTGCAGGTTCAAACTCCGGCACAGTGCGCCGTCCGAAGAATCCGTACACTCAAGAATCAGCTGTGAGTCGAAGCAGGGTGCCTGGGTCTGTTCAGACCAGGAACCTGCAAAGGAATGCACAAGTCGGATGGGCTACGCACTTAGTCCGAGCATAACCCTCAGCCACGGGCGAACTGGCTCTCGCGGTGAAAATGGATGGGTGTGCGGCGACGGCATGCGCAGATCCGTCAAGACCGACACGCTCGCCCTTGGAAACCGGCTTACGCTCGGCGGGCATGGCCATGACGACGGCGGCTTGGTCGCTCGCCGAAATAGCTGCAGACTTCGTGCCCTCTGGCGCGTTGGCCGCCGCGGGCGTATCGGCAAGGAAAGCCGGCCAGGGCAACGCCGCCACCAGCGCCAGGAGACACGGAAACGTTGAGTAACGATGCACCATCATTGTCGCGCCTCTAGGACGCATTATACACTGCCACATGGCCCTGGGTTGTCTGCGCCGGGCGACGGGGAGGCGCGGCGCCGCGCGAGTACAAAAAAACCACGTTTCGTGCACTGTACTCCGCTCTTGAGCCGGGGTATAACCCTCGTGAATCAGAGGAGCGGTGGGTGTCTGCCCGTGGAGCGTAGACCCGGCTGCTTTTCGCACCCCTCCCGATGTTCTCCCCTGGGATCGGTCGCAACTCGAGGTCGACCCTAACTCGTTAATCCGAAGCCAGATAGCGTGCACCTGCGCCCAGCGGTCGACACTGGATGGTCTCGGCCGCGGAAGGTAATGCACCCGGGCCGAACGCCTCTGCGGACGATCGAGAAGAGAGGCGGGCCTAATGATAAGCCCTGCATTGACAGCGCGTTACGGAATTCCCCGCAACTCCTCGCAGGGGGCTGGCCGGCGATGTCGCGTGCACCGCGTCGCCTTGGCAGTATCGCGGGTCGACTTGTTGGGACGCTTGAGCAGTTGACGCCGCCGCAAATCAGACGAGCGTACCGCCCACGGTGGGCGGCCGCGGTAACGGTCGGAGCGGACGGCGATACTGGTTTGGAGATTGGAAGATGTTTGCGAATTCACTAGTGCGGCGATGGCTATCTGTAGCCGCGATTGTCGTGCTGGCGGGCTGGACGGGAGCGAGCCTGGCACAGGAGAAGAAACCCGAGCCGCCGAAGCCCAAGGACATTGTTACTGTCGCCAAAGACGCCAGCAACTTGAAGACCTTCTGCAGGCTGCTGGAGTCGGCCGGACTGGTCGACACGCTGAAGGGCAAGGGCCCGTACACGGTCTTCGCCCCCACGGACGAAGCTTTCAAGAAGCTCGGCAAGGAACTGGACGAGCTCCAGAAGCCGGAGAACGAGGCGAAGCTCCAGCGCATCTTGAAGAACCACGTGCTGGAAGGCCGCAAGAACGCGGCAGATGTGAAGGCGATGAAATCCGCCAAGACGCTGGCCGGCAAAGAGCTGAAGATCACGGTCAAGGATGACGTCGTGATGATCGACGCCGCGAAGATCACCAAGGCGGACACGGATGCGAGCAACGGCGTGATTCACGTGGTTGACGCGGTGCTGGTCCCCGCGGACAAGAAGCCTGAGCCGAAGCCGTAGCGGGCTACCAGAATCGCACGCTGCGATCGCCGGCGCGTCATGCGCGACATGAACTGCCGGACTGGGATCGCACACAGATGCGGGTAGGTCGGAGGTGGCACCCATTGTGGGCGCCCCTCCGCCTGCCTACCGGCAACGGACTGAAGAGAATCCGCGCCGAATCCGGCGCGGAGGTGATTCGAGTTGACGGCGCTCAGGCGCGCCGCATAGGAGAGTTACAGATGAGTACGAAGCCAGACAAGCCCCATCCTCAGAAGTCAGGAACTCCCGGCCAACCTCCGAAGACACCAGCCCCGTCTTCGGCACCTGGCCCCAAGCCGGGAACGACCAAGCCAGCCACGCCGCCGAAGAAGTGAACGCAAGGATGAAGGGTTGAAGAGAGCGGACGGGGCAGACACAGTGCTGCCCCGTCTCATATTCTTAGCTGCCGGTATCAACGCCGCTAAACAGAGCGGCGACAGTCGTGTCCAGCAGCCCCGTCCGTTTGACTCGATGAACGGCGTCGAGCTCGGGAGCACGGTGTCCGCAAATGTCCACGACCATTCTCATGTTTGCTCTGGGGCTGGCCCTGCTCGTGTGCGGAGCGGAGGCACTGGTACGTGGGGCCGTGCGGCTGGCCGCGGCGGCCGGTGTGTCCCCGCTCGTAATCGGGCTCACGGTCGTCGCATATGGCACGAGCGCCCCCGAGATGGCCATCAGCGTGAAAACTGCACTTGCTGGTGAGGCTGATCTATCGCTAGGTAACGTGGTTGGCAGCAACATCTTCAACGTTCTGTTCATCCTCGGTGCATCTGCCGCGATCACGCCCCTGGTCGTCAGCCGCCAATTGCTGCGATTCGATTTGTGGGTCATGCTCGGCGTCTCCGGACTGACTTACTTGCTCGGCGCAGACGGCTGCATCGGACGGCTGGACGGACTGTTCCTCGCGACTGGCGCTACGGCCTACACCACGTGGTCGATCTGGCAGAGCCGCCGCGAGAACGCCGCAGTGCAGGGCGAGTTCGCCAAAGAGTTCGGGCGTACTTCAATTGCGAGGCCAATGAGCGTCCCGGCCTCCATCGGGCTCGTGCTGCTGGGACTCGGCCTGCTGGTCCTTGGGGCCCGCTGGCTTGTTGCGGGAGCGGTGGGTATTGCCGCCTCGCTCGACGTCAGCGAGCTGGTTATCGGGTTGACGATCGTGGCCGCGGGGACTTCGTTGCCCGAGGTGGCCACATCGATCATCGCGGCCATCCGGGGCGAACGAGATATCGCCGTCGGCAACGTGGTCGGGAGCAGCATCTTTAACATCCTGGCTGTCCTCGGCGTCGCCGCGGCAGTTGGCGACGACGGCGTTTTCGTGTCGCCCGCCGCGCTGCGCACCGACATCCCCATCATGATCATTGTGGCCGCTGCATGCTTGCCGATCTTCTACACCGGCCGGCGGATCGACCGCTGGGAGGGCTGGATGTTTCTGAGCGGCTATGCTGCGTACATGGTCTACCTCATATGGTCATCCACCGTTGGGGCTGCCACCGCTTGAAGCACCTGTGGTGGCTGCCATAGCCTCGGGTCTCGAACGTTTCGTGGTCACGTTACGTTCCGAACGCGCGACGGTTCGAGGACTGGCACAAAAAGCTTAAGAAGAACGGCGCCCACGAATACCTGCAACTGGTCAGCAGCGAACGGGTCGCCGGCCGCGACCCGGAGCTGCCACTCGACCTGGTGTACAACCCGCTCGGGCCGGCGCTGCCACCCGACCAGCCGCGGCTGGAAGACGATTACCGGCGGGAGCTGCACGCGCGCTTCGGAATCATCTTCACGCGGCTGCTGACGATCACGAACATGCCCATCGGCCGGTTCCTGCACTGACCTGCAACCCGACGGCCGCGACGAGGGCTATTGGCGCCGGCTCGTGGAAGCGTACAACCCGGCCACCCTGGAGCGCCTCATGTGCCGCGAGCAAATCCACGTGAGCTGGAACGGCACGCTGCACGATTGCGACTTCAACTACGCGCTGGGCATGCCGACCGACGCCGCGGCGCCGCGGCACATTCGGGATTTCGATGTTGAACAACTTCGCCGCCGGCGGATCCGGACGGCCCGGCACTGCCTGGGCTGCACGGCCGGCAGCGGCTCTTCGTGCGGCGGAGCCGACCGATTCTCGACCCAACCGTCCCTTGACGGTCGCGGCTGCTCCGTAAATTCGGATCTTCATCCCCCGAGGGTGCGGCGGAAGCCCCATGAGAACTCGGAAGGATGTCGTAATTGTGAGACACTGCACTATCATCAATGCTGGCGCGGGCGGCCTTCGTGCAGTTGAGCCGGCAGGGTTAGCGTATGTCGTGGTTCCAGCGCATCTTTCGGCGTAAGCAATTGCAGCGCGCCGAGCTTCTTGCGCAGCCGTTTCCCCCGGATTGGCTCCCAACGGTGGCGCGTTGTCTGCCGTGCTACCACGCCATGCCACCCGCGCCGCGGGACACGCTGCGTCGGGCGATCCAGGTCTTTGTGGCGGAGAAGCGGTTTGTCGGCACGGGTGGGCTCGTGGTCGACGACGAGGTCAAGGTAACGATCGCAGGGCAGGCGTGTTTGCTGATCGCGGGGATTCCGCACCTGGGCGTGTTTCCGCGTCTGCATGAGATCATTGTGCACCCGCACGTCTACGGTGAAGTCGTCGAGGCCGTGGGGCCGGACGGGACGCGGTATCAGATTCCCCAGATGCGAGCCGGTGAGGCGTGGCGGCGGGGACCGGTACGGCTTGCCTGGGACAGCGTGACGCGCTCGATCGCCCGGCCGTGTGACGGCTACAACGTGGTCTATCACGAGTTCGCACATGTGCTCGATATGCAGGATGGCTGGACCGGGGGCAGTCCGCCGCTGGAGAAAGAGCAACAGGTCGCGTGGGCGCGCGTTTTCGACGCCGAGTATGACGCATTTGTCGCGGCGGAGCGGCGTGGGCAGCCGACTTTTCTGAACCCGTATGGCGCGGCCAACCCGACGGAGTTCTTCGCCGTGCTGACGGAGCATTTCTTCGAACAGCCGCGGGGGCTACGCGCGCGGCACCCGGAACTGTACGGGCAACTGACGGGTTTCTACCGGCAGGACCCGGCGCGTTGGATGAGCGCGTGGCAGAAGGGGCAGGATAGTGCGAGATGACCAACATTCGCACACTGGACATGTGATAATGCAGACAACGCAAGCACGGCGACCTACATCCGGGGCCCGGTACAAGCTGGCGTCTCTGGTGCAAGTGCTGGCGGTTGGGATGCTGGTCGCGCCATATGTCAGCCATCCCAGCCCTCTGAGTGACCGAGTCGTGCACGCCGCCCTGGCCCTCGTGTCCCGCGGACTATTCTGGGTCTGGGCGTTTCTTGCGTACTACTACGCCCCTTCGAAAGTGCTGGCAGGGCTTCAACTACTCGTTTCACTTTGTGTTACCGGTATGGGAGCGCATCTGGATGGTCGAGTGATCCCCAAAGCACTCGGATTGCCGGAAGTGCCGGTGTTTCTACTGCTGTATAGCACGATAGTCGCCGTGGTTCTCTTCCCGGTGCTGGGGCTGCGAAGAGCGGAGAAGCTGGCGCGACTGATGGAGGGCTGCTGTCGCACGTGTGGATACGACCTGCGTGGCAATGCATCCGGCCGTTGTCCCGAGTGCGGCACAGAGGTCCCGGCAGCGGACAAATAGTGGCACATTTGCCGCAGCATTTCTGGGCCGGGACGAATTCCCACGTCGGCTGTCAGACGGTCACTTCCGCCGGCGTTTCGTAACCCTGGGCGCGCAATTCCCGCAGTATGTCTGGCGGGGAGAAGCCGGGGCCTTTGAGGATCTTGCCGCCGGCGTCTTTGCCGCCGTTCTTGGACATGTTCGAGCGGTGCACCTCGGCGAATACCGGTTCGAGGTTGACGCCCAACTCGATCGCCGCGCCGTACGTGACTACGAGGATGTCGGCGAGCGCATCGACCATCTCGACGAAATCGTCCTGGTCGGCGGCTTCGAGAAACTCGGCGGCCTCGCTGACAATCAGCCGTGCCCGGCGCAGGCGGTCCTTGGCGCTGATCTGTCGGGGAACGTCCTGTACCGGTGCGCCGTATTTCTGGTGGAACTCACTGACCAGCGTTTGTTCAGGGGCCATGCTGTGCCTTTCGGTGTTTGCAGAGCCAGTCAGCATCCGGCGCGGATGCGCGCGCCAACGAGCTGCTTCCTGGTGTAGTGTCTCACGATTGCGGCATCGCGTCCAAACCCCACCCGCGCGCGTAAGCAAGCGGTCTTTCGGCAACCGCTCCCGGTTGCGGCTCGGCAGGATGTTGCAATTGTGAAACACTACATTAGTCAATCATACCCAACTGCCACATCAGGAAAGTCCAGTCTTCGGCCTGATGTTGGATGCGCATGTTGAGCGGCTTGCCGGCGCCGTGGCCGGCCTTGCGCTCGCAGCGCAGCAGGATCGGGCGTGTGCCCGACGTCGCCTGCTGCATGGCCGCGGTCATCTTGAACGCGTGCGCGGTGTCTACGCGATTGTCGCTCTCGGCAGTGACGATCAGCGTGGCCGGGTAGTCCGTGCCGTCCCGCACATTGTGGTACGGCGAGTACGCGTGCACCCACTTGAACTCGTCGGGGTTGTCCGGGTCGCCGTACTCGTGTACCCACTGGGCCCCCATGCCCCAGTGGTGGAAGCGGAGCATGTCCATGAGCGGGACCTGGGCCAGGGCGGCCTGAAAGAGATCAGGACGTTGTGTGACGGCGGCGCCGATGAGTAGGCCGCCGTTGCTGCCGCCCTTGCAGGCGAGTCTGTGTGGGTTCGTATAGCCGAGCTCGATGAGCTTCTCAGCGGCGGCATAGAAGTCGTCGAAGCACTGTTGCTTGTTCTCGCGCCGGCCGCCGGCGTGCCAATCCTGGCCGAGTTCGCCGCCGCCGCGGATGTTCGCCAGAACCCACACGCCGCCGCGTTCGAGGAAAGGCAGGATGCGCGGCCGGTAGCTGGGGTAGAAGCTCGCGTTGAAGCCGCCATAGCCGTAGAGCAGGGTGGGGTTGTTGCCGTCGAGTTGCACGTCCTTGGTCGCGACGACGAACATGGGGACGCGCGTGCCGTCCTTCGAGTCGTACCAGATCTGTTTTGTCTCGTATTGGGCCAGGTCCAGCGGGCAGGTGCGCTGGTGGAGCTTTTCGCACGTTCGCCGATCGAGGTCATAGCGGTAGGCCGCCGTTGGTACGACCCACGATGAGAAGGTGAAGAACAGGCCGGGGTCCGCGAGCGTGCCGCTCATGCTCGACACTGTCCCGATGCCTGGTAGCGGGATCTCCTCCATGAATTGCCCTTCGAGGTCATAGACGAACAACCGCGAATGGACGTCCTCGCTGACGCGCACGAGCAGTTTGCGGTGTACGATGGCGAACGCGTTTATCACGCCCTTTTGCTGTGGTACGAGTTCGCGCCAGTGCTCTGAGCCGGGCTGGTCGACGGTGGTCGTGCAGATGCGGAAGCGCGGAGCCTGGTGGTTTGTCCGCAGAAACAGGCGGCCGTCCACCACGTCGCCGGTCGTGATGGCCCCCAGGCCAGCGGCGATGGGCTGTAGCGGGTCGGTGCTGTCGAGCTTGCCGAAGTAGAGGTCGTTCTTCGACGGGTCGCGGTAGAAGTTGAGCAGGACGTACGTGTGGTCGCTGGAAGAGTAGGGCTTGGGCTCCTCGTCGATCGGGCGGCCCGCGCCCCAGACATAGCGGTCGTTCTTGTAGTCATCGCCGAGCTCGTGATAGTACACGCGCATGTGGAAGTTCTCTTCGCCGGCAGGCACGGTCGCTGGGTCGGGGCAGCGATTGTAGTAGAAACCGGTGCCGCTGGCGTTCCAGGCGACGCTACAGTACTGCGTGAAGGGGATGACGTCGGGCAGGTCCTGCCCGGCGAAGACGTCGCGGATGTAGAGCGTGCTCTTCTCCGAGCCGCTGGCGGATTTGCCGTAGGCGATCAGCGCGCCGTCGGGCGAGGGGTACCACCAGTCCAGGGCGACCGTGCCGTCCGCGCTGAACTCGTTGGGGTTGAGCACGACCCGCGGTGTGGCGCGATAGCTGCCCTTGTGCACGAGGAGCTTCGCGTGGTTCTCCAGCCCGTCGCGTTGGAATAGGAAGTAGCGGTCCTGGTAGGGATAGATGTTCGACACGGAATCCACGCCGTAGATGGCTTCCAGTTCGCGCGCAATCTGCTGCTGCGTTTTCTTGAACCGCGCGAGCGTGCTGTGGGTCAGCGCGTTTTGCAGGTCAAGCCAGGCCTGCGTGGCCTCGCTCTGCTCATCCTCCAGCCAGCCGTATGGATCGGCGATGGTGACGCCGTGGCGTATGTAGCTGGCGTCGGTAGGCGCGCTGTCGGGGTAGTCGCGCGGGTCGAAGGTGTGAGACTGGGCGCAGGACACGCCGCTGATGAAAACACCAATGACAACCGCCGCAAGCGGCGTGGCTAGGCGGAGTGCGGCACGCGGTCTTCGAAACACGGCGTATCTCCTTCCGGTCGGGATGAACAATGCGGCGCAGTCGCGCCAGGGAATCCTACCGCAATCCCGGCCCCGGTGCATGCGCGGCCAGCGTCTGTGAAGGCGTCTGCGCGCGTTTGGAACCGAATCGTCCTCGGGCCGATTGCACCAAGTCGCTACTCACGGTCTTGCGGCGCTCGGTAAGCGGGCTGCTGTTCGTCGGAGCCAGGGCGACGGCCGATGTGGTGGCGGTGGTAGCGTTCTACCGCGGGGGGGGCGGTGTGTGCCTTGGCATGTGGTCTACTTGGCACGCTGGTGGGCCGAAAGCATCGCAGAAGGGCCCGTCCAGGCCGAGGCTACCGGCGATGTGACGTGCGCAGTTGCGCATATCGGATGAACGCGGTTCGAAGTCGTGCACAATTCCGGGCTCCAACGTCGCGTAAACATCCGGACCCAATGAGGTTCATACTCGATCCTCAGCAAACTGGAACCCGGCGCCGTCGGCTTCAGTCCCAAACGTGCCCGCACCTGACCAGCTACTCATCGCCGGTCTCATCCCCCCACCCCTGGTCCACCCCAACCCTCGACACCCAACAACGCAACCGCCTGCGGTAGAGGGTGCCGCTCTGCCGTCATGTGCAGGAAGGCGTACGATGTCGGCAGCACGACCCCGGGGCAACTGATGCCTGCGAGCTGGCGCTCAGACACGCGCGCATAAAAGAACCCGCCTTGCGGCGGGTCATGGAGGAGGAGGAGTTATCGAATGCTAGGCACGCCCCCCCGGCATTTCTACATTGACTCCCGAAAAAAGGGACGTTCGCCGTGCCCGGGCCGGAGAGTTGACGTATCGTGGACTCGCATGGCCTACATAACCACTTGAAGTTAAGGACTTTAGTGCGACAGGCGTTCATCGCGGGGAAGAAGATCTTGGTCCGGATTTTTTGAAGAAAAAGGCCGCGGTTCAGGCGTCCTCGACGTCTCGAGATTCAGGCCCACGCGTCCTATAACTATTCCTCGCGGCGTCGTTCATCGGCCCGCCCCTGTCGCCTGCGCCGAAACCGGTTTCGGGGTGCGTCGGGCTACGCGCCGGCGAGGCCTGTGTGCCGCTCGAGCGTTTCGACCCGTCGGCGAAGGTCGGCCAGCTCTCGCCGCAGCTCTGCGACCTCATCGGTCGGGTTTGCTGAGTCTGGCCGGCCGGACGTCGATGCCGGGTTGCGCTGATTGGCTGTCGCTGCTGGGACCGCGTCTCCGCCGGCCCGCTCCCGCGTCAACGTGGCCCACTCGTCGGGCTCATAGAGCCGGTGGGCGTGCCGCACCGCCGACTGCCCTGGTGAGCGCGCCAGTGTCCCGACGATCGGCGGGTCCGCCTGAGTCAGGTTGTCGAGCACGGCGGCCACGGCGTCGGTGTTCTCGAATGGGTACATGCGGCCGCAGCGCGAGCGTAGCTCGCCGGCCGTCTGCGGGCCGCGGAGCAGCAGTTCCGCCATCACGGCCCGCTGCGGCTTCTCCCAGCCGAGGAGGTCCTTGACGGCGTGTTTGAACCGCTCGACGCGTGAGGCGGCACCGGGCAGGATGCGCGCCACCAGGCCGGCGGCGCGCAGCACTTCGAGCGTGTTCCAGACTGTGTCGTCGTCGAGGGACATGACGGGATCGCGATTGCTCTTCTGGTTACAGGCCGCCACGACCGCGTTGAGCGTCATGGGGTAGTACGTTGGCTGGGCCAGCGATTTCTCGAGCAGCACGCCGAGCACCCGCCGTTCGATCTGGTTCAGGCTTTGTGCCACGTATCAACCTCCGACTCGCGTCGCCGAGCGCGTGAGAACGCTCGGCCGGAATCCGTCGCGCCGGCATAATACGCGTGCGGCGGCTACCTCCCAAGCCAGGGTTGCCCGGCGCCCGAAGACATTTCCGCGGCACAGCCCCGCTCGGTATCTGCGCGCATCAGTGCGCAACACAACGACTCGAGTGTTGCCGCAGGCCGGCTTCAGGGAGATTTCCCTGGCTCGGGTGCAAAGCAGTACAACACGCCGTCGAGCGTCCCAACCACGAGGCAACCCTGCCCCACTGCGGGGGAGGCGCTCACCGCGGACCCGGTCTCAAACCGCCAAGCCTCTCTGCCCGTCTCGCGCTCCAGGGCGTAAATCCGGCCATCATCGCTGCCGAAGAATACGTACTCCGGCGTCACGGTCGGCGAGGAGTCGATCCGTCCCTTGGCAGTGTGTTCCCAGCGCGTCTCGCCGGTCGACAGTGTCAAGGCGCGCATGCGCTTATCGCGTCCGCCGACGAAGACGTACTTCGGCGTTACCGCCGCGGTCGCCAGAAACGGGAACTCGCGCGTGGGATGTTGGTACGTCCAGAGCAGAGTGCCCCGCGACCAGTCGAGCGACAGGACTTGACACTCGTACGTGCCCAGAACCACGCGGGAGCCGTGGACCGCCGCCGAGGCACCGCACGGCGATCCCAGCCGCACTTTGCGAACCAGCGTCCCGTCGGTCAGGCGGACGACGTGCAATTCACCGTCGCATCCCGCCACGAGAACATTGTCACCCGCAACCGCCGGCGTCGCGTGAACTCGATCCTCGGTTTCGTATTTCCACACCAGCTCGCCGGTCTCGCGCCGCAGGCAATACAGGAAACCGTCGTACGACCCGAAGATGATGCGCTCGGCGCAACAGTTGGCGGAGGAGATGATCTGGGCGTCAGTTGTGAACGTCCAGCGTGCCGCGCCCGTGCGGGCATCCACCGCGTGCAGCACGCCCTCGCTGTCGCCTGCATAGACCGTCCCAGCGACCACAGTGGGCGATGACTCGATCCCTTCGCGGGCCTGGTACTTCCAGCGCTCGGCCCCGCTGCTCAGGCGGAACGCGTACAAGTACCCATCATCGCAGCCTACGTAGGCGGTGTCGTCCACGACAGCGGCGGAGGACTGGATCGCTTCGCTCAAGGTCTGACGCCAACGCACCCGCAAAGGCACGGGCAAGCTAATCGTCGTGACACCGGTCAGGGCCGGATTCCCTCGGAACATCGGCCAATCCTCGTCAGCCGGCTGCGCTACGCGTGTGGTGCTGACCGCTTGGGTGGTTGGCGCTACCTGCGCCGAGTCTCTCGCGAGCGGCTTGGCAAGCGTGCCTGCTGTCAGAGAGAGTAACGCGGCAATGCAGGCTACCGTTGGCCCGCAGCCCATGAGCGTGGAACCTGTTCCAACACGCCTTCCGAGCCGCGACCGTAAGGGAGCGGTTGTGTCGAGAACCGGTCGGCATCGCCGGCAACCGCTCCCTGACGGTCGCGGCTCGGGTTTAAATACGGAGCCGTAATTGTGAGACGCTACACTAGTGTGGCGTCGCAGTTCGTGCTTGGGAGCGGGCGTCATCAGGGCTTCTCTTGTGCGAGCGCGAACAGCGCCCGCCGATTGGCGATGTAGAGTACGCCGTTTGCCGCCACTGGTGCCGTGTAGATGGCGTTCTGCATGTCGATTGTCGCGAGTTCGCGCATCTCCTTGCCCTGCGCGAGCACGGCGAGTTCGCCGTCCGTATCGCCGAGCAGCACCTTGCCGTCCACGACCAGGGGCGAGCCCCACACGGCCGCCTCGACGTCCCAGCGCCAGTACTGCTGCCCAGTCTGGGCGTCCAGACAATAGAGAAAGCCGGCCAGGTCGGCCGTGTACAACAGGCCATCCCTGACGGCACAGGCAGACAAGGAGCGGCCAAAGTCGTCGCCGCCCCGGTGCCAGATGCGTCCAGTCGTAGTGATGTCCCCGCGTTTGGTGGCATCGATGGCGTACAGGTGGCCGGGGCCATCGCCTTGCTCCGGATCCTGCCCGACCGCCAGGAACACCTTGTCAGCGTGGATAACCGGCGTGGCGACGATGTAGTTGCGCGTGCCCCTTCCCCCGGGTTTCCAGAGCGCGTCCTTCGGATTCAAATCGAATTTCCAGAGTGGCTTCCCGGTCTGAGGCTCGAAGGCATAGCACCAGCCGTCGCCGCCCCCGAAGATGACCTGGGGCTCGCCGGCGATGACGCCATAGGCGGGTGACGACCACTGCCCGTGCAACGTGTTCTTGCCGGGGTCGTTGCGTTTCCAGACGACACGTCCACTCTTGCGATTCACCGCGATGAAGGCCGGCGCATCGGGGGCCGGCAGGTGCACATGTGTCTCGTCGACGCCGTTGGACGTGAGAATGAAGACCAGGTCGCCCGCCACGACTGGCGAGGACGTGGCCAGGTTGTGTGGAAAGACGCCCAGTTCCTTGATCATGTCGAGGATCCAGACGAAGTCGGCGTCCTGCTGCTCGTGGTATTTCTCAGCCTGGAATGGCCCGTCGTTTTCGCCGTCCTGGAAACCCTCGACGTCGGCGCAGACCAGCTCGCAGCGATTGCTGACGTAGTAGCAGCGGTCGCCCGCGACGTACGGCCCCGAGCAGATGCCCTGCTTGGCCCAGTCGTTGGCGTCCCCGCTGGCCAGCTTGTCGTGCGTGGCTTGCCAGAGCAACTTGCCGGTCTGCTCCTCCAGGCAGACCAGCACCCCCTTATCGCCTTCTATTCCCGAGCGCAACTGGCCGTCGTTGTTCGTGCCGACGTAGATGCGCCCATTCGCCACGACCGGCGTACCGTACGTGGTCGATCCCAGCGGGGCCACCCACTTGACGTTTCGTTTCGTTTCGACGTCCCACTCCTGCGGAATCCCCGTCTCATCCGACACCATGTTCCGGTCCGGCGTTCCGCCCCACATCGGGCTGTCGCCGCGCTTGGGCTCCTGGGCCGGAAGCAGGGCGACGGACGCCGTCATCGCCGCGATTAGCAGAATCACTCGCATGAGCATCCTCTCCTGCACCTCCCGCCAAGCCCGGCGCCGCCATGCGACGATCTCAGGGGCCGACCCCGCGAAGCCGGGGCGACGCCGCTTGGACCGTCAGTATACTGTCTGGGCGGGAGTGTGGCGGCCCGCAGCGCGGGCCCCGGCCGCCTCCGCGGAGACCGAATGAGAATCGTCTACCTGACCGCCGGCGCCGGAGGCATGTACTGCGGCAGTTGCCTGCACGACAACCGGATGGCTGCCACGCTTATCGAGCAGGGCCGCGACGTCGTGTTGCTTCCGCTCTACACACCCCCGCGCACCGACGAGGTGGACGTCAGTCAGGGGCGGGTCTTCTACGGCGGGTTGAACGTCTACTTGCAGCACACCAGTGCGTTTTTCCGTCACACTCCGCGTTTCCTCAGCCGGCTGCTGGATTCGCCGGCGCTGCTGCGCAACATCGGCCGCTTCGCTTCCGGTACTTCCGCGACCGCGTTGGGCGCCCTGACCGTCTCGGTGCTGGAGGGCGAAGACGGTCCGCTGCGCAGGGAGCTGGAACGGCTGGTATCCGGTGTTCGCCAGCTTAGGCCCGCGCTCGTACATATTCCCAACCTGATGATGCTCGGCTTGGTACGCCGGCTCAAGAGTGCGCTCGGCGTACCGGTGCTGTGTACGCTGAGCGGCGAAGACATCTTCCTCGATGCATTGCCTGAGCCGTACCGCGCGGACGCCTTCGAACTGATCCGCCAACGTGCCCAGGACGTGGATGGCTTTGTCGCCCTGACGAATTACTACGCCGCGCACGCCGCCGCGCACTTCGCTTTGCCGCGAGACCGGGTGCACACGGTGCGGATGGGCATCCGGGTCAACGACTTCGTTCGGAGTACCGTGCCACCACCGCCCCCGTTCGTCATCGGCTACTTGGCCCGTATCTGCCCGGAGAAGGGACTGGACGATCTGTGCCACGCGTTTGCGCGCCTGCGCGAGGCCGGCCGCGATTGCCGCCTGCGCATCGCGGGCTATCTCGGCCCCGCCGAGCGCGCATTCAGCGACCGCGTCTGCGCGGAGTTGAGCGGGCGCGGTCTGGCCGATGCCTGTGACTTCGTCGGCGAAGTCGATCGGCAGGGCAAGCTGGATTTCCTGCGGTCGCTGCACGTGCTGGCCGTGCCAACACGCTATCGCGAGTCGAAGGGGTACTCCGTGCTCGAGGCGCTCGCCAGCGGCGTTCCCGCAGCCTTGCCGCATCACGGCTCGTTTCCCGAGTTGATTGAGGAAACCGGCGGAGGATTGCTCCATGAGCCGGGCAATCTGGGGGACCTGGTCGCCACTCTGAGTCAGTTGATGGACGACCGCAAGCTGCGCGACCGTCTGGCCGAACGGGGTCGCGCCGCGGTACAAGCCTCGTTCAGCGCCACGCGCAGCGCCGAGCAGGTTTGGAGGCTCTACGAGCAGACTGTCCAGGGCAATGCTCCCCAGCCGGACCGAGATGCCCGACCGCGCGCCGGTCCTTAGCAGAAGTCCGCCGCAAAAGCCGCTTGATGTATGTGGAATGAAGGCGGCGGTTGCGTTGACCCGGCCCTCGGGCACCAGATGTGCCGGCTTGGCCACGTGCCCGGTCCGCAGCCCCAAACCTGCCATGGTGGTGCCCGTCTCGCAGGCGAGTTTCGACCGACGGCCGCGGGGCTGTCTCGCCAAGACCGCCGGTGGGCCGCGGGCGGCGCCCGTTCTCGGCCTCGAATGATCAGGTAGGCCAAAAGCCCCAGTGTGCCGCACTTTCGCGCACCCTGAGCATCCACGCCGGTTGCCTGCTGTGAGGGGCCACGGCTCGCATCTGCGTGTGGTTCCGCCGTTCGAGCCGTGCTGATCTGCACGCCAGGCAGGCCGCATATTAGTCGCTAACTAATTGACATGTTTAAGGTTACGTTGCCGTTGGCCAGTTCCCGTCCGCCAGTTTGGGCCAGAACGCGGGTGCGAGTATGCCGTCAGCCGTGGGCAGGCCATGCTTGGAGCGGCGTCGGTTGCCTGGTCGCCCCGGCGACATTCGCGGCATGGATCTTGCCGCGAGACGGGTACGCAGTGGTATCCGACCACAGTCGGGGCGCTGCTGCTATGGTAGGTGTACATGGTCCCGCCTGCGTTGCGGGTGGGCCGGCAGCTTCGGTGTGACACGCACCAATCCCCGCCACTCAGCCCGTGGCCGCCGCTGGCAGGAGAGTAACCCGGGGGGCGTCTATTTGAGGCGTGCGGGTGTTTCCCGACCATAGCCTTTGCCGAAAGGGACTCGCTGGGCAATCTCGACAGTATTAGTCACCAGGTTCGTGATCGGCCGGCTACGGGGTAGATGGGCGTGGGTGAGTCAGGCGTTAGCAGTAATGGCCGCCCCGTCATCGTCGGGCTGCGTCCGATCGCAGGGGTCGTGATTGGCGGAGTGTTCGCCACCGAAAGGTGAGCAGCCCGCAGGCGAGCGTTTTCTGAGCGACCCGGCCCTGGCCGGTGAGGTGGATTTTGGGAGTTTTGCGTGGCTTGGGGGACTGGCTGCGCGGCCCAGTTTTCGCGTACACTACGCGGTTCGACGGCCCGCTCGCACCGGTGCTGTCTTAGCGACGGGCTCATGTGCCTGGGCCACGGCTTGAACGCAGGTGCAACAGAGAGGTTTTGGTAAACCAGTTGGAGGTACACATGTCGGCGGACAGCGCACGCACCGCAAAGGATGTTTTCTACCCCTCGGACGACTTCGTCAAGGGCGCTTACATCAAGTCCATGGATCAGTACAAGGAGATGTACAAACGGTCGATCGAGGATCCGGGTGGATTCTGGGGTGAGATCGCCGGCGAGTTCTACTGGAAGGAGAAGTGGAGCAAGGTCCGCGAGTACGATTTCAAGAACGCCATCTCAATCAAGTGGTTCCTCGGTGCCAAGACGAACATCACGTACAACTGCCTGGACCGGCACCTCGAGAAGCGCGGCGACCAGGTCGCGATCATCTGGGAAGGCAACGAACCGGGCGAAGACGCCAAGCTGACCTACCGCGAGTTGCACGGCGAGGTCTGCAAGTTTGCCAACGCGATGAAGGGCTTCGGCGTCAAGAAGGGCGACCGCGTCTCGATCTACATGCCGATGGT
This sequence comes from Planctomycetota bacterium, assembly GCA_018814045.1. Lineage (GTDB taxonomy): Bacteria > Planctomycetota > Phycisphaerae > UBA1845 > Fen-1342 > JAHJAR01. The sequence goes on along the minus strand of JAHJAR010000060.1, from coordinate 30,151 downwards.
CAAGGAACTGGCTATCGCCATGCTGGCCTGCGCCCGCATCGGCGCGGTTCACTCGATAGTGTTCGGCGGCTTCAGCCCTGACTCGCTGGCCGACCGCATCGTCGACTCGACCTGCGAGTTCCTGGTCACCACCGACGGCGTTTTCCGCGGTGCCAAGGCCATCACGCTGAAGTCCAACGCGGACGAAGCCATGAACCTGGCCGCCAAACAGGGCGTCAACGTCAAGACCTGCATCGTCTACGAGCGCGTCGGCGACAAGGTCTCGGTCACCATGCAGGCCGGTCGCGACCACTGGTGGCACGACGTGATGAAGAGCGCGTCGGCCGAGTGTGAGCCCGAGTGGATGGATTCCGAAGACCCGCTCTTCATCCTCTACACCTCCGGCTCCACCGGCAAGCCCAAGGGCGTGCTGCACACCGTCGGCGGCTACATGGTGTTCACCGCCTTTACGCACAAGCTCATTTTCGATTATCACGATGGCGATATTTACTGGTGCACAGCGGACATCGGTTGGGTCACGGGACACTCTTACATCGTCTACGGCCCGCTCTGCAACGGTGCCACGACGATCATGTTCGAGGGCATCCCGACCTATCCCGATGCCGGCCGTTTCTGGGACGTCTGCGACAAGTACAAGGTCAACCAGTTCTACACCGCCCCCACCGCCATCCGCGCCATCATGCGCGAGGGCGATGACCCGGTGAACAAGCGCGACCTCTCCAGCCTGCGCCTGCTCGGTACCGTCGGCGAGCCCATCAACCCCGAGGCCTGGATGTGGTACTACCGCGTCGTCGGCAAGGAGCGCTGCCCCATCGTCGATACCTGGTGGCAAACCGAGACCGGCGGCATTCTCATCACCCCGCTGGCCGGTGCCATCCCGCAGAAGCCCGGCTCGGCCACGCTGCCGTTCTTCGGCGTCAAGCCGATCATCCTGGACGAGCAGGGCGAGGAGTTGACCGGTGCCACCTCGGGCGCCCTGTTCATCTCCGAGCCGTGGCCCGGCATCATGCGGACCGTTTACGGCCAGCATGAGCGCTTCAAAGAGACCTACTTCGTCCGCGTGCCGGGGTATTACTTCACCGGCGACGGTTGCCGCCGCGACGAGGACGGGTATTACTGGATCACCGGCCGCATCGACGACGTGATCAACGTCTCCGGTCACCGCATGGGCACCGCTGAGGTCGAGAGTGCCTTGGTGTCGCACCCGGCCGTAACCGAGGCCGCGGTCGTGGGCTATCCGCACGAGATCAAGGGCCAGGGCATCTACGCCTACGTGACCCTGAAGACCGGTGAGGAGTACACCGACGAGCTCAAGAAGGAACTCGTCAAGCACGTGCGCAAGGAGATCGGCGCGATCGCGGCACCGGACATGATCCACTGGGCACCGGGACTACCCAAGACCCGCTCCGGCAAGATCATGCGGCGGATTCTGCGCAAGATCGCCGAGAACCAAATCGATCAAGTTGGCGACACCTCGACGCTGGCCGATCCGGGCGTGGTCCGGGACCTGATCGAGAATAAGCCCTAGTTAGACATCGAAAGCAAGACGGCCGCGGGGAGCAGCGACAGAGCCCCCCCGCGGCCGGTTTCTTTCAGAACCTCACAGAGAGAGGAGTAACCATGCCGGGTCAAGAGGCTGGTGTTGCCGCCGCGCCGGCGGAGCGAGTGATGAACCGCTGGCTGGTCGTGGTCGGCGCGATTCTGATTCAGTTGGCGTTGGGCGCCATCTACGCCTGGAGCGTGTTTACCAAGAAGATCACCGCAGCCGACGGTGGTTACGAGTTTACGGCCGGGCAGGCCGCGTGGGTGTTCTCGGCCGGGTTGGCAGCCTTCGCGTTCGTCATGCTTTTCGCCGGGCGCTGGCAGGCGGCGTCCGGGCCGCGCATCGTTGCAGTCGTGGGTGGCCTCGTACTGGGGCTCGGATACGTCCTGGGCGGCCTCCTGGGCAAAACCTTCCTGGCACAGTTCATTTGCATCGGGCTGATTGGCGGTGCCGGCATCGGTTTCGCCTACGTTGTGCCCATCGCGGTCTGCGTCAAGTGGTTCCCGGACAAGAAAGGAATGATCACCGGGCTCGCGGTGGCCGGCTTCGGGTTCGGCGCTACGATCTGGGTGAAGCTGGCCGGTAGTTGGTTTGGTGGCCTGCTCAACACGACCAACGTCTTCGGCTTGCCGGGTGTGCAGAGCGTCTTCGTTATCTACGGCATAGTGTTCCTGGTTTTCGTGTTGCTCGGCAGCCTCGTGATGGTGAACCCACCGGCGGGTTGGAAGCCGGCCGGATGGAATCCACCCGCGGCGAGCTCGGCAACCGCCGCGCCCTCAGGTGCCGTGAACCTCACGACCGGTGAGATGTTCGCCACCCCGCAGTACTGGGGCCTGTTGTTGATGTTCATCGGTTCCGCGCTGGCCGGGTTGATGGTGATCTACTGCATCCGCCTCTTCGGCATCGACGCCCTGGAAGCGAACAACTACGCCGGCAACGCTGGTGCTGCGGCGGGCACGGCCATGGCCTGGTACGCGATCCTCAACGGTCTCGGGCGCATCATCTGGGGTACCGCCTCCGACAAGATCGGTCGCAAGGCGGCCCTGTTCCTGATGTGCCTGAGCCAGGGCATCATGATGCTCGTCTTCTTCAAGATTGGCGGAACCACCCTGGGCCTGACGATCGGTGCCTGCATTATCGGCTTTAACTTCGGCGGCAACTTCGCCTTGTTCCCGGCCGCCACGGCTGATTTCTTCGGCAATAAGAACGTCGGCTCGAATTACCCTTGGGTGTTTCTGGCCTACGGCATCGCCGGCATCGCCGGCCCGCAGGTCGCCGGCTACTTCAAAGATGCCGCGTCCACGAGTGGCGCCGGAGTGAATGCCTGGATTACGCCGTTCATTGTCGCCGGCGTGGCCTGCCTGGTGGCGGCGGTATTGGCCCTCTTGCTGAAGGCCCCGAAGCACAAGACGGTCGAGTAGTAACAACGCTCCGCGCCCCGAGCGCAAGCGCGCGGGTCCTACTCGGCAACCGCCGTGTGCAAGGGCTCGCTTGCTAGTGCTCGTGGCTCTGGTTGGTGCCGGGGAGTTCGCCGCGCTTTGCTTGTGCACGCTCCCAAACACTGATAACCTTCGTGCTGCAAGTGGGCGCAGGCCGATCTCGGCGCGAGACCGGCCTGCCCGGACCATTCCCCCAGCCGGGGATGTTCGTCCCGCTCGGCCAACAACGACAACGCATGACCGGCGGGCGTCACCCGCCGAAGATGGGAGCAGTCACCAATGGCAAAACGACGTTGTGACGTGACCGACCTGCGGCTCGCCGCTGAAGGCAAGAAGAAGATCCTCTGGGCCGACCGCGACATGCCCGTGCTGGCCCTGATTCGCAAGCGCTTCGAGAAGGAGAAACCACTGCGCGGTCTGCACGTCGGCTGCTGCATGCACGTCACGTCCGAGACCGCCAACCTGATGCGCACGCTCAAGGCCGGCGGCGCCACGCCGGCGCTGTGTGCCTCAAACCCGCTCAGCACGCAGGATCCCGTCGCGGCCAGCCTGGTCAAGGACTTTGGTGTCAGCGTCTATGCCCGGCGGGGCGAGAGCGTGCGTGTGTTCTACGAGCACCTCAACTCGGTAATCGACATCCAGCCCCAGATCACCATGGATGATGGGGCCGATCTCGTGAACACGCTACAGGGCAAACGCCGCCGGGAGGCCGCCAACATCCTCGCCAGCATGGAAGAAACGACGACCGGCGTCATTCGCCTGCGCGCGATGGAGAACGACGGCACGCTCGCGTTCCCGGTTATCGCCGTCAACGATGCCGATACCAAGCACCTGTTCGACAACCGCTACGGCACCGGTCAGAGCACGCTGGATGGCGTCGTCCGGGCGACCGACATCCTGCTGGCCGGCAAGCGTGTTGTCGTCGCCGGCTACGGCTGGTGCGGGCGTGGGGTGGCGATGCGGGCCCGCGGCGCGGGGGCGATCGTCACCGTCACGGAAATCGAGCCGCTCAAGGCGCTGGAAGCGGTCATGGATGGTTTCGATGTGCGCCCGATGTCTGAAGCGGCGACGTTCGGCGAGGTTTTCATCACCGTCACCGGCAACAAGCACGTGCTGCGCGCGGAGCACTTCCGCAAGATGCAGGACGGCGCCATCGTCTGCAACAGCGGCCACTTCGACGTCGAGATCGACATCCCGGCCTTGCGCAAGCTGGCGAAGAAGGTCGTCAAGGGCGTACGCCTCAACGTGGACGAGTATCAGATCACACGGAACAAGAGCATCCATTTGCTTGCCGACGGCCGGCTCGTGAACCTCAGCGCGGCCACCGGGCACCCGGCCAGCGTGATGGACATGAGCTTCGCCACGCAGGCGCTGGCGGCCGAATGGGTCAAGAAACTCCGCAAGAAGCTCTCCGTTAGCGTGCACGACGTGCCCCAGAAGATCGAGGACTGGGTATCCAAGCTGAAGCTTGAATCGATGCGCGTGCGCATCGACCACCTGACGCGCGAGCAGGTGACATACCTGTCCAGTTCGCACGAAGGCACCTAGCCGCGCGCGCGTGGAGCCAGTTCTGATAGGCAACCGATAGGCTGGATTGCAGGAGTTGCTCGGCTCGCGCGGCTGCCGCTGGTTGGTGGGCGGTGCGCTCCGTGCGCGGTATAGTAGACGGATTATGAAAGACGACGGCCCCATCGTGATTGCCCTCGGCGGGAACGCCATCTCTCGTGAGAACGAGGAGGGCAACATCACGCAACAGTTCCAGCGTACCCGTCAGACAGTCGCCTTGCTGGCTGACGTGATCGAAGCTGGCCACCATCTGGTCATTACACACGGCAACGGTCCGCAGGTCGGGAACGTGCTGCGCCGCGTGGAACTGGCCGCCAAAGAAGTGTACCCGCTGCCGCTCGACATCTGCGGCGCGGACACCCAGGGCGGCATGGGCTACATGATCGCACAGTGCTTGAACAACGAGCTGCGACAGCGCGGCATCGCCCGCACGGTGACGGCGATCATCACGATGACCGAGGTCGCGCCCGACGACCCAGCCTTCCATAAGCCCACCAAGCCGATCGGCGGGCACTACGAGCGTGAGCTGGGCGAGCAGATGCAGAAGCTCTATGGCTGGCAGATGGTGGAGACGTCGACCGGGCGGCTGCGGCGCGTCGTGCCCTCACCCATCCCGGTCGAAATCGTCGAGATCAACCTCATCCGCCGACTCGCGCGGGCCGGCGAATTATTGGTTGTCTGCGGCGGCGGCGGCATCCCGGTGACACGCAACGACGATGGCGACCTGATCGGCATCGAAGCCGTGATTGACAAGGACCGTAGCGCGGCGTTGCTCGCCAACGCCGTCGAGGCGTCCACACTGCTGATTGCTACCAGCGTCGAGGGCGTGGCGCTCGATTTCGCCACACCCACGCAGCGTTTTGTTGATCGCATGACCGTCAGCGAAGCCCGCCAGCACCTGGCGGACAAACAGTTCCCCGCTGGCTCGATGGGCCCGAAGGTCGGGGCCGCGCTCGATTTTCTCGAGCGCAGCTCGCACGCCTCGCCCCGTGTCATCATCTCTGCCCTGCAACAGATGGCTGACGCGTTGGCCGGTAAGGCCGGCACGCGGATCGAACGCGACTGAATCACCGCGCGCGATCTGGCGACAGTCCACTGGACGTGTGGCCGCGCGGGCTGAAGGCCGCGGCTCAGCGGAGAGCCCTTTCCCCACGGCAGTGCACGCATTTGGCCGGCGCGATCTCGACATCGTCCGCAGAGTCCGGCGTTGGCGCGCGGGTGTACCGCAAGACTCTGGCGGGCGGGGACGCCCGCCCCACCCAGCAAGTGGGGCAGGCCTCCGTGCCTGCCACTCGCCACGATCCAGCGGTACACCCTTGGCGCGCGGGCGGTCGTTCAGATTGTTCACGACGGCGGAGCGGGCGGGTATACTAACCCGCTTAGAGCAAGGAGAACTGCATGGCTGAAGACGGCATGCCGCCGATCGCGCAGCTAAAGGGGCGTCCGCTGGGGCGCATCCTGATCAAGATGGGCAAGGTCACGCGCGTGCAGGTGTCCGAAGCCCTGGAACTGCAAAAGAAGAAACGCGGTCCGCTGGGGCAGCTCTTGATCGAGATGGGCTACGTCGAAGAGGCGGACGTCCACCGCGCTCTGGCGGCCCAGGTCGGCATGGAGTCGATCACGCTCGGGGTCATCGATATCGATCAGTCTGTGATCGATCTGATCCCCGCCCAGATGGCCCAAGCCTACCACATCGTGCCCACCGAGTATGACCGGGATACGAACACACTCGGCGTTGCGCTGGCCAGCCCGGACAACTTTCACGCCACCGATGACCTCAAGACGCTGATGGGTTACACGGTCGTGGCCCGCATCACCACCGATGAGGACATGACCGAAGCTCTCAACCGTTACTATCCCGAGGAGGCCGCCGAGACCATCAACGAGATCATCTCCGAGATCGGGGCTGATGAGGAACTGGCCAAGTTCGAGGGGCGCGGCGAGAGCATCGATCTGGACGAGCTGAAGGAAATGGCCGCCAGTAACCCGGTCAAGAAGCTGGTCAACCTGGTTTTGCTCCAGGCCATCCGCGACCGCAGTTCCGATGTCCATTTCGAGCCGTTCGAGGACGAGTTCAAGATGCGCTATCGCATCGACGGCATCCTGTTCGAGATGGTGCCGCCGCCGAAATACGTGGCGATGGCCATCGCCTCGCGCGTCAAGGTGATGGCGAACCTGGACATCGCGGAGCGACGGTTGCCACAAGACGGCCGCATCGAGCTGCTCATCGAGGGCCGCCCGGTAGACCTGCGTGTGGCGGTATTGCCGACGATGTTTGGGGAGAGCGTGGTGTTGCGCGTCCTTGACCGGACGCAGGTTAACCTGGATTTGGAGCAACTGGGCTTTCGCGAGGAGGAACTGGCGCCAGTCCGGCAGCTCATCAAAAAGCCACACGGGATCATCATCGTTACCGGCCCGACCGGGTCAGGAAAGACCACGACGCTTTACTCGGCGCTGCGCGAGCTGAACACGGTCGAGACGAAGATCCTGACCAGTGAAGACCCGGTCGAGTACGACATCGACGGAATGATCCAGTGCCAAGTGAAGCCGGATATCGGATTGACCTTCGCGCGCTGCCTGCGGAGCTTTCTGCGACAGGACCCGGACATTGTGCTGGTGGGCGAGATTCGCGACCTCGAAACGGCGCAAATCTCTGTACAGGCGTCACTTACGGGGCACTTGGTCTTCACCACGCTGCATACCAACGACGCCCCCAGCTCGATTGCGCGTTTGCTCGACCTGGGGCTGGAGCCGTTCCTGGTCACCGCGACGCTGGAGGCCATTCTGGGGCAGCGGCTGGTTCGCAAGATCTGCGGCAACTGCAAGGAGGAGTATGTCCCCGCCGAGCAGCAACTCATGGAACTGGCGTTGACGACCGCCGACGTTACCGGACGGACGTTTTATTACGGCAAGGGTTGTGACTACTGCAACAACACCGGCTACCGCGGGCGTATGGCGCTGTTTGAGATCATGATACTCGACGACGAGTTGCGTGAGTTAATAATGAAACACGCATCGACGGCCGTGCTGCGACAGGAAGCGCGCAAGCACGGGATGCGCATGCTGCGTGAGGTGGGCATGCTGGCCATGTATGACGGGGTCACGACGATCGAGGAGGTCGTGCGCGAGACGGTTGCGGAGGAGGGTGGATAAAGAGGCAACGCGGCGCCACTGGTTGCAGCGGGTCCCGGTGGTGGTGTGGTTGGGCTGATGGTTGTCCGATAATCATGAGCCTGACTATCCGGCCACTTGGGACCGTGCATAATAGAGAAGTTCTGGTAGGTGTTGCGTGGCACAATCCTGAGCCGGGATGGATCAGGCCCCCTCAGCCTGTGCCAAAGACTAGGCGGAGACACGACAATGGCGGTGTTCGCGTATGAAGCTCTGAACGCCTCGGGACAGGAAGTGAAGGCGGAGGTCGAGGCGCCGACCAAGGAGGACGCGGTCGCCAAGGTGCGCGGGTTGGGCTACTTCCCGACCAAGGTATCCGAGAAGGTCGACAAGAAGAAGGCCGCCGCCCGCAGGGAGGCCGCCGCTGGCCCTTCACGGCGCAAGGCGGCTGGCACGGGTCTGGGCTGGGTATCGACGAAGGCTCTGGCCGCGTTTACGCGTCAGCTTTCGACGCTCCAGGACGCCGGCCTGCCCATTCTGCGCAGCATGCGCATCCTGGAGCAACAGCAGAAGCCGGGCATGCTGAAGAACGTGATCAAGCAAACGGGCGAAGACGTCGAATCGGGGGCCACGCTCTCGGAAGCCATGGCCCGTCATCCGAAGGCTTTCAACCGTCTGTACTGCAACATGGTGGCCGCCGGCGAAGCGGGTGGTGTGCTCGACGTGATTCTCCAGCGGCTGGCCGACTTCATGGAGAAGGCCCAGAAGCTCCGCCGCAAGATCGTCGGTGCGATGATCTACCCCTCGGTGGTGATCACGATCGCGGGTACGATCGTGTCGTTCATCATGGTGCAGGTGGTGCCGAAGTTTCGCGAGATCTTCCTGGATTTCGGGGCGTCGTTGCCCGCGCCGACGGTTCTGCTGATCAACATCTCGAACTGGTTCGCAACCGGCACTCCCCCCGGTTGGGTGGTTCTGCTGGTCTCGCCAATCATTGCGATCATGACTTTCAAACTGATCCGCCAGGCCCGCATGGGACGCTATGTTATCGACTCGATCGTGCTGAAGGTGCCCGTCGCCGGCCAGATCGTGAGTAAGTCGGGCATCGCGCGTTTCACGCGCACGCTGGGCACGCTGATCTCGGCGGGCGTCCCGATTCTGGAAGCGATCAACATTACGAAGGACACCACGGGCAACGAGATCTACGCCCGCATGATGGGCAACATTCACGATTCGATCCGCGAGGGTGATTCATTCGCCAATCCCCTGCGGGCCTCGAAGTGCGTCGACTCGATCGTGGTCAACATGGTGGACGTCGGCGAGGAAACGGGCGAGTTGGACAAGATGCTGATGAAGGTCGCCGACAACTACGACGACGAGGTCGATACGCTGGTGGCCTCGCTGGTCAGCCTGCTCGAGCCGATCATGGTCGTCGTGCTGGGCTTGATCGTCGGTTTCATCGTCGTGTCGTTGTTCCTGCCGTTGGTGAGTCTGATTAACACCCTGTCGGCGTAAGGGTGACGAGGAGTTCTGAAGATGAATAGCAAGACCGGGTCACTGAAACGCGGCCGCAGCGCCAGGCGCGGGTTTACGCTGGTCGAGCTCCTGGCGGTCATGGTGATCATCGCGCTGCTGATCGGGATCCTGCTGCCCGCGGTGAACCAGGTCCGCAAGCAGGCTCGGGTCGCCTCGACCCTGGCCGCGTTCGCTTCGCTGGAGACCGCGCTGGAGAGCTTTCGGGCCGATGGCCGCATCGGCGGCGGCCTGCCGCCCTCGGCCTCGGATCGGACCGATCGGATGGTGGCCAGCCCTTACAAGGATGGTGACGAGTTCGAGATTGCCGGGGCCGGGTTGCTCGTTTGGGCCCTGGCCGGCGCCGACCTGCTCGGCTGTCCCGGCTTTCGGGCGTTTCGCGATACGGCCACCAATTCCAACCAGCGCTGGGCGGTTGACACCGACCAGGGCACACCCGCCTCGCCGGGCGCCTATCGCGTGAGCAAAGAGAAGGGTGTCCCACGCTTCGCCCGCTCCGGACCGTTCGTCGATCTGAGCAAGATGCGCATGAGCGACTGGGACGAAAAGCTCTTCGGTGGCAGCTTCGACATCCCGGCCGAACGCAAGGCGCGGGAGTCGGCCGGCATGTCGCCGATCGAGCGCCAGTTCCCCATGTTCCTGGACTCCTTCGGTTACCCGATCCTGTACTGGCGGGCGGACCCGTCGGGCGTGCAGATGGTTGACCGTGATCCGTTCGCCGTCAGCGACCCGATCGACCGCGGCATCTACCACTGGCGGGATAACGGCGAGCTGGTCCGACAGCGTGGGGACAACCGCCTCGTGCTCGAGCCGACCGGCGAGCTGCACCAGTTGCAGGCCCCCAGCGGCAAGCCGCCGCTCCAGGGTTCGGGCGGCGGCGGGGCCCGCACACAAGAAGGGACCTTCGAGTGGTACGTCGAGGACCGCAACGTCCGGGCCAAGCTGGCGCCGCACAATCGCGATTCGTACCTGCTGATCAGCCCCGGGCAGGACGGCGTATACGGCAACGCGGACGATATCGCCAACTTCAAGCATAACGGACTCTAGTGTAGTGTCTCACAAATACGACATCCTTCCGAGCCGCGACCGTCAGGGAGCGGTTGTATCGAGAACCCGTCGGCGACGCCGACAACCGCTCCCTGACGGTCGCGGCTCGGGTTTGAATATGATGCCGTGATTGTGAAGCACTACACTAGCCGGTGCACGCAACGAGGACTGCCATCGTGACCACGCGACAGAAGCCAGCCCAAAGAGCCAGACAGCGGCGCGCAACGCGGCGTGACGGTCGGGCGGCCTTCACTCTGGTTGAGTTGCTGGTCGTGATCGCGGTGATCGGGCTGCTGGTCGTGATCCTGGTGATGGTGGCCGGGAAGGTCATGCAGAGCCACAAGGTGCGGGCCACTGAGAACATCATGCGTACGATCCACGCCGCGATCGATCAGTTCGCGAGCGTGGACCCGCTGAAGTCCGTGTACAACCGGCGCAGCGGCCGCACATTCGGCAACTTCCCGCCCTACCAGCTCGCCGGCGACAACGGTGCGGTGAATTCGGTGGCGTATTCGTTGGAGCCGTTCACGAACACGGATTGGACGAAAGATGCACCGAGGACGCTGGATTGGCGTCTGATGCGTGATTTGGGCAACGCGAATGGGGGGCAAACGCCGAACTGGGTCAATATTGAGACCGAGCCGCAGTTTGACAGGGCCAACGACGATATTCGGGCGTTGTACACGTACTTGCGGCTCTACGCCTCCGACGCGGTGTCGCAGGTGCCGGAGCAAGCCCGCAAGGAACTGCCCAATAACGAGCCAGAAGGTGAGTACGTCAACACGCGCGGGGCCGGCGGGGCGGCGAATGCGCACCGGCGCACCGAGGTGCTCGGTTTCTATGACGCCTGGGGCGTCCCGCTCGACTACTTCCTGCATGTGAAGCTGGAGCGCGGCATCCGGGCCAACGGCGTGGTGGGCTGGGTCGTGGCCGACCGCATACCGGTGCTCCGCTCGCACGGTGTGCCCGCCGACGTGTTTGAAGTTCAGCGGGAGGCATACACGAACGACACGAAAGTATTTGACCGCAAGAAGTGGGTTTTCAGCACGCCGTTCCCCACGCCCGCGGCGCAGGTGGACGCGACGGGGACGTTCACGGTTTCAGATCCGAGTGGGAATGGCTGGGTGCGCGCGGTGGCTGGCGTCCCTGGTGCGGGCGGCTACGACGTCGACGACTACGGCTATATTCCGGATCAGGATCGGTAACGGTACGTTACAATGGATTGTGTACGCGACAGATGGAATAACGCTCTGAGACGGGACGAAGTGACAATGCGTCCTTCGCCAGCCTTCACCATCGTCGAGTTGATCGTCGTCATAACGGTGATTGTGATCATATTGGCGATCGCTATCCCCGGGCTGAGCGCGATGACCGCCGAAGCGCGCTTCAGTGCCGCGCAGCAGTCGATCAACGGCGTGCTGACGCGGGCGCATATCACGGCGTTGGCGGATATGAGCATCACGGCCGTCCGTTTTATGCCCGGCAGATGGGACCGGGTGGAGCGGATGGAATCGCAGGAGGCCGGCGACGAGCAGCACGCGGTGACGTACAAGTACGTGTGCAGCACCGACCAGTTCAGCGGCAGCAACGTCAACGTGGCTTTCAGCGAGCGGTTCGAGCGGCTGAAGGGCAGCGCGCCGCTACGGTTGTCGAGCAGTACGTGGGTGGCGCCGGTGGAGGCCCTGGCCACGGAGACGACCAGTCTGGTCGGGCACGCTTCGCCCTACGGCAACTTCGGGGCCGACTTCGTCCTGGCCGGCGTGCCGCAGACGTTCAAGCGGGATGCGGGCGACCCGAGCTTCTTCAATGCGGACGACTTCCTGATCGTCTTCGATCCGCGTACGGGCGTACGCGGAGCGCCGGAGAAATCCCAGCTCGTGGGGGCCGACCTGGAAGGGCCGGGGAATGTGGTCGAGTCGACTAACATTCAGCGCTACAACTTTTCGGGCATTGTCATCTACAAGCGCGAGCCGTTCCTGGAAGTGGCCGGCTCCGCTAACGGTGCGGACCGTCAGCTTGCGCTGCGGCGGTTCGGCCGGCCGTTTTTTGTGCACCGGCATAGCGGTGCGCTGGTGATGGGCGTTCAACGTGCGGACAGTATGAGGTAAGGGATCGAATGATGGGTACTAGAACCAGCGGCGCGGGGCGGGCCTACAGGCGGATGCCCAGGGCATTCAGCCTGGCCGAGATGATGATCGCGCTGGTCATCCTCGGTTTCGGGCTGCTGATTATCGGGGCGGCGCTGCCGGTCGGGTTGACGTATACGCGTGACTCGATCGACATGGCCACGGGCGAAGCCGCCGCCGAGTACGGCATGGACGAGGTCGATCGCTGCATCCGCCTCTCGCGGACGGCGTATCGGGATAACGTCTTTCGGCCACGACAGAACGCGACCGGAACACTGGTCTCGTGGGAGCCGGTGATCAAGGTGCGGCCGCTGGTGGCGGCCAATGTGGTCCGTCCGGTGGCGGGCGGCGCGTGGACCGTCAGGGCCGACCCGGCCGAGGAGATGATCCGGCAATGGCTTGCGACCTTTACCGCGACGCCACCGCAGGAAGAAGTCGATTTCCCGATCGGTTTTGACATCCCCCCAGGCGACGGCGTATTCGACAGCCTCTTCCACCATCCGACGCTCTCCGCGGTGGCCCGCGTCTATCCGCCGGTCACGCCGGACGACGTGTTTTCGACCAGCGGCTTCTTTGCTTCGCAGTACGATCCCAACGCTGCCCGCATCTCGACGCCCGAGATGGAAGAGGCGGTGGATCGGCGTGTGAGCTGGACGGCGTTCTATCGGCGGGCTGACGCGTCTTCGCACAAGGGCAGCGGAGATAGCACGCTGTACGAGGTGCTGGTGGTCGCGGTGCGCCGGCCGACCACGCAGCACCTGTTCGAGTTGCCGAGCGCGATCGCATTGGCGACCGGGTTTGACCCGGACGAAACCGCACTGGCCGGAGGCAGCGACGTCCTGGCGAAGCGGGCGTATGCCGCGGGACCGGCGGCCGTGGCCCCCGTTCCGTGGCTGGTGACGTTCAAGGAACTGCCGGTGCCGCCGTTCTTCCGGACCGATGTGCTGGAGCGTACGCTGACCGGGCCCGACTTGCCGACGGTGACATTCAAGTGCCGGGCCAGCCGGGAACGCACGACGAACATGTTCGAGGCTTTCAGTGACCTGTTACCGGTTGGGGCCCTGATCATCCCGGCGGTGAACGACGTTGCGCCGAACTTGGGCGCTTGGGGCGGGCAGATGGCCGGGTTTGTCCCGAACGCGCCTGACACGCTGCCGATCTACGAGGTGATCGACCGGCCGGACCTGACGACGGTGGTCGTCAAGAGCAACGGTTTCTACCCGTGGGTCAACGACGGCAACCCGTTGCGCTGGCCCGTGTGGGTGATTCCGCCGACGTTCAAGGAACGGGATACCGCCGGCAATCCGCGTTTCGAGGATCGTTCGCCGATTTTGGCGGTTACGCGTCGGTACATTCGTTTTCCTGAGATTCCATGACGCAGCGTTTGGTTCCACTCCGGCTTTCGCAGGGCGCGTCCGGGCGGCGCGGGCGGCGGGCGTTTACGCTGGTTGAGATGCTGGTCTCGCTGGCGGTGCTGACCGTGGCACTCAGCGTGGTGGGCGTCGTCTTCTCGGTTACGACGCGGACGGCGACGCAAGCCGCGGCGGTGGCCGAGGTGCAATCGTGGGTGCGCGAGTTCACGCTTCAGATCGAAGAGGATCTGAAGTACTGCTCGCCGGCCAACAGCGTGCTGGTGCTGGTGGGGCGGACGCAGGCCGCGGCACTGACGCAGGAAGACTTGGCCGCCGGCAACTACTACCGGGTGTTGAAGGGCGATCCGACGGCGGTGGCCGGGGGGTATCACCCCGAGTTCGATCCGACGGTGGATCCGGAGTACAGCAATCCGCGGGCCGATATCCTGATGTTCTTCACGCAGCGGCCGACTGCTTCGCAGGCGCCGCCGGCCAACCCGAAGGAGAATACGTTCGGTGAAATCGCGGCGAGCGGGGCGAAGTTCTCGCCGACGCAGATTGTCTACGGCCACGCGGCGTTGGGCGACACGGTTTTCAGTGGGACTGAGTACTCGTGGGGCACGGGGCTGCGGCACATCGACCGCCCGGACGGCAACACGCAGGTGCAGAGCCTGCTGCCGGCGAATCGCTGGCACCTGGCCCGGCGGGCCACGATCATCGACCACTACGCCGGCCGCCTTAAATTCCTCCCAGGCGTTTGGGACCGCATCCTGCGTTGCTACACCACCGACGACAGCTTTGCCGGCGACGCGGCACGGCTCGACCTGCCGGACTATCTCGGGAACGAATCCTGGGGGTTCGGCCAACCGGCGGCTGTTCAGGCTTCGCCATACCAGTTCGGCCGTTGGCTGGGCTTCAGCAGCGGTCCTGGACTTCTCTGGAACGTGCTGTATGCGGGCGGCGACCCGATTAACCACCATGTGGCGACGGTGCTTGAGTCACCGCCGACCGAGCTGCGCAGCAATCTGGGTGTGCACATGGTGCCGGGCTGCGCGTGGTTCGAAGTCGAATTCCTGATGCCGGAAGACCCGCGCAACAGCATCGAGTATGACCACCCCGTAACAACGATTGAGTATCAGACGCGCTTCGACATGGCGCGCTGGACGGAGGTCGCGGCGGGGCAGACGTACGTATTCATTCCGGATACGGCGGAGAATCGCGAACAGGCTGCGCTCTACCGGCCGGCGGATTTCGCCCGGCTGGATCCGACCGGGAACGACGACTTAGCCAACAAGCGTATCCGCATGTGGCCTTATGCGCTGCGGATCACGGTGCGCGTTTTCGATCCGCGGGGTCGGCTGGAGGAGCCGATCGTGCGGAGCATCGTGCACCGCTTCGACTAGGGTAGTGTCTCGCGAATCAGGCATCGTATGCAGACCCGGGCCGCGACCGTAAGGGAGCGTGTCCGTAACCGAGCCGCGACCGTAAGGGAGCGGTTATCAGCGGTGCCTGGCGGTTCTCGACGCAACCGCTCCCTCACGGTCGCGGCTCGGTCCTTGGGTCGCGGCTCGGTCCTTGGGTTGCGGCTCGGTCCTTGGGTCGCGGCGCGGAATGACGCTTGGGACGCCTGACGGAAGCAGGATCGGAAACCTGGGAACATTGACAGGCGCGGCATAATCATAGTGGCAGTCCTGAATAGACGTTTTGGGTGACTTATGAGGCGATTCGAGGCGGCAAACAGACGGGCAACCATCCTCCTGATGGTCGTGGGCCTGCTGGCGATGCTTTTCATCATCGTGTCCGCCTATATCACTTTGGCGCGTTTTGAGCGGCAGATTCTCGGACAGGTGCAGCACCAGCAGAAAGTCGAGCAGATTGTCGACAGCGTCAACGACCTGGTTCGCTCGCAAATCCGCCAGCAGTGGGCCGACAACAATGGCGACCTGCTGACCGGTACCAATCTACCAGACTCGGACACGTTCTCGTACGAGGACATCCCCGGCTATGGCGGCTCGACCTACCTCGCCTCGAACGAGCCCGTCCGCGACCTGAGTTTCGGGAATCACTACGTGAACCCGGGGGCCTTCTTCTACCCGGCGATGACGGCGCTCGATGGCAGCCAAACCGCCGCCCGGCGCGATGGTGTCTCGGGCTACTACACGGCTTCGCTCGACACGCTGATGGGCGTCGAATTGCTGGATCGCCTTGGCCCGTCCAGTACTAACAACCCCAATTACACGTACGAACTGATCAAGCGCTCGCGGGCGCCCTTCATGGACGCGGACGGCGACGGCATCGCCGATGCCGCGTTTATCCAGACGGGCGTGGCGACCGAGCTGGCCAACGCCGTGGCGGGTGTGCCGGTGCGTTTGCCCAACGTCTGGCCGCCGAACTCGTCGATCCCGAACGATCCGAACACGCAGGTCTGGCGGCGTTTCGACGAGCAGGCCCGCTACGAGGTGGCGGTCAAGGTCATCTCGCACGGCGGGATGGTGTCGTTGGGATCGCGCGGCGAGTGGGACGCCGGAAGGTCCTACCCGCCCAACCGGCGTTTCGTCGCCAACCTGTTCAACAGGATCAGGCATCCCAACGATCAGCAACTGGAAGTGAACGACGACGCCCTGTTCAACGAGCTGGCGGCCGGGAGCGCGGCGGTGGAGCCGCTGCTGCGGCGGCGGGGCGGCGTGTTGCCCAGCAGCTTTGTCGATCAGGACGGGGATGGCGTACGCGACTACCGCGAGTACGGCCGCGTGCCCGGTGCCGTACGCGACCTGGAAGCGCTCTTCCCGCGCTCGACGGTCTCGACCTTCGAGTATCCCGGCAACACGTTCCTGAAGGACCAGAACTGGCAGCGCTTCAACCTGGCCACGCTGGTCGACAACCAGAACACCAACGAGTGGCGGGCCTGGTGGCGCACGCAGACGTACGACCCGTCACATTACAACATGAGTCTGCCCGGCCGCGGCGGCCTGCAAAACGCGGAGTTGCAGCTCTACGACCGCCGGCATCTGCTCACGACGGTCAACAACAGCGACGAGATTTCCCGGCGACTGACCGACGACCCGCAGCCCAACAAGCCGGGGTTGTATAACGGACAACTCAAGTTCTTCCTGGGCGACGTGTACAAGTGCTTCTGGGACAACGGGAATTTCAGAGGCGCCCAGCCCCACACGCACGCCGTCATCGAGCGGCTGGCGGGCGCCTTTTACGACATGCTCTCGGATCACAAGGGCTGGTCTGGCGAAACCGATGCGACCGAGACCGTCTCACGGCTGGAACAGGCCTACATGCTGGCGGTGAACACGGTGGCCTTCGCGGCCCCGCGCGACCAGGCGACGGGCTTGATCGATGTGGTGACGCACACGACCCTGGCGGGCAACACGTACGTGGGCTACGCCCCGCAGCCGTTCATCACGCAGGCGATCATGTACGACAAGGAGGACGATGATACCCTGCCGCAAGACGAACAGGAGAAGATCGCCATCGCCGTCGAGCTCTTCAATCCGAACGAGCCGTACGGGGCCTCGACCGATGCCCACGCCTTGAACCTGGCGCAGTTCGCGCTCAGCCTCAACGACTCCATTCTGTTGGCGCTGGACCCGGCGGTAAACCCGGTCGTGAACCCGCTCGACCCGGGCAATCCGGGCCGCATGCCGGGGCGCAGCTACATCGCCTACTCGATTCGCGAGAAGGGTGACGGGGGCGGAAGCAGCAACCGCTTCTTCGCCAATCGGCTGAACAACGTGCCGGCCCCGGGTGTTCCGCACGCTGATATCGTGTTGCCCGATCTCTATAAGATCGGTCTGATCGACGTGGGTGGGCCGAAGTCCATCAACGTCAAACTGTGGCGTAGCGACACTTCCGGCGCCGCTTGGTACCTGGTCGATCAGATGGAGGTAAGGCACGCGGGTCCTCCCGATGAGAGCACTTGGTTCGCCCAGGCCTATCGCGATACGCGCAGCGAGGCGTACTGGGGCGTTAACCCGGCGATGCTGCATCTCGATGGGACGGCGCGCTATGCCACCTGGCGTATGGCGGTCGCTTTCGAGCCGGGCGACAAGTGCTACGCAAAGGGGAGCCACAACGGGGCCCCCGAAGTGGCGGTGACCACGCTGGCCAAGCAGGGTCCTGACCCGGATACGGGCAAGGCCGGGCCGACGGTGCCGCTGTACTGCATGAATGCGAACAAGGGCGCCACCAAGATGCAGGGTGCCTACCGGCCGAACGCGTTTCCAACCGTCGGCTTCATGTACTTCGTGCCGCGTTTCTCGCACGTTGTGCGCGGTGGGGCGCTGAATGTGCCGATGGGCAAGACGCTGCGCGACCAGTGGGATATCGGCGAGAACGACAGTCGCAACTACAACGCCGACACGAAGCACTACCCGGCCGACTTCGGGCACATGCCGGTTTTCGACAACAAGCAGGAGCCGAAGGATGCCGGGTACTTCACGGGTGACGAAGGCGGCCGCATCCCCTGGGGCATGCTCGTGTTCGACTACTTCACGACGGTGAACCCGGTCAGCGGCGATGCAGATCTCGATGGCAACATCGACGGACCGGGTGACTTCGATCCGCTGCGCGTGCCGGGCCGCATCAACATCAACGTCGCACCGTGGACCGTGCTGGCGGCCTTGCCGCTGCTGAACCCGCAGAATCAACTCAGTGCCGTGGGCGCGTCGCCCGCGTTCTGGAAGTACGATTCCGGCATTCTCTTTGGCGCGCCGGTCTGGGACCTGACCAAGCCGCGTTTTGACGAGAGCCTGATCGAGTCCGACGCGCAGGGCACCTACACGTTGGGCACCGATCTGGCCCAGGCGATTGTCAGCTACCGCGACCGCGTGCGCTATGTCGTGAATGGCAATGGGAGCCAGGATGGGCTCACTCCGTACGTCGAAGCCGAGGAACGCAACGTCGGCGCCGGGACTTTTCCGCCGTACCGAAACACTGACGTTTATGACCTGGTCAGACGCGGCTCGACCGACGCGAAGAAGAAGTACGGGTTCCTGACGCTTGGCGAACTGGCCAACGTCAAGGGCTTTGACTCGACGCGTTACCTGCTCAACGGCCAGCGTGACTTCGTCGAGCAGCCGGCGGCCCCGCTGGAGGTCGTGAACAACGGCGGCGATTACATCAAGGCCATCAGCCTGTTGGCGCTGCTGGATTCGCACTACATCACGACGCGCAGCAACACGTTTACGGTGTACGTGGCGGTCAACGATCGCGACGACCCGCAGGCGAGTGTGCGCTCGCAGATGACGGTCGATCGCAGCAACCTGCTGCCGCGCGTGGCCCTGGTCCCGGTGGACGCGGGGATCGAGCCCAAGTATTGGGGCGAGATGAGGGCCCAGGATGAGCATCAGGGTAACGGTAACGGCATCCTGGATCAGCCCGTGGAGAAGCCGGTGCTGATCAAGAATCACAGCGGCTTGCCCGAGATCGTCGCACAGCGTCAGGTGGGCTACTACAACGCCCGCTTCGACGAGTAGCAAACCGAGCGAGGGAGTTCGGCGGGTCCGGATGCTGATCTTACCGCATCTGGTTCCGCCGTTTCTCATCTGTGCGCGGAGCGTCTCCAACTACTATGTAGAAGCTATCCCAAAACCTCTTCCGAGCCGCGACCGTGAGGGAGCGGTTGCGTAGAACAGCTTGGGTATGCGCGCAACGCGGCTGGGCGGTACGCGTTTGGAGGGTCTTGGGATAGCCTCCAGTGTTCGGGTTCCCTCCCGGCCGTCGTCGTAGAAGAATGACGTGATGTTGGTGGGTGCGAGATGAGGATTCGCACCAGCAGCGCGAGCGCGAGCGCGTTACAAGATCGGCTCTGGCAACCGCTTCCTCACGGGCGCGGCTCGGACCAGTCTCGGGCGCGGCTCGGATCAGTCTCGGGCGCGGCTCGGTTCGCGCGGGCGCGGCTCGGGCATCACCAGCGCGGTTGGGCTTCGTTGGGCGCTGTTGGTCAGAGTGCATGGCGCAGTGGCGTTTTTGGTTTCAAACAGGCTCTCCAACCGATCCTGTCCTGCCTGATCCGCACTACAATACCGCCGTGAAATCGGATTGGATGCTGGCGATTGAGACCTCCTCGGACGTGGGCAGCGTTGCGCTGGGGCGCGGCGACGCGACGCGCGCGGTGCGCCAGCTCTCCGCGGCCCGGCGGCACACCGCCGAGTTGATGCCGACGATTCGGGACATGTTGACCGAGGCGGGGTGTCGCGCCGGCGATCTGGGCGTGTTCGCCTACTCGGCCGGGCCGGGTAGTTTTACCGGGCTGCGCATCGCCGCGACGGTGGGGCGGATGCTCCAGTCGGCGACGGGTTGCGAAGTGATTGCGGTGCCGACGATGGAAGTGATCGCGCGCAACGCGCTCGATCATCCGCAGCGGCCGACGCGCCTGGCGGTCATCCTGGACGCCAAGCCGGAGCATGTGTTTGGAGCGGTGTTCGAACGCCACGGCGAGGCGGAACTCCGCCAGACCGCTGCGCCGGCTCTGCGGCTGGTCGCGCCGTGGCTGGCGAGCATTCCGCAACCGTTCTGGGCGCTCGGGCCGGGGCTACGGCGGCAGCGCGAGTCGTGCGCGGCGGCGGGGGGGCAGGTGCTCGCCGAGGACTACTGGACGCCGACCGCTGCGACGGTGATCGCGATAGCGCGGCGGATGGCCGCGGCAGGCCAGTTCTGCCGTCCGGAAGAGATCGTGCCGCATTACCTGAGGCCGCCGGAATGCGAAGAGGTCTATGAGAAGCGGCGCGCGGCGGCGCGGCAGCGGCGGGGGGAATAGCGCGGGGGGCAGCACTCAGGCGGTGCTGGGATGCATGTTTGAGAATCGCGCCCAGTGCTGTATCCTCTGCTGACCCGGCCTGCGCGGCGGGTCCCTGTTGGCCACGTTTTTCACAGAGACTTCAATCAGGTGTTTGGGGAACGAGCGAGATGAGCGACCAGTTGATCGAGTGCGTGCCGAACTTCAGCGAGGGGCGCGACCCCGCTATCATCAAGCAGATCACCGATGAGATCGTAAGCGTCGAAGGAGCCACGCTGCTCGACGTCGATCCGGGCAAGGCCACGAACCGCACAGTCGTGACGCTGGTCGGCCCGCCCGAAGCGGTGCTTGAGGCCGCCGTCCGCGCCGCC
The DNA here is from genome assembly GCA_018814045.1 of Planctomycetota bacterium. Lineage (GTDB taxonomy): Bacteria > Planctomycetota > Phycisphaerae > UBA1845 > Fen-1342 > JAHJAR01. The sequence goes on along the minus strand of JAHJAR010000060.1, from coordinate 9,315 downwards.
CGCAAGGCCAAAGAGCTGATCGACATGTCGAAGCACTCGGGCGAGCACCCGCGTTTCGGGGCGATGGACGTCTGCCCGCTCGTACCCGTCGCGAACATCAGCATGGACGAAACGGTGACGTGGGCCCACAAGCTCGGGCAGCGGCTCGGCGACGAAGTCGGCATCAGCGGCTATTTCTACGAATACGCCGCCACGAAGGAAGAGCGCCGCAATCTCGCTACGTGCCGGGCGGGTGAGTACGAGGCCCTGCCGGAGCGGTTGCAGCAGCCGGAGTGGAAAACCGATTTCGGGCCGGGCACGTTCGACGCGAAATATGGCGTGACCGCGGTGGGGGCGCGCGATTTCCTCGTGGCCTACAACGTGAACCTGAACACGACCTCAACCCGGCGGGCGAACGCGATCGCCTTTGACGTGCGCGAGAAGGGCCGCCAGAAACGCGCCGGCGACGAACTCACCGGCCCGATCGTGAAGGACGACCACGGCAACCCCGTCTGGATTCCCGGCAGCCTCAAGTGCGTCAAGGGCATCGGCTGGTTCATCGAGGAATACGGCGTCGCCCAAATCTCGATGAACCTGACGAATATCAGCGTCACGTCGGTGCACGTGGCCTTCGAGGAATGCAAGAAGAAGGCCGAGGAGCGCGGCGTACGGGTGACCGGGTCGGAACTGGTCGGCCTGATCCCGCTCAGCGCGATGCTCGACGCCGGCAAATACTACCTGCGTTTGCAGCAGCGTTCGCTGGGTGTGTCCGACGACGAGATCATCAAGATCGCCGTCAAATCGATGGGGTTGGACGACCTGTATCCGTTCAAGCCGGAAGAGAAGATCATCGAGTACGCCATCGCCGCCCGACAGTCGCAGCAGAAGCGGCTGGTGGACATGACCGTCAAGGGCTTCGTGCACGAGACCGCCAGCGAGTCGAAGGCCCCCGGCGGCGGGTCGATCTCGTCCGCGATGGGCGCGATGGGTGCGGCCTTGGGCACGATGGTCGCGAACCTCTCGTCGCATAAACGCGGCTGGGATGAGCGCTGGGAGGAGTTCTCCGCGTGGGCCGAAAAGGGCAAAGCCTGTCACGACGAGCTGCTGAAACTGATCGACAACGACACCGACGCGTTTAATTCCATTATGGACGCCTTCCGTCTGCCCGCCGGCAGCGACGCGGAAAGGGCGGCGAAGAACCAGGCGATCCAGGACGCCACCAAGAACGCGATCATGGTGCCGTTCCGCGTGATGGAAGTCTCGCTGGCGTCGATGGACGTGGCCAAGGCCATGGCCGAAATCGGCAACCCCAACTCCGTCTCCGACGCCGGCGTCGGCGCCATAGCCGCCCGTTCGGCGGTCATGGGCGCCTACCTGAACGTCCGCATCAACGCCTCGGGCGTCGAGGACAAAGCCTGGATGGACGACATCCTCAAACGCGGGGAGGCAATCCAAGACCAAGCGCTCGCCCTGGAACATGAGATTCTGGAGACCGTGGACAAGAAGCTGGCGGAAGCGGATTAGCTGGATGGTGCGTCAAGACGCGCCCTACGTTACTGCTTAGTGTGAATTGTCCGCAGGCAGTGATCGCGGAGACAATCAGACCGGCGCGAGGGTGAGTATGTCCCGGCGGGCTATGATCTTTGTTGATGGCGAGAATCTGGTTTACAGGTACCAGGCTATGCGTGCCGAGGATCGGGTCCCGCGCGACGGCGTCCTGCACAAAGAGGACGCCTACGTGTGGCATCCAGACATAGCCAGATTCCGGGCCTGGGATTTGATAAGAACCGGCTACTATACATCCCAAGTCGGGGATGAGAACAAGATTTATGAAATGGAGCTTGAGCTTTCTAGCGTGCGGTACAAGTTCATTCGACCGTCCAGATTGCGCGACTACGGCTTCATTGTTCCGCGCGTCTTCAAGAAACCCAGCGCAAGCCAAAAGGTGGCAAGCGTCGACATCAACATCTGCATCGACGCAATGCGCCATAGTTACTCTGACACGATCGACGAGATACTGCTGCTGACAGGTGACGGGGACTACATACCCTTGATCCAGGACATCATGCGACGCGGGAAGATCGTCTATGTGGGGGCATTCTCAAGTGGGCTGAACCCAGCGATCCCGAAGACGGCTGACGAGTTTCTGGATCTCGACGCAGTGTTCTTTGATCGCTCCTGAGCCACCTGTGCCGTCGCCGTGGGCATGCCGCCTACTCTACAGGCGACCGCACCCCGGCTCTGTTAGGAGCAGAGCAGGCCGGTAGGTCGGGTCATCGACCCGACGCATTCGCCATGCCCATTCGCCACGCCGGCGTTGAAATCGTCTGGGACGCTGCTGCGCATAAACCGAGCCCGAAGCGCAAGCGAGGGTTTACCGTCCGTCGTCGAGGGTGCTGGCGTTCTCGACGGGGGCCGTCATCGTGGAAGACTGCCTTGGCATTTGCCAGCGATAGCGGGATGCCGAGGGCGTGTTTCAGGCCGGGTGCGGAACCCTCGCTTGCGCTTCGGGCTCGGATCGGGGGTCTCCGTTCAAAGGTTGTTTGAGGCTGCCGGCGGCCGGCGTGAATCGGGCGCGAAACCCTTGCTTGCGCTTCGGGCTCGGTTTGCGCGGTGGCGGCGTTTCACGCGGTGACCGGCCGTCAACGCAAGTCGTTACCTTGGTACTCGCTGACGTAGTCGATCGCACGCCGCAGGCTGTCGCTGTCCCACAGCCAACGCCGGCTGCCGCCTGCTGTCCACACCGGCTGGTCCGCGGCGAAGTGGCCCGCCTCGCGCAGCCGCCGTGTACACCACGCCTTGAATTGATCCAGCGCCTGTCTCGGGTGCACGTCGCATGACACGACGACGTGCACGTGATTCGTGCGCACGTTCGCCGCGTGAAGCGTCCATTCGCGAATGTCGCAGTGCCGGGAGATTGCCTTGCGCACGAGGTGTCGGCCGGCAGTCGTTAGCTCTCACCGGACGGTGTGCCATCGTCCGAACCTCGTGGAGCAGCCGCGTACAATCCGGCGGTAGGAACGCCGATCCGGGTGCGTTGTGGCTGTCGTCGACCGCACCTCGCTGGTCGCCGTGCAGCCACGTTCCGTAGCAGGTCCAGGTCAAAAGGTGTCCCTTGGGCTCAGGCTTGCGGACAGTGCAAAGTCCTCCGGCTGCCAGACAAACGCCCGGCACCGAATAGCCGAGCCCAAAGCGCGAGCGAGGGTTTACCGTGCATCGTGACGGTCATCCGAGGGTAGAGCCGTAGCGTAGGGTGGGCCGTGCGCGCTGGCCCCTTGAAACAACACCTGGGTAGAGCGGGCTGTGCCCGCCACCTTCTTGCCGCTGGCGTTTCGCCTCAGTTCAGATGGCTCTCCAGTCCGTGCAAAATCCGACAAATGCTTCCTTGAATTAGTAGTAGCAAATCATGATACTAGATGCGCTATGGTCGCCAATCACATGCTGCTGCAAGAGTTGGGGCTGAACCGGCTGGAGGCGGATGTCTACCTGTTGCTCCTGGCCGAACCCGAACCGGTCACCGCGTACCGCATCGGGAAGACGCTCGGCAAGCCTACGGCCAACGTTTACAAGGCGATCGAGGCGTTGTTGCGTAAGGGGGCGGTGGTAGTCGAAGAGGGCGACCGGCGGGTCTGCCGGGCCGTGGCACCGGCGGAGTTTCTCGAACATCTGGAGCGGACCTTTGTGTGGCAGACCCGGGCCGCGAAGACCCGCCTGCGGCAGCAGCGCCCGCGCCTGGCGGATGAACGCATCTATCAGTTGGAGTCGGTGCCCCTGGTCTTCGAGCGTTGCCGGGCGATGCTGGCACGCAGCGAACGCATCGCCGTGGTCGACGCCTTCCCGCACGCGCTGGAGGAAATCAGGCCGGCGGTCGCGGAGACGGCGGAGCGCGGCGTCGCCGTGTATTTGTTGGCTTATGCGCCGGTGAGCGTGGCAGGCGCGCAGGTCGCGTTGGCGTTTCAGCGTGAGCGCATCCTGCGGCACTGGAACAGCCAGCAGTTGCACTGTGTGATCGACGGCCGCGAGACGCTGGTCACGCTCCTGAACAACGAACTGAGCGCGGTTCATCAGGCGCTCTGGACGCGGAGCCTGTTCCTGTCCTGCTTCATGCACGCGGGGCTGTTGCGTGAACACGTATTCCACGAGATCGCCGCGGTGTTGGACGGGGGGGATTCTTCGCCGCGGCTGCGCGAGCTGGTCAACCGGCACCCGTCCTTCCACTCGGTGGAGGTTCCGGGCCAGCGGGAGCTGTTTGACACACTGGGGGTCAGCGGAGGAGACCAACCATGACGGGAAAGAACAGCCTTTTCAGAATGCTGCCAGCGACAAAGGCGGCGGTCTTCAGCGGCCCGGTGCGCGGGGCTTTGGTTCTTCTGGGCGTGCTGTCAGGCTTGAGCGCGGCAGTTGCCCAGGTCGACGCTCAAGCGGCGCCCGGCCAGAAGGCCTCCACAGCGGCGGAGCCACTTACCGATGCTCAACTTGCGCCCGTGGTCGCCGAAATTCAGAAAGAGGTGGAGCGTCTGCGGGGTTGGAAGTTCAAGCAGCCGGTCTCCGTGGCGGTCTACACCGAGGATGAGCTGCGGGCCTTCATGTCGCGCGGTCTGGCCGAGGAGGCGGGTACGCCTGAAGCACACGCTGATTCCGAGACGACCCTGAAGCTGGTCGGACTGGTTCCCCCCGATTGCGACGTGGCCAGGATCTTCGAGGAGGCTACCAGCGGGTTTGTGCCCGGGATATACGATCATCGGGAGAAGAAGCTGGGCGTGGTCTGGCGCCCGGGTGTCACGTTGGACAGTCTGCGCCACAGCGATGTCATCGCACACGAGTTGGTGCACGCCTTGGACGATCAGCATTACGATTTGGAGCGATTGCTCGAGGATGACGACGCCAGCAGCGACCGGCAGGCGGTGATCGGGGCCGTGGTCGAAGGCTCGGCGGTGATCCTGCAAGAACGCTACGTCCACCGGCGAATCGTGACGGGTGAGCTGGATGCGGTCGAGCTTTGGCAGGGGCGCCAGGAGCAGATGGGTGACATGCGGGGGTTGCTGGAAGCGCCGCCGTACGTTTCATCGTTTCTGGCGCGCTTTCCGTGTGGCGTGCGTTTCCTGCTGCGCGGAGAGGGGATGATCATAGCGGGGATCCGCGACCCGGGGCCGATCGGCGACGATCTCCGCCGGGTATACGAGGGCTTGCCGCGCTCGTCCGAACAGATCCTGCATCCCGAGAAGTACTGGGATCCCAAGAAACGCGACGAGCCGGTCGTGGTCAACGACGACGACATCAAGACGCTCGCCGGCGGGTTGGGCCTCCAGGTCGTTCACACCGATACGTTCGGCGAACTCATGTGTGCCATCGTGACTTCGCCGGCGGACAAGAAGGTCGATCCAATGCAGATGCCGATGCCCGGCTACTGGACGACCAAGGCGGCGACCGGGTGGGGCGGTGACCGCTTCTATCTGCTCGCGCCCGCCGGCGACCAAGAGAAGGCGGAGGCGGCCAGCGGGCAGGTCGGGATGTGGTTGACGTACTGGGATACTCAGCAGGATCGCGACGAGTTCGCCGAGGCCTACCAGGAGCATCGCAAACTGGTGAACCGGGTATACATGAAGCTCGGCGAACGCGGCGGTGTCTTCTTCTTCGGCGTGGACAGTGCTCAGCAGGCAGCATTGCAGCAGACGCTGCGATCACGGCCGCCGCGGCTGACGCGCAGTGGCAAGTCAGGTGGTGTGCATCCCTGAGGCGCGCGGTCGTCGTGGCAGCCAGCGCAGCGGGGAGATCGGCCGGGTCGACGGGCTGGGCGAGGCTGGATTCTGTTTTCGACTGTATTAGAGCCGTTTCAGCCCAATCGTAGCGCGCTAGGTGTTTGTTAGGGTTGCGCGCTGCGCGTTGTGTTTGTAGGTTTCTTGAACGGATTGCTCTATTGCTCCAAACATGACCGCCTGTTGGCCGTTTGTGGTGCGAATGGCAGCCACCTCGGGTGTCCCGTCTGCCGCACCGAGCCGGAGCGCGAGCTGTACTCCACACTCCCCCGCAAGATCGCCACTCGAATCCTCTGCGTTACGATCGCAGGCACGCTTCGGACGGACGAGGCCCTCGTGCCGCAAATCGTCTCCGCCTGTCATTGCCACGCCGAGATGCTGGAAGAGCCCGATGCTCTGCAGTGTTCTGCCGCGCCGGGCTCCGCCGCAGCGCCCGATATGCTGCTGCGGAGTCGTTTCCGCAAGTTCCGTCGCGTCGCCGGGTCGTCGTGTATGAGGAGGTCCGACAGCAGCTCGTCCCTCTCCGCCGCCGTCAGATCGGCAAGAACGATGCGCCAATCGCCTCCAGACACTTCCGCGGCGACACGGGGCGGGCTCTGCTCGGCCGCCAAACCGAGCAAAGTCCGATCAAGGTGCAGAAAGTCCGCCAACGCTTCGCACGGAGCGGGGAGCGCTCCAAGCCCCGGTGGAACCGGAGGTTCACGCGTCGCGGGGGTGAGCGCATCACACTGGATAATCAGCAGCCAAGCCAGATACAAGCTGCGGTAATCCCCGTCGATGATGTCGTTTCGCAGCGGGGCGAGCGACGCCATCCAGCCCGTGCCGTCGTCATCGTCGTCGCGCAACCGGCGCATATCCGCGGCGGAAAGCGGCCGGTCGATGGCAAGGAACTCGTAATATTGATATTCGCTCATTGTGCCTCACCAGCCGCCCTTGAGCCAAGCATGGTAGGCCTCGATCCACTCGCTCCCCGCAGGCGGAGGCGAAGGGAGCGGCAGGTCGAGGATCGGGATGCGCTGACGTGCCTTGCCGCGGCGGCAGACGGCCACGACGCTTTCGTCGTCCGGCAGATCGACGGCGACGACCTCGACCTCCGCGCCCAGGACGGTCGTCGTGAAGGGCATCGCCAAGTGATCGTCAATCATAGTGAGAAAGCCCGTCTTGGCCTCTGAATCGTTGTAGCAGTCAACGGTCGCCGCTTCGATCAACTCAGCCAAGCGGCGTTTGGCGATCTTCGGCTTGGCCGGGCTCTTCGTGCGTTTGCGCATGGCTTACTCCCGCTTGCCCAATCGCCCTGTTGGAGTACCTCGCGAATAGCCGAGCACGAATCACGACACGGGTTCCGCCCCCAGACGCCACAACGCCGTGATGGGCAGCGCGTACATTTGCTTCCCGAACGGCAGCGACTAGACGCCCGTGTACAGGACCACGCCACGGTGGAAGCGCTCGCCGGCGGCCTCGGCCAGTACGCGCAGGCCGCGGAAGTCGTCGGTGTCGAGGGTGGCCTTGCTCTTTGCTTCGATGCCGACGATTCGCCGGCCGCCGCGCGGTTCGAGCACGAAGTCGACCTCGTTGCCGCGATGGTCGCAAAAGTGCCACAGGCTCGGCTTCGCCCGGCTCCAACTGATCTGCTTCAGCAGTTCGGTCGCGACGAAGTTCTCGAACAGCGTGCCGGTCAGCCTCCCGTCTGCAGCGTAGCCCTCGGGAGTTGCGCCCAGTACGTGCGCGAGCAGGCCCGCGTCCCCGAAGTACATCTTCGGGCTCTTCACGACCCGCTTGATGCGGTTTGTGAACCACGGCAACACCGGCCGAAGGATGAACGTCGCGGTAAGGAGCGTCAGATAGCGCTTGGCGGTGATTTGGTTCAGACCGACATCGCGCCCAAGCTCGGCATAGTTTACGAGCCCACCGGCGCGACCCGCGACCGCGACCAGCAGGCGCGGCAGGTCCACCAGACCCTCGATATTCGACAGGTCCCGAACGTCGCGTAGCATGACCGTGCTGAGGTATGACTCGAACCACCGGTGGCGTTGCTCGGGGTTGCCACGCGCGAGGGCTTCGGGGTAGCCACCCGCAAAGATGCGCCGCCCCAGATCCGCCTTCGAGAGCGCGCCGACTTTGGGAGTGGCTGGGCCTGGCCACGGCGGCAGTTTCGCGGCAAAGAGCGCGTCGACGAACCCCTCCCGCACACCTTCGATCTCTCCCTGCGAGAGCGGTAGAAGCGTGTGGACCTCCATGCGGCCGACGAACGCGTCGGCGAGCTTCGGCAACTGCATGACATTGGCCGACCCCGTCAGCAAGAACCGCCCAGGGCGGCGGTCACGATCCACATCGGCCTTGATGGGCAGCACGAGCTCGGGCACCCGTTGAATCTCGTCGAGCACCAGTGGGCCTTGTGCGCCAGCCAGGAACCCGGTTGGGTCGGTTCTCGCGGTCGCCAGCGACGTCGCGTTGTCGAAAGTGATGTATCTCGCAGGGTGGCTGTGCTCGGCGAGCCGCTGCGCGAGCGTGCTCTTGCCGGCTTGGCGCGGGCCATGCAGCACGACGATCGGCGTGTCGCCGAGGGCGCTGAGCAGGTTGCGAGTGAGATGGCGCGGATACATGACACCTTACTGAGAATCGCTGACGTGGGATACTCTAGCCGCGAGTCGATGGAAAATCTATCATGCACTGTTATAATTTCCCACAGCTCGTCCGGGGGCTCGGATGGAGAAGTAACCGGCCGTAGGTCTTCGCGCTCCGCGAGCGCCGGCGGTTTCACCGCGTGGTGAAACACGCTGAAATCGTGAAACCGACCCGACCGGCCCTGAGCGAGTCACGTGACCTGCGGACGAAAAAACCGCTACTGAGCACAGGTCGCGCCGGTCGAGCGGACCGGCAGAAAGCGCGACTGACGCGACCACGACAGGGTACGACAACCGCCGAAGACTGGACGACAACCCGCGCGATGTGGAAGCCGAGTGGGTGGAAGCGCGCGAACCGGGCGACAACCGCGATCAGTAAAGTAGCGGTTTCTCGGACTGCTGCTCTGCCGATGCCCCTAGAGGTGCGATGCAAGGTAAGTTCGCAGTAAGTTCGGTTCTTTGAACCGTTAAATGTGTTAGGGTTGTCGCGACAACCGGATGAGCCTTTTCGTGCGCTCTCGTGCGACTTCCAGCGGCCGTAGCTGCATGGGAGCCGCGTTTCTGTAAGTCTATGCGGGATAATGACTTAATTACAAAACCGCTGCTCTGCCGATTGAGCTACGGTGGCAACTATCGTACCGGCAAACACTTATAGTGATTGTGGCTCCGAACAAGGACCAGGCCGGCAAGCCTGACGACTACTGGTCGGGCGCTTGCGCTGGCTTCCCGGTGAAGCCGAACGCGGCTCGTTGGGGCTGCCGTCATGGCGAAGAGCGGGAGTAGAGGTCGACGGCAGCCTGGAAGATCATCTGGTGTTTGGGCGCGTAAAAATCCCCCGCATCCATGACGACATCGATCACTCGGTTGATGGCCTCCGGGTCTTTCAGAATGGCGCCGAGCACCGCCTGTTCGACTTCGATTGATTGCGGCGCCTGGAGTCGTTCGTTCTGTTTGTC
>JAHJAR010000059.1 GCA_018814045.1 Planctomycetota bacterium | reverse complement strand
CGCGAGGCTGAGCAGCCCCGCCCGCCGCTGCCGAGCGGGCTGAGCGTGAGTCATGACGGCGCCGAGCGCCTGAGCGGCAGATGGGTCGGCGACGTGGCGCCGCTGATTGCCTGGTTGGCGCAGTGCCCCGTGCGCGATGTGAGCATCACACCCCCGGACCTGGAAGACCTGTTCCTGGCCTACTATACGCTCCAGAATGCGGAGGAGCCGCAGTGAGCCTGGCGATCGTGCGCAAGACATTCCGCGACACGCTCTGGGTGTTCCTGCTGCTGACCCTGGCGATCGTCGCGTTCGAGATGCTCTTCGTGCGCGCGATGAGCGTGTTTGCCGGCGAGATCACGGAAATCTGGTTCAGCAAAGAGGCCCTGCGGCGGCTGATCCAGATGATGGTCGGAGCCGATCTGGCCGAGAACGCGACGCCGACCGGGCTGATGACCGTCGGCTTCGCGCACCCGCTGTTGTACGCCTTCACCTGGACGCTGATCCTGACGATCTGCACCCGCGTAATCGCGGGCGAAATCGACCGCGGGACAGCGGACCTGCTGCTGACGCTGCCGATTTCACGCGCATCTCTGTATGTCAGTGTTTCGCTGGTCTGGCTGGTGTGCGGCGTGCCCATCAGTGTGGCACCGTTGTGAGGCGTGTGGCTGGGCGAGCGGTCGTTCGCCTTGTGGGAGCCGATCAACCTGGGGCGGTTGTCGCTGTTGACGGTCAACCTTTTCGCGCTGTACCTGGCGATTGCCGGGACGACCATGTTCGTATCGAGCCTGTTCTCACGGCGCGGAACGGCGATCGCGGTCGTCATGTCCGGGCTGTTGGTTTCGGTGCTGGTCAACTTCCTGGCGCAGTTCTGGTCGGCCATAGAGTGGGTCAGTTTTCTGGGGGTGCTGAATTACTACCGTCCGCTGCCGGTCGTGCGTAGTGGGGAGTGGCCGGTGCGCGACCTGATCGTGCTCGTCCTGGTCGGCGGTGCGTTCTGGTCCGCCGGCCTGTGGCGGTTCTCGCGACGCGACATCCCGGCGGTGTAGCAACGACCCGCGACTGCACGAGCGAGTGCCGAACCCGAGCTACGTCTACAAGCGCGGTCGCCGAAACCGAGCCGCGACCGTCAGGGAGTGGTTGCGTCGAGTTGCTTGAGAACGCGCGCGACGCGGCCGGACACTGTAGCTCGCAAGGGCCTGTGCTGCACTCCCTCTCTCTACTCAAGCAACGCGGCCCGGACGGCGGACCAGTACTGGCCGCGGTCGCTGTCGCCTTAGAGGGTGATCAGGTCGTCGATCGCCGTGATGGCGGTGGGCAGGCGTTTGGCGGCCACAAACGCCAGGAGCAAGTCGGCCGCGTCCTGCGGGTCGCCGAGCCCCCCGCCGCCCTCGCCCCAGCAGGGACCGCAGTAGTCCTCGCAACACTCCGGGTCTTCCTGCAAGCGCGCTATGAAAGGGTCGATGTCGAAGCCGTTCAAGCCGTCGTTGAGGCAGACCTCTTGCACAACCCAGTTCATGTCGCCGTGAAAGACCATACTTCCCTCAAGGCCGGGATAGACCGCGCCGTAGGCGGCCTCGCCCTCCAGGGCCAGCACGAAACCGTCAATGTCGAAACCGTTGACAACGCCGTCATTATTCATGTCGGCCTTGCATTTGGTGACGTGCCAGAGGTTCGGCGAGGTGCCGAGGTTGTTGACCGCACCGCTGTTCTTTGTATACGTCGTCGCACCGACCTTGATCGTCGCATCTTCCTGCCAGTCGTGGTCGTTGTCCCAGCCGTCGTAGTTAACAGTAATCGCGGCATTACTGAACATGCTGCCGGCAATCGCGATTTCGGGTCCGGTCCCGCTACCGTCGACCAGGGAACCGTCGATTAGGATTTTGCCATTCAAGTATCCCGTGGCCTTGATCGCCGGCCGATCATTCTGACTGGTGCCACGCAGATTGCCATTGATGCGAATTAGTGCGCCGATTGGAATCGCCCGTTCACCGCCCAGGGTATCGGGGTTTGCGGTAATGATCTCAGCGACTTTGCCCAGTGCGCCGAGGTCGGATTCGATCGTGATCGTATCCCACCCGTGTCATTCACTGGTTAATGCCGTTGCCAGGGGCTTTGGGATAGCTTCCAGTGTCCCGGGCCGAGCGCGTAAGCAAGCAGTCTTTCGGCAACCGCTTCCTCACGGGCGCGGCTCGGGAGTCTCGGGATAGGCTCTAAACGACCGCTCAGGATCTTGCGACATTCATTCGCGCATCAGCACCGCGCAGACTTAAGTCCGCGGCTCGTTGTATCGCATGATCGTGAGCACCGATTTAGAGGTCGTCGCCGCGCTGTCGGCGCGCGGGTCGCTCGCGTCCTTGTCCGTCCTGGCGGTTGCGCTGCCGATCGCCGCGCTCACCCCGGCCGCCGCGTCCCAACGAGCGCTCGAGCTCGGCGAACTGGTCGGCGTCCAGCACGGACTTCAGCTCACGTTTGACACTCTCGACGAGTGCGGTCTGCGCGTCGCGGCCGCGGGCGTCTTGCATGGCAAGCTTGGCCTCGCGCTCGATCTCGCGGATGCGCTCGGTCTGCTCGGCGGTCAGCTCCATGCGCTTGACCACGCGCAGCAGGGTCTGCACGTCCACGCGCTGCGCCTCGCCGCCGCGTCCGGCGCGGTCCATCCGCGCCCGGTAGCGTTCGAGGGTCTGCTTCTGCGAATCGTTCAGGATCTTCTCCAACTCGTCGAAGAAGTTCTGCAACGGGGCTTCCCGCTGCGACCGTGCTGCGCGCATCTGGTCTTCCAGCTCCAGAATGCGATCAGCGTCACCTTCCCGCCGGGCCTCACGCATCTGCTCGACGATAGACCGGCCGTCTTCGGCCGCCGTGCGCTGCTGGTCGTACTGGCCAAGCGCCTTGTCCATCAACTCATCGAAACGGGCTTGCTGCTCGCCATCGAGTTTGAGCGCATCGGCCATCTCGTCGAACTGGCGTTCCATGCGCTCAGCCATGCGGGCCCCGCGTTCGCCGCCGCGGCCCTGCATCCGTTCACGCCACTGGGCAAACTGTGCGGCCTGCTCGTCGGTGAGGATGGCGCTGACGTCGTCGAAGAACGGCGCCATCATGTCCTCGTTGTCGCCGCCGGAAGACTCGCGGATCTGAGCGCGCAGCTCTTCGAGGCGGCTTTCGTCGCCGGACTCGCGGGCGGTGCGGTACTCCTGCATCAGCGTGCGCATCTGTTCGCTGCGCTCGCGGCCCTGCTGGAAGCGCCCTTCGTGCTTGGCGACGATCTCATCGAGTTTGGCGATCTGATCCTGGCTGAGCTCGAGCGACTGGGCCAATCGTTGCGCCATCATCTCGATGCGCGGGCCGCCGGGACCAGGACCGCGCTGGGCGGCGCGAGGACGGCCGGGGCGTCCGGCGCCGTCACGAGCCCGCTCATTGCCCTGCTGTGCGAATGCCGGCAGCGCCAGCGAGGCGATGGCCAGCAGCGTTATGTAACGTGGTCTCATGGGGGTCTCCTGTGATCCGAAGGGGTCGGTCTCCGTGAGCCAGCGGCGAAGCAGGGGCGGCGCATACCGACACGGCAGCCAGGCAGCCAGTGCAATGCGCTGGACGACAAGCAAAACGCCCGTGTTGGCATCTGCTTGCCGGAAAAGCGTGTAGAATTGTAAAGCGCTGGCGGGTGTTTCGGGCTCGCAACGTCCTATAATATTGACCCAGATTCGGGGCTCCTGCCCCATGACGGAAGTCGTGAATGCGGCGTTACCTCAGAGCCCGGCGGGGAGTGACGGCCAGGACGCCGAACACCAGCAGCAGGGCACTGCTGGGTTCGGGGACCTGCTGATCGACATAGTCGATCAGCGCCCGCAGCGTGATCTCGGTCGCCGCGGTGGCCTGGTCCAACGTCAGACGCTCGCTGACGTGGATGTGTCCGGCGGCGACGTTCCACGCCGGGTCGCTCGGATCGCTGTGGAGATCGTGATACCAGCAGCCGTGGTAGGCGATGAATTCGGAGAGGAAGCCGCCGCCGTAGCCGTTGTAGTCGATCATGGCCTCCACGCCGATGTTGGCGTCATTGACCCAATCGCGGATCCGCCACATGGGTAGGGACGAGATGCGTTCGTAGTCGGCGGGGACGCTGTCGTCAGGGGGCGCGGGGGTGGGCTGGTAGGGCGCCTCGTAGTCGTCGACCCACTCGGCGAGGTTGCGCTGCTTCTTCTCGATCTCCCAGTCGCGGTTGATCGAGCCGCGGCTGAAAGTAATGATTGCGACCGGTTCGACCTCGGCGACGATGCGCCAGAAGTCGGCCGAAGTGTCCTGATAATCGACCTCGAAGTCGCCGACCCCCTTGGGCCAGCTCCCGCTGGGGAATTCGGGGAAGAACGAATAGATGTCATACCCCAGCCCCTCCCAGTCACCGCCGATCCAGCCACCGGGGTTCTGCTCGGGGTTGTCGCTGAAGGGGCGGACCATCTCGTTGGTCGGAGGCCAATAGCCGGTAATCATGATGTTGTTGGTGAAGTCGGCCGAGGCCGGTGCGGGAACGAGCACGGCCGCCAGGAGCAGGACAACAGAGGGATACAGACGCATCGCTTCGGACCTCCTTCGACAGGGTGAATAGCCACCGATTATCCGATCTTAGGGCGCGATCAGAGACGGAGGCAAATTGCACCTGACCGAGAGCGGCTGGAAGGGCGCCGCCGACCCGATTGACCCCGGTGGTGCGAAACCGTAACATGCGGACGAGCGGGTAGGCGCTTCCTGCCACCGAGTCTGACTGCTTCGCTTCCCGGCGGGTCTGGCACAGGTTTCTCGGCCGCATCGGTTGCAAGCCCGCCTTCGCTCCTGAATCCGGCGGCACAGCCGCTCGATAGTCAGCTAACGGGGACCGTAGAGAAGGAGTGCTTTTGGCGAAGCAAGAGCCCATTCAAATGGAGGCCACCGTCATCAAGGCGTTGCCCAACGCCATGTTCCTGGTGGAGGCCGAGATTGGTGGATCCAGCAAGCACGAGGTGCTGGCCCACGTATCCGGCCGCATGCGCAAGCACTTCATCCGCATCCTGCCCGGCGATCGCGTCACGGTTGAGGTATCGCCGTACGATCTGAAGCGGGGCCGCATCGTCTATCGCCAGAAATAGGGCCCGGTTTACTCTGACCGGCGTATGGCGGCCAGGGCGCTGTCCACATCCGGACAGATCGTCAACACCTGATCCAAACGCATCAGTTCGAAGAGACGCTGGATGTTGCTGTGCAGGCCGGTCAGGATGAGATCACCGTCGGCGACCCGCAGGCGCTTCATGACCACTATCAGCGTGCTCACCGCGGGGCTGACCATGAAGGTGACGTTACGGAAATCTATCACCCAGATCAGCTCGGAGCGGCTCTCGAGCAATTGACGCAATGTCTGGTCAAACTCGTCGACGGCTGGCAGGGTGGTGAGCTGCGCCGTCTGCACAGACAGCACCAGGGCGTCTTCCCGGGGGCTGATTTGGATAAGCTGCTCGTCTGGTGCGTTCATCCCTTGTGTCATTCCTGCTAGGGATCCCCGTTGGCGTTCTGGTCACCGAGGTGCGCGAGCGCCTCTTCGTTGCTGTCGAAAAAGTGAAACAACTGGTCGAGGTTTGTGACCTTGAACACGCGGGCCAGTTCCGGGCGCGCTTGCGACAGCACCACGCGCGCGCCAGCCTTATCCGCCTTACGGCGTAGTGTAAGCAGTACACCCAGAGCCTGCGAAGAAAGGAAACGCACTGCGCGGAAATCGAGCACGACGCGGCGCTTTCCCGCCTCGTCAATGAGATTGTACAACTCGCGCCCGGTACGCTGGATGGTCAGGATGTCCAGAATCGAGTCGCCGCGGAAGCTGACGATCGTGGCGCCTTCCACTTCGGTGATGTCAAGACACGATTCGGGCATTGCTGGAACTCCGATAACCCGTTCGTTCTAGTCCGGTGGGCCGGTTCTGCGCGGGAACGGGCCAACGGCGGGTCGCCGTGCGCGGCCGTTCATTCCCCACCGGAGCGCTCGCGCGCGCGCGGGGCTGGGGCCTCGGGCGTCAACTCCACGACGGTCACTGGTGCTATTCTCTCCAGGTCCGGCTTCACGGCCTTGGCATCACCTACCACCACGACCACCATCCGCGAAGGATCCACGGTTGTCTGTGCGAGCTGGGCGCAGTCGGCGGCGGTGGTCTGTGCGACCGTTTCCAATAGGCGGCCGAAGTATCCCTGCGGCAAGTCGCACTCGACCAGCAGCCACAACTGGTTCGCGACCTGCTGCGGCGTCTCCCGCCCGCTCGCGAAGTTACCGAGAATATACGACTTTGTCTTCTCCAGTTCGTCCGGGGTTGGTGGCTCATCCTGCAGACGCTTCAATTCGTCGAAGATGACCTGCACCGTCTCGGCCGTGGATTTCGTCTTGGTAAATGTGCGCGCCCGGAACGTCCCCGCGAAACGCCCGGCCGTGTAGCCGCCGCTGGCGCCGTACGTCAGCCCCTTCTCGACGCGAATACTCTCGTTCAAACGGCTGCCGAACGCGTCGCCGAAATAGCCGCTGACGACACGGCTGGTGGCGTAGCCGGGATCGTGCCGCGTGGGACCCAACTGCCCGACGCGGATCTCACTCTGCACGCCGGGGCGATCGACCAGGTATATGTGCGTTTCCGCGGGTTGCGGGGGGTCGGGCAACTCGTTCTGCGGCGGGGGCCCGGCGGCACTCCACTCGCCGAAGGCGGACTCGGCCAGGCTGACGGCCCGGTCGAGCTCGATATCGCCGGCGAAGACCATCACCGCCCGGTCGGGACGGGCGTACTGCTCCCACCATTGGCGCAGATCGGCCACTTCCAGGGCGTTGACGTCTTCGATCTCGCCGGTCTCGGTGCGAGCGTAGGGGTGGTCGCCATAGAGCCTTTGACGGAACTCGCGATCTGCGATGTAGGCGGGCCGGTTGGTGGAGATTGCCAGCCCCGTGAGCACTTGCCGCCGCAGCTTCTCGAACTCATCGGCGGGGAAGGTCGGAGTAAGTACGACCTCAGCCATCAGCGCCAGCGCCCGGTCGAGGTGCTCGGTCAAGCAGTTGGCTCGCACCTGGGAGGAATCCATCTCACCCTCTCCAGACAGCGCGATGGCGTACGTCTCCAGCTCGTCAGCCAACTCGCCTTCAGTGTGGGCGGCAGTCCCCTTGGTGAGCATGCCCAGCGCGAGCATGCACACGCCCGGCTTGGGTTCGGTCCACGCCCCGGACAGCAGGCCGAGCCGGATGCTCACGAACGGCACCTCGTGGTTCGGCACGACGATCACTCTCAGTCCGTTGGCGAGCTCGTGCGTGCCGAACGCGAGCGTAGGGTCAAAGTCCAGCGGCCCGGCCAACGGCGGCTCTGGTGGGTAATCGACCGGACGAGTGAGACCCGGGCGTCCGGGCGGAGGGGCAACCTCCTCGGGCTCCGCCGTGATCGGTGCTTCGTCCTCGCTCGCCTTCTTGCCGAACAGAGTGCCCAGCAGATTCCGCTGCACTTCGATCCGGAGGGCCCGCGTGGGTGCCAGGTAGGTTTGCGCCACGCGCTGCAAGTCCTCGACGGTCACGCGGCGGATCTGGGCCAGACGCTCGTTGACGCGGGCAACGTCGCCTTCGAGCGTCGCAGCGCTGCCCAGAGCCGAGGCCTTGCTGTTGATGGTCAGGTTCTCCGTCACCAGGTCTTTGAGCATCTGGTTGCGGGCCTTGAGCAATTCGCGCTCGCTTACCGGCTCACTGCGCAGCCGCTGAAGTTGGCTGTCGAGCACGGCGCGGAGGCGTTTGGGTTTGCCGCCGAACGGCGCCATGACGCCACCGGCCACGAAGAACCCGTCCTGTTCAAGGGCGAAGGCGGCGGCCGCCGCCATGACGGCGAGCTGTTTCTCGGCCACGACTTCGCGGTAGAGCCGACTGCTTTCGCCGCCGCCCAGAATCTGCCCGAGCAGTTGCAGGGGGATATGGTCCGCGTGGTCCAGCGGGACAGTGCGGTAGATCACGCCGATCGCCGGCGCGGGGGCGTTGTCTTCCTTGATGCGCACGCTCTTGGCCCGTGAGCGGGCCGGTTCGCGCGTGGTGATCTGTGGTGGATCGGGATAGCGTGGAATCCAGCCGAAACAGCGGCGGGCCAGGGCCTGCGCTTCCGCGTGCCTGACAGCCCCGACGATAACGAGGATGGCGTTGTTCGGCACGTAGTAGCGCGCCCAGAAGTCGCGCAGCTCCTGCACGCGCGTGGCCCGCAGATGGGCGATATTGCCGATGGGTGACCAGCGGTAAGGGTGCTCTTTGAACAAGTTGGCAAGGATCTGCTCGAGCACGGTGCCATAGGGCTGATTGAGCCCCTGGCGGCGTTCCTCTTCGACCACCTTGCGCTCGGTGTCGAACGACTCCTGGTCGATCTTCAGGAACGACATCCGTTCGGCCTCGAGCCACAGGGCCAGCTCGAGCTGATTGGCCGGAAGTGTCTCGTGGTAGACCGTCTGGTCGAAAAACGTGTACGCGTTGCAGTCGCCACCCGTTTGTCGAATGTTGTTGAAATGTCCCGTCGGGCCGAGTCGGTCGGTACCGCGAAACATCATGTGCTCGAACATGTGGGCGAAACCCTGCCGCTCGGGATCCTCGTTCTTCGAGCCAACGTGGTACCACAGTTGCACTGCGACGATCGGGCACGAGAAGTCTTCGAGCGTGATCACGTGCAGCCCGTTATTCAGCGTGATATCGCGGTAATCGAAAAGCGGGACATCGGCGCGAGTGGCCGGGGGGCCTGTGAGTATGACCAGCACGCCGAGCAACGGGGCCGCGCTTGGAAGGCGTCGCATCAGGAAACCTCCGAATCGACTACGCGGGGTGTTTCAGTCCAACCGGGCAGCATACCATCCCCCCCCCGAAACCGCGACCGGTCTGTCACCTAATGGGCAATACAGAGGAGTGCACGCGGCGGCGGCGGAGCTTGAAGGCGCGCCCGAACGGCACTGCCCGGCCGGCCACGGCCACGGTGCTCCGCAGCCGGGACCGGTCCAGGGCAGGCACGCAGCCGGTCGTCGCGGCGCCTAGTGCGCGGAGCGATAGATTCCGAGGTGCAACCCGTCGGGGTCGGCAATGATGGCAAATTCGCCCACATTGGGGATGGGCGTCTGGGGCACAAGCACCTTCCCGCCCGCCTGCTCGACTTTCTGAAGCGTGGCGGGGATGTCGTCCACCAGGAAGTAGACCGTGAAGCAGGGGCCGGGCATCTCCGGCGTGACCTTCATCAGGCCACCACCCGGCTCGGAGCCCGTGTTGATCAACGTGTAGCCGGGCATCGATGAGCCATCGAACTTCCAGTCGAAGACGCTGGTGAGGAACTGGCGACTGCGGGCCTCGTCACTGGCGGTGAACTCGAAATGACACAGTGGATTGGGCATGATTACTCTCCTGGCAGATACCATATGCAAACATTTACCTAACATGGCCCAGTATACTCCTGGCCCACCGGGCCGGCAAGCCCGGCATATCATAGGTGGGTGAATGTGGTGCGGCCGATAAACCGCCGAGCTTCTTCGGCCAGGCCGGCGACCCATCCCCCGGGGGGGCAGCCGTACACGGCCGGCGTAGAATCCGAGCCCCGAGCGGGCTTGTTGGCAGTTTGCCAAGCCGCCGATATGATGTGAACGATGGTGCGATTCCTGACCAACGACCTGATGCGCATCACCTCCGGACTCGGCCTGCTGTTGCTGCTGGCCGTGCAGGAGAAAGTCTGTCCGTGGCTTTCCGCGCCGGAGGAAGCGACTCCGCAGGTTGCCCAGATTGAGGGGCCGCCGACTGAGGATGAGGAATCTCCCAAGCCCGAGCCGGTCACCCTGGCGGGGGCGCTGCCGGACGCGATGCTGGGGCGCTGGTCGTGGTGCTCGGATGCCGCCCTGGCGCAGATCAGCAGCGCGGAGTACGGCGGCACGGTGGCGTGTGGCTCACGCGGACCGGCACGGCCGGCCGTGGCATTGCCGCCCGCGGCGGAGCCGGCGTACCGAAGTCTACTGGGCCCCCTGGTTCCGGTCGGCTATGCAACGTCTACGGCGGCGCGCCAGCTCACGCCGAAAAACGTCGCCTTTGGAACAAGCATCTCCACAAACGGACCACCCCGTTGCTGAGATTCAGGAGCCCGCGGCTCCACGCGTACTCAGGCCGTGACGAGCGCGTTGTGTGCTGGTCGCGGGTGGTTTTCGTCTGAGCAGTTTTACCCTCGCCAGAGGAATTCAACATGGAAAAGAACCTGACACAACGCTTCATCATCATTGGGGTGGTGCTGCTGTTGGCCGTGTGGTTTCTGGTGCCGCCCAGCCAGAAGCTGAAGCCCGGCCTGGACATCGCCGGCGGCGTTTCGATGATCTTCGAGATCGACGACACCGGCCTGGAAAAACACCAGTCCCTCGCGGAAGAAATGAAGCGCCTGCTGCAAAAGCGGGTCGATCCAAAGGGGGTCTACAACCTGGTCTGGCGCGTGCACGGGCGGAACCGCCTCGAAGTGCAGATGCCGCTGCCGCCTCCGGAAGCAGCCGGGCTGCGCGAGGAATACACCGCCGCACTGGACGAGCTCTTCGCGGCGAACGTCGGGCGCGGCGCGCTGGAAGCCGCGTTGCGCCTGCCACCGGGCGACCGGACGCCTGCCTTGCAGAAGCTGGGCGCGGGTTCGGCCAACCGGGCGGCGTTGTTGCAGATGGCCGCGGAGCGCTCGGACCAATATCGCGCCGCACTGGAGGCCCGCGACCGCGGCCCCGAGGCGACCCAGCCCGCGAGCGCGCCGAGCAGCGCGCCGTCAGAGCCGTTGCCGGCGGAAGACCTGGAGCTGCGCCTGCGTGATGCGACCGAGTTGTTCGAGGACGCCGTCGACGCAGTCTTGGCGACGAACCTCGATCCGCGGCGGTTCCAGGACGTGCTGGACATGGATCCCACGTCACCGCGACGCAAGAACAGCCTGGATGATCTGATCGCCAGTTATCCGGCGTTGAAAGACAAGATCAATGTGGTGGTCGCAAAGCACGCGACCTGGCGGGCACGGCGGGGGGGACTGGACGGCCCCGCGGATCTGCGCCGGTTGTTGAAGGGGGCGGGTGTGCTGGAGTTTCGCATCCTGTCCGAGCCCAGCCCGGAGAACGTCACCAAGTACGACCGCTACCGCAACCAGTTGGAGGAACGTGGCCCTCGGCCGGCACCGGGCGACACGGAAGGCTGGTTCAGGATCGACAATCCGATGGCGTTTTTCGATTTGGAGTCGCCAAAGGACCTCGAAGAATTCGACTGTCGCAACGACGCCCGGGCGTGGGTCGTCGAGCGGCATAGTGACGAGTTTTATGTCCTGAGCAACCTGGGAGAGCAGTTTGGCCTGCTCGGCGACTCGAGCAGGAAGTGGCGGCTCAAGTACGCCAATGTCGGCCAGGATGAGCACGGCCGACCGTGTGTGCATTTCAATCTTGACGTCGTTGGCGGCGGCCTGTTCCGGGATCTGACCCGTCGCAACGTGGGCAAGCAACTCTGCATCCTGGTGGACAACGTGGCCTATTCGTCGGCGACGATTCAGGAGGCGATCGGCGCCTACGGCCGGATCACGGGCGACTTCAGCCAGGAGAAAGTTGCCTATTTGGTGCAGACCATGCAGGCGGGTGCCCTGCCGGCGCGGCTCAGGGACACGCCGCTGTCGGAGCGCACGATCGGGTCGAGTCTGGGTGAGACCAATCTGAGGCAGGCCTTCCGGGCGGGCATCGTCGGGTTGATCGCGGTCGCCGCGCTGATGGCGGTCTACTACCTGATCAACGGCCTGATCGCGAACGTGGCCCTGCTGCTCAACGTAGTGCTGGTGCTGGCGGCCATGGGGATGCTGGGGGCGCGCTTCACGCTGGCCGGCATCGCGGGTGTGATCCTGACGATCGGCATGGCGGTCGACGCCAACGTGCTGATCTTCGAGCGGATGCGCGAGGAGCAGGCCCGCGGCTCTTCCCTGCGGCTGATCATCAAGAACGGCTATGACAAGGCCTTCTCGACGATCATTGATGCCAATATCACCACGCTGCTCATTTGCGTGATCCTGTACTACGTGGGTAGTGAGGAAATCAAGGGCTTCGGCCTCACGCTCGGGTGGGGCATCGTGATGAGTCTGTTCACCGCGCTCTTTGTCACCCGCACGATCTTCACGCTGTTGGCGAAGTATCACCTGATCAAAGAGATCAAGATGCTCCAGCTCATCGGCGTGCCGAACATCGACTGGTACGGCAAGCGCAAGATCTTCGTGCCGCTCTCGATCCTGGTCGTGGTAATCGGCATGGCCCTGCTAATCGATCGCGGAAAGCAGGACATTCTGGATGTTGAGTTCCTCGGCGGCACGAATGCCGAGGTTGAGATCATCGAAGGCGTGGAGCTGGATGATGTGCAGATCGCGGCTGACCTCAGGACAGTCGGCGCCGCGATCAGCGACGATGGCCAGCTCCTGGCAGGGGCGACGGTGACTCCGGTCGCCGGTGATCCGACGCTGTTCCACGTCAAGGTCGCCGAGCTGGCCCCGGCCCGCTTGGCCGCCCTGCTCACGGAGCCGCTGGAAGATGCCAAGCTGCTGGAGCGCGGCGGTGTGGACGCGCACGAAGAGGTCGGGCAGATCAGCGTACGCACCAAAGAGAACGCAACCGCCGAGCAGCTCCAGAGTCTGATCCAGGGCCTGGCACGCGCATCGCAACTGGCGGGCGAGAACCTGGCCCGCGCGAACGTCACTTCGGTGATCGAGCTCGGGCCCGACTCACAGAAGGGCCGCTACTGGAACGTCACGACGACGGTTACCAACAAGCTGCTCGTGCAACACGCCCTGTTGACGGCGCTGGAGGGCAAGCTCCGCATCCAACCGCAAGTCTCATACGTTTTTCGCGGCGACGGCGAGCGGCCCTTCCCGATCACGGGGAAGCGCCTCGAGGCCATCGTCCCGAACCTGCCCCCCGCCGCCAGCCGCGACGTGACCGACTACTTCGGCGGTGCGGCGCTGTACTTCGACCAACTGGCCCCGCCGCAGCAGGTCGAGGACATCCACTCGCGGATCAAGAACATGCGCTTGCAGCCGGGCTATCAGGATTTCCCCTGGCGCAAGTTCCAGGTGGTCGGCGTGACGCCGGCCGGGGAGGTCAACGGCCAGCCGGTGTTTTCAGGCGTGATAGTGCTGGTGGTTGATCCGGCGTATCCATACCAGGACGATCCGGAGACTTGGTACGCGGAGTTCGCCCAACAGGAATACAAGCTGGCTACCGACACGCTCGATCGCGAGCAGGCGCTGCGCAAGGTATCGCAGTTCAAGCCGCAGATTGCCGCCCAGTCGCAGCGTCAGGCGGTGCTCGCCCTGCTGCTGTCCTGGGGGATGATCATCGGCTACCTGTGGATCCGCTTCGGCCGCGTGACGTATGGTTTTGCCGGCGTGGCCGCGATCATCCACGACGTGCTGATCGCGTTGGCATTCGTGGGCATCAGCGGCTGGATCGGCGGCACCAAGCATCCGATCGGAGCCGCCCTGTTGATCGAGGACTTCAAGATCAACATGACGATCGTGGCGGCGTTCCTGACCATCATCGGCTACTCGATCAACGACACGATCGTCATCTTCGACCGGATTCGCGAAACCCGCGGCCGGGGCGGAGCAGTCACGGCGGAGGTCATCAACCAGAGCATCAACCAGTGCCTGTCCCGAACGTTGCTGACCAGCATTACAACGTTCATCGTGCTGGCGATCATGTACGTCTTTGGTGGGACCAGCATCCGGGGCTTCAACTTCTGCATGATGGTGGGTGTGGTCACGGGGACGTATTCGTCGATCGCCATTGCCTCGCCGCTGCTGATGTTGCGGTTTGCGCGGCGGACGGCGCCGGCGGCCGCCGGCGCCCGGTAGACTGTTTTGGCCACCCGCCACACGTGCTATACTACTCCTGGAGCCCGTCCCGCGCGGGGCGGGCCCAGGGGAGCACGAACCGGGAGGCACGGTCATGCGCACGGAAGTGAAGGCCGGAATAGTGATCGGGTTGGTTGTAATCGCGGGCGCGATTATCTGGTCTGTCAGCAGCAGTCAGAGTGGCAAGGAAGCCACCAAGATCCCATTCGAGCTGACCGAGAAGGAAGCAACGCCATCTGACAAGGTCGGCGTGGTCAGCAACGAATCGGCGCCGCCGCGCCGCATTCGCCCGTCGGACCGGACAACGGCGCGGCCAGGGGCCGCGCGCCCAGCGCAACCCCGCACGACCCCGCGGCAGCAGCCCACATTCACGCAGCCGCCCGTGGTGCAGCAATCACCCGGGCAGCAGCCACCAACCGCCGCTGAGCGGCCGTATGGAACGCCGACAACTGCGCCGACCGACGACCAACTCGCGGAGAGTCCGCCCCCGACTTTGCCGCGCACGCCCGACACGTTGCCCCCGGCGGTAGCCGAACAACGCCCCGACAGCGCCGCTGATGCTCCGGGTCTGGCCGGGCGGATGCGCGAGTTGCACAGGCCCTCCGGCGGCAGCCAGCAATACACGATTGCCATCGGGGACACGTTGATCTCGATCGCGCGCGAGCATTACGGGGACGGGCGCTACTGGACTGCGATCCAACTCGCGAACCCGGACGTCGATCCACTACGCCTGAAGGTCGGACAAGTGCTGGTGTTGCCACCCAAGGACACGGTGACGCAACCAGCCAGCACGGTCAACCGCAGCACGCCCGAACCGGAGAAACCGCCGCGCGCCGGCCGCGCCACCTACGTCGTCGCCGCGGGCGACACCTTGACCTCGATTGCCCGGAACGTGCTGGGCGACGGGGAGCGTTGGCGCGAGATTTTCGAGTTGAACCAGGACAAGCTCGAATCCCCGGACCTGCTGCGGGAAGGGATCGAGTTGCGCATGCCGGCGAGCGAGACCAAGCGGGTTTCGGACGACAAGGGCTAGGCCGTCTGCCGGCCAAGCGCGGCAATCGGGCCCCGGCCGGCGCGACTGTGTGCCGCGGTGTTTGCCACGGCCTGACCGTGCACTACCCGCCGTGCAGTCGCGTGAACTGCGCTAGTGTGTCGTTCCAGTTCTCGAAGCGCAACGCCCGATCGTCAATCCAGACGTGGCCGATGGGTTTGCCCATGTGGATGGCATCGTAGACCATGTCGTGATCGTCGAGCCACTGCTTGGTCACGCGGTACTCGGCCCAACCGCGGGCGGTGTAGACCACGATGGTATGCCCCGCAGCGCGCAGTTGCTGTAGCGCCTCGCGCGCCCCGTCGATCGGTTTTGCCAGGGGGCGGTCGAACACCCGTTCTTCGGAGCAGATCACGCCGTCCAGATCGACCATGATCGTTACGGGCTGACTCATCGCGAAGCACCTCCTTGGAACACAGCGGTTTCCCGGCCGGCGCGCCAGCCGACGGGCGGATCATGGCCGAATCGGGCGGCAAAGTCCATTCCCGAGCGGCGGCACGCCAGGCCGCAGTTGAACGAACCGCCCCTCCGGCGGTAGAGTGGTGTATTGCCAAGCTCACCGGGATGTACCATAGGAGGTCAGTCGCATGCGTAGCCGTATCTTGTCACTTGCCCTTGTCATGATGCTCACTGCCGGCTTGGTCGCCGCGCAGGACGAGTCCTGGACGCAACTGTCGCTCTCCACTTGTGCGGTCGACGAGTTTCTCGCGGCCCGCCCCGCGAGCGACGGCCGCGGTGTCGTCATCGCCATCCTCGACACGGGCGTCGATCCGTCGATCCCCGGCCTGACGCATACCCCGGACGGTGCGGTCAAGGTGATCGACGTGCAGGATTTCACCGGCGAGGGTGATATCGAGCTGCATTGGATGCGTATGGACGTGGAGACCGGCAAGCTGGTTGAGCACGACGACGACGGCACGCCGATCCATTACACGCCTCCGCAGTTGCCGGCGGATGAGGCGGGCGCGCAGCGCCGCTGGTGGTTCGGCACCTTTGACGAGAGCCTCTTCGTCAACTCCGACGTCTCCGATCTGAACGATAGCGGCACAACGGACGACCAGTTCCCGGTGCTGGTTACGGCGCTCGAAGGCGACACCGATGATTTGGCGGTCTGCTACCTCGACACCAACATGGACCGCAGTTTCGCCGACGAAAAGCCGCTCCAGAACTACAAGCTGAAGTACGACACCTTCACGCTGCACCGCAAAGAGCCGGAGAACCAGATTGTCCCGCTCACGTTTGCGGTCAACATCTTCCTGCGTGAGTCGAAGATCGTGATTCACTTCGACGACGGGGCCCACGGCACGCACGTGGCCGGAATCGCCGCCGGCTATCGCATCAATAACCAGGACGGCTTCAACGGCGTGGCCCCGGGCGCGAAGCTGATGAGCCTGAAGATCGGGCAGAACGCGATCGGCGGTCCGAGCGTCACCGAGAGCATCAAGCGCGCCCTGGAATACGCCGGCCGCTACGCGCGCGAGCACAACGTGCCGGTGGTGTGCAATCTGTCGTTCGGTGTCGAGTCCGAGGTCGACGGCTGGTCCGCCATCGACAAATGGGTGGATGAGTTCATGCCGAAGAACCCGTATGTCGTGTTCTGCACTTCGGCCGGCAACGAAGGACCCGGACTGTCGTCCGTCGGTACGCCGGCGGGCGCCTATCACGCGATCAGCGTGGCCGCCCTGCTGGCGGCCGACTCCGCCCGTGATGTGCAGGGCTTCGACCTCAAACACGCGATTCCCACGACGTTCAGCTCGCGCGGCGGTGAACTCGCCAAGCCGGACGTCGCCACGCCCGGCCTCGCCACGTCCACCGTGCCGCGCTGGGTCACCCGCGGCGACCATTGGGGCGGCACGAGCATGGCCAGCCCTTACGCCGCCGGCCTGTGCGCCGTGTTGATCAGCGATGCCATGCAGCGGTATCCGGGCGAGCAGATCCGCGCCTGGGACGTTCGCCGAGCTCTGTCGCTTTCCGGTCGCGCGATCTCCGGCCACACGCCGTTGGACTACGGTTGGGGCGTACCGAACCTGCCCAAGGCCGCGGATATTCTGAACAAGCTCGTGCCGGCGGCCAAACACGACCCGATCCTCGGCTACAAGATCACCATCGCCAGTCCGCATACGCCGAGCGGCACCGGCCGCGCCGCTTACTGGCGTGGCACGTGGTTCCCCGCCGACGAGCGGCAGACCTTCGAGATCGCGCCGGTCTTTGCTCCCAACGTCGATGCCGCGGCCCGCACCGGGTTCACACGCAAGTTTGAGCTCCGCGCCAACGCCGACTGGATCCGCCTGCCGCAGCAGGCGACGTACCTCCGCAGTGAGCAGTCCGCCAGCGTTTATGTCGAATACGACGCGGCGAAGCTCAAGCAGCCCGGCGTCTACGTCGGCACCGTCGACGCGCTCGCCGAGGGGCTCGTCGCTTTCCGGCTGCTCAACACGATCGTCGTGCCGCAACGCTTCACGGCGGCTGAGGACTTCACGCTCAAGTTCAAGGACCAAACCGCACACGGCTGGACGCCGCAACGCTACTTCCTAGCCGTCCCGCCGGGTGCCAGCGCAATGAAACTGACACTGGCGGCGCCGGAGGGCAAGGAATCCAAGGCGCGTTTCGAGTACGTCTTCGATCCGGCTGGCCACGGCCACCGCGTCCGCGGCAACGTCCTCGACACCGATACCGATCGCCGCGAGATCGTCCGCGAGTTCACAGACGAGCTGTACCCCGGCGTGTGGGAGGCGGTCATTCTCAGCGACCGGCCTGACAGAGAATGGCCCTACGAGCTGACGGCCCAGTTCTTCGGCCTGCACGCCGACCAGCCGCTCGTCACCGACTGGTCCGGCGGCGACCAGCCTTCCGGCGAGTTGACGGTCACCAATATCTTCGAAAAACGCGTTGTCGCCGAGCTGGATGGCCAGTTGGAAGGTTACCGCCAGCACAAGGAAGCCAAGTTCAAGGGCCTGAAGGATACGCTGACCTACTCGATCAAGCTCGACGAGCGCTTCGATCGCGCCCGCATCGAACTCCAACTGACGCCCGAAGCCTACGCCGAAACGACCGACATCGGCGTGCAGGTCAAAGACGGCGAAGGCGAGGCGATCTACACCGGCGCCTTCAGCAACCGCAAGCTGACGACAACCGTGCGGGGCTCGGGCACATTGGAGTTGGTCATCACCGGCGGATTCGCGATCGCTGATGACAAGCGGGAGACGCCGATCGACGTGAAGATCGACAAGCTGCTGGCCAGCCCGATCCCGATCAAGGTCTCACGCGACGGAAGCACGACGGTCAACTTCGTGCCCGGTGTACCGATCACGGTCGATTTCAAGTGCCAGAAACGCCTGAAGGATCCCCCGAAAGGGCTGCGCCCGGTCGGCTACCTGCGCTTCCGCGCGCGCACGAGCCACGACACCGCCCTGCGTGTCCCGCTCGACATCGGCGGGTAACGACAGCGTAGCAGTCCATCGTAGGAATCATGCAGCACTGGGTCCTCGTGCCGGACCCAGTGCTTTGTGACATCTCAACTGCTGGCTGGGTGCCCCATGGCTTCAGCCGGTGGGGATACAAATCGGCTAACCGCCGAATCTGCTAAGCGAACTGGGGTTGCCCAATCGGGTAGCGCTGGCCCGCTACGCCATTCGCGCGCCCACCAGCGAAGCGTAGCACGGCGCGATTGTGCCAGATTGGTCCGGAGCGAATGAGGGTGCAGGGACTCGAACCCTGGACCCACGGCTTAAAAGGCCGTTGCTCTACCGACTGAGCTACACCCTCAGAGCATGTCGCCATGCTGAGAACGCCGCATTATACCGCCGCTGCGACTGTGCTCAATCAAACGAAAACCCCAGCGATTCCCAAAAGGCGCGGTTCATGCGGGCGGATTCGCGGGGTGAGGCCTGCCGGGTGGAGTCGATCTCGGTCGTGACCCAGCCATCATAATCCCGCTCGCGAAGCAGTTGCACCAGAGAAGTCAGGTCGAGCTGTCCCGTGCCGAGCTCGCAAAAGAGCGGCACCGCCTCCGCAGCGACGCCGGCGGGCCCACCGCCTCCTCGGTCTTTGGCGGCCAGCGCCCGCTGACGGGCCAGCTTGGCGCGCCAGTTCTCGGCGGTGTAGATATCGGAGACGTCCTTCAAATGCATGTAGGCGATGCGCGTGTAGTGGTGCTCGAAGAACTCGAGTGGGTCATAGCCGCCGAGGAACAGATGACCGGGGTCCGGGCCCGCGAAAAGGACGCCCGGATCGGTTGATTCGAAGATGCGCTCGACGTGTGCGCGCTCTTCCCCGATGGTGTCGATGTGCGGGTGATAGCAGGCCTTCACGCCCAGTTCCTGACACGCGGCGCCGATCGCGTTCAACGTCTCACACAGTTCCGCGACGTCGTCGGTGGAGAAGTGGTCGCGTCCAGCGGCGTCGCGGCGCCGATCGCCTCCGCCCAAATTCAGTCGATCGCCGCCGACCGCAGCGACGAACTCGGCCACACGCCGGTTGTACTCGATGTCATGCGCCCGTGTTTCACGCAGCATACGCCCGCCGCCATACAGGCAGACCAGCCGCAACCCGTGATCGTCCAGAACACGGCGAAACAGGGCGGGGTTATCGCCGTATTGGTCGGCCACCTGCGTGAAGCACTCGATGCCTTGAAAGCCGAGGTCGGCAATGTCCTTTATCGCGCCCAGAGTGTCCGGGCCCCAGGTGATGGCGTGGTAACTCAACCGAATGGCCATAGTCTCTGAACCTCGTTCCGGGTCAAGTCCGTCGAAGATCTCCAGGCCGGCGGCGGGGAAGCGCGGCGGCGCCGGATCCAGGGCGAATCCGAGCGCATGGCTGCCCTCCTTGGCCACCAGCACGACCGCGCAAACCGCCCGTCCCGCGCTGTCGCGGACCGTGATCGGCTTCATCAGCGGTGCCTGGGCCGTGATGCCGGCCAGGAACAATGTGTCGTCAACAACGTGGTCAACCGCGCCCACGCGCTGAGCGGGCGGCGGAAGCGGCCCAAAGCAAACCTCATCCCCCAGCCGCAACGCCAAGCCATTCGCCTGCTGATCCAGACGCACGATGGCGTAGGCACGCTGTACCCGCCCCAATTGCACGCTGCCCAGGTGCATGCCGGCGCGGTAGGCCACCCCGCGATCGCCGCGCGCGAGGCCATCAACCTCGCCAGCGTTGATGAAGCTGCCGTGGCTGGTGACCTCGAAGACGCGTGCCACAAACCGGCGCTGATCGAGGTCGGCCTGCGTGCGGACCACCGCCTCGTCGCCGACGCGAATCGCCTCGAATGGCGCGGCGGACTGGTCCGCGGGAACGGATGTGGAACCTGTGCCGGAGGCGTGCAAGGCCGGATTGCCGACCAGCAACCGCGCATACCAGAACCGATCGTCGCCTTGTTCGACGACGCCGTGCCCAACGTAGCTGCCGTCGCGAAAGAAATCCAGCCGCCTTTCAGGCGGACAGGCGACGCGTTGGGGGGCCGCTACCCAAACCACCTGACCCTCACCGCGTTCTTCGACGTACACGACGGCCGTGCTCGCCGAGCCGCGCTGGCGCTGCCCGGGCGCCGGCCACAGCGCCACACGTTCACCGCGCGTCAGCGGTGGGGCTGAGACGAGCGGTATAACGCCACAGAAGCACAGCCGCGCCGCAACCAGACGAACGTCGAGACGTGCGACCGGTTGGGAGCCACGGCGAATCCACCAGGTGTCCCCAACGTGAATGCCGGCGTCCGTGCCAGCGTTGACCCAGGCCGAACGCGCTCCCGGACCAATGCAGTCGATGGTGGCGTGCAGCTCGGCCTCGGCGGGCCAGTGTGCCAATAGACTGGCCACCAGGTCTGGCTGGACGAGCCAGGCCCGCAAACGAGCGAGTTCGAGAGCAGAAGAGAGCGGCTGAGGGTGCGAGAAGACCGCCCGGTCGCGCTCCCGATTGCGAAATTCGAGCCTGGCGAGTGGCCGAACGCCCTCCGCCAGCAGAACGTGACAGGACGCGGGGAACGCTGGGACCTTGGCTATGTCGATCGTTAGTCGCCCGCGAGCCGGATCGACTCCGATCACATGCACCTCCACAATACCGCTCGCGGGCGCCGCGACCGTTGTGGCGTCGGTAGCGCACGGCATCGTCAAGCACACCAGCAGGATAGCGAGTTGCCGAATACGCTCTGGCATTGGCTCGATCTCCGCGGACGGGCCTCCCGGTGATCTGCGGGGCGGGTTCCTTTCGCGCCGGCGTGCCATGCTACGCTCTCGCGCGGTGCCAGTCGATGCCCGAAGACCCAGTTGCCAGAGCCTCCAAAGAGAGGCGGGCGTGCCCCGGTGTGAGGAGCACGCCCGCGAGGTCGGGAGTCGAGAGCTACGATGGTGGGAGATTGTCTTCACTGATACTACGTGGAACGGCCAGGCTGGTTCGCTGCTCAAGGCAATGGCTCACTGAATGAGAGCGGCTGGCTTTCCGGGCGCGCAGCACGGCCGCCTGTGGCGGCCGTGCCCGTGGGGTCGGGAGAGGGGAAGGTTATGTCTCGGAGGACTCTACACAGGTATTACGCCGGCGGCGGCTGGGGGTTCGCCTCATCAGCCAGTTCGTGAGAGACTCGGCAGACGGCACCCGGAGCCGAACTGGGCAGAAAAAGCGGAACGCGGCCGCTGAGGACGGCCGCGCTCGCGGGGTCGGGAGAGAAGGAAGGGGAGTCTGTGTTGTCCGCACTGTTATTACGTATGGCAGGTGTCCCGGTTTGCCGCGGAAGTGCGGTTTTTTCGGGGCACGCGCCGGGCCTGGGGCCGTTCTGAGGGGCAACCGGCGTTATCTGAAGGGGCACGGCTCCTGCCAGGGGGCCCCGTTCCAGTCCAGCGGCCCCTTTGGCAGGGGCTGCGGGGCAGTCGCTTCGTGTGCTTGCGTGCGGTCCGCCGGGAGTGGAGCAGAGGTTGAGCAATACCCCAAGAACCAAATAGGACGCGACCGCAAATAACGGTCGCGTCCATTGGGTCAGGAGAGGAGGAAGGCTCTCGCTTTCAGGAGGTTGTCTGCACTGTCATTACGCCGGCGGCGGACGCCGGTTCGCGCCCCGGATTAGATCTTTGGGCTGGTTCTTTCGGTGCGGCGTGCGGGCGCCGTAAGACCAGGGCCCCGAGCGCGTTCACCCTGAAAACCCGCTCGCTTGCGCTCTAAGGCCAGGTCCGGCCGCCCGGGCCCGGGGTTCGGGGCCTTGGCCGCGGCCGCCTGAAGTGCCAAACGCCCCGTGGAAGAGGATCTCGATGTTGTGCTTGCTGAGCGGCCAGCGACCGATATACTCGGTAGTGTGTTCGCCCGGCGCGGTTCGGGCGGGTGCGGGTGTGCGGAGAGCTGTGCTGGGCGCAACTCCCGCGTGCATGTCGGTATGCAAGTTTGGCCGGGAAGCAGCGTGCGGTATCGCTTCGGATGGGCACGGCTTAGCGCCTGTCGTGGGCAGCGGAAGGGCCCGATCAGGCCAATTCGGATTCGGTCGTGCCTCGGTAACGAGGGTATGTGGATGGAGGAAGAGGCCCCAGCAGTCGACCGGGTGTGGCTCGGGACGCGCCACCGCATTTGTGGATGCTGGCAGCGCGCCAGCGCAAGAGTTGCCGCCCGGGGCATCCGCGTGGCACACTCGGCGGTCGGCTGTCTTCGTTCAAAGGCGGGTTTTGTGGCGCCGGTGGACGGTGGTCAGCGCTGGCTGTATATTGCGGGCGTGCACCTCGGTGCGGTGGTCGGGGATCGAGCACCGTTCGTGCATACTCGCAGAAACGGATTGAGCTAAAAAGTCGCCACGTGGCCGCCTCGGGGCCGGTTTGCTGCTCGTGGCGTTCCGGTGGCTGCAACAATCGGCGTGCTGTTGGGCCGGGCGTGCCGCGCTGGACGGCGGGCAGAGCGATAGACAGGGAGGACCCATGAGTAGGGCCGCATATAGTCTACACAATCATACGCCGTTTTCTGATGGCGCTTATACGATCGACGAGCTCTGCGAGGCCCACCTGGACTGTGCGGGTGTGACCGTTGCGGGCATCGGCGTCACGGATCATCTGTTTTGCACGCCGTCCTCGCGGGAAGTGAGCAGCGAGCGCGAGTTTGAGCGATTGTTCGCGCGCGAGACGCGGGCCTATGTGGAAGAAGTGCTCGCAGCCCGGGAGCGCTGGACCGGCAAGCTGGAGGTCTTCTGCGGGGCCGAGATCAACTGGCCCTTGAACAAGGGCATGCTGCCCACAATCCGCAGCATGCTCGAGGGGATTGACTATGTCCTCTTCGAGTACACCAACTGGGCCGGGCTAACCACGCTGGCGAATCAGGCTCGGCGCTGGCCCTGCCCGGTCGGGCTGGCCCACACGGAAGTGGCAGAGCAGTTTCCGAGCACGTCGATGGATCAGGTCGTGCGTACGCTGGCCAACGCACGGATTTTCTACGAGCTCAGTTCGAAGTTCCTGCCGCTTAGCGAGGATGCCCCCTGGTTCAACATCCTACGCAATCACCGCGTGCTGGTGAGCATCGGGACGGACACGCACGACGAACTGCGCTGCATCCAGGACGTGCCGGTCCTGTACGCGTACGCGGAACGCCGCGGGTTGACGGAGAAGCTTTTTGCTCCGACGGTGCGCGAACGGGAGGCAGTGACGGCGTAATGGGGTCGAGGGGGCTACTCGCGGCCGTAGCGGGCGCGTTTCCAGGCCCGCCGAGCTTGGTTGGCGACGATCTTCTTTTCAGACGCCTGCACGATTTCTCGCCACGCTGGCCGCCAGGCCCGGGGGCCGATGCCGAAGCGGGCATAGTAGCCCTTGAGAAAGCGCAGCCGATCGGTGCGCGTCAGGCCGGGTACGTCCAGCAGACTGACGTGCAAGCGCATCAGTGGCAGCAGCATTTGGCGGCGCGAGAGCTGTCGCACCAACCGCAACCCGTCCATGTCAATCCACAGCAGCTTCAACTGAGGATGCCGAGCCACGATGATGTTCTGGGCCTTGCAGTCACGGTGCGCGAAGCCGCGTTCCTGCAACCGGCGCACGTGCCGCACGAGCAGTTGGCACAGGTGTTGCTTGTGCCGCAGCCAGTCCTGGTGGTCAAGCGACTCGTGGGCGCGGCGCAGGTGAGTCTCGAGATCAGCCGCGCCCGGGATTGCCTCGGTAATCAGCAGGCTGTCCAGCACCAACGGCCCCAGCCGCCGCTCGAGCACTGCCAGCGGGCGCGCCGCGGGAATATTGCGATGCAACAGCGCATGCCCCATCCACCAACCGCGCAGCGCCCGAGCGGGCGGCAGCAGGTGGCTGACCACGCGGCGCCAGTTGCGCGGACGCGGACGCTTGACGATGACGGGTAGATTGACGTCACCGTGCGTCAGCACGCCCCGCGCTACCATGGCGGAGTGCGAGTCCTTGCACACGTCCTGATCCGCCGTCCGGAACCAGCGCAGGGGATCCTGCAACTGCCGGTTCCACCACTCGCGATCGAGCACGAGCGCAGAGGCACGCGATTCCTCCTGCCGGTGTTTGCAGCGCACATAACCCATCCCACGCCACCCGCCCGGGAGCCGCAGACTGGCAAAGTAGCGGCCGCTGCGGCGGGTCCGGCGGTCGCGCTGTGCCCAGAGCCGGCGGGCGTGACGGTCGGCGGCCGTGGCCAGGGCACGCACGAGCTGCCGGAACGACAGGTTCAGCGCGCGCCCGTGGTCGAAGACCGCTTCGTACTCATTGCGCCAACGGCAGTAGGCGCGCAGGAAACGCAGCCGCGTGGACAGGTTGCTATGTCGGCGAAACCACTGGTTAAGCTGTGCCAGGTTGCGAACCACGGCCCCGCCGCGAATGGGCACGCCCAGCCGGGCGCTGTGCAGATCGACAAAAACGGTGCGATAGCGACCCGCCGAGATTGGTTGCACGAGGATATTGGCCGCGTGCATGTCGAGGTGTTCGAACCCGGATTGGTGCGCGCGGGCGATCATCTCCGCCAAACGGTCGCTGAGCTGGTCGATATCAGTTCGCTGGCGCTGGGGATCTTCGTCACTATGCAAGGCGAGCCAGTAGTCGTTCAGTGGATAGGCTGGCTCGACGGCCGCGGTGACGAGCAGCGAGAAACGCCGGCGCTGGCGGCGGATGCCGTTCGTATACGCCGTGGGCTGCGCAGCGGGCAGACCGGCCCGCAGTGCATACATCACGCTGCGCCACTCCGCTTCGCAGGACGGGCTGCGGAAAACCCGTTTGAAAACGTCTTTGCGGCGATGGGCGTAGTACTTCAGGTAGAAAGTCGCGTCACCGATCGGGGCGCGCCAGACTTCGCGCGTGGCATTATGCTTGATGCGCTCCCAGCCCTGGTCGGCGGGATGGGCCCAGGCCGCGGACGGCAGACGCGCAAGCAACCGCTCTGCGCCGGCGCGGTAGGTCCACTCGAGACCGTCGAACGTGCCACGCTGGCTCGACGCGCTGGCGGGCAGCTCTGGCTCTGAGGCTTGAGTTCCCGCTTCCGCCTCGAATTCCGCGCAGACTCGTGTTGTCGCAGGAGTCAGGTGAATCGTATCCATAGATCGGCGTCGATGGCGTCCGCGCTCCTGACTGGCCACCCGGCAGCACAGCCATTGTACGCCTGCCAAACATGTCCACTCAATGCCGCAAGCATACTATCGGTGTTCGTCCTTTGAAACCATGACCCAACGCCGCTTTACGCCTCGAAGCCCACAGTCGCGGATGACGCTGAACGCGAGTGCGCGGGCACACCACCGTCGCGCTCGCAGATCCCGCGGGCGCCTGGCCCGGCGGCGATTCCCGACCGGTCAAGCCAGCGCGCTTGGTTTGCTCCTGCCGGAAGCGGCGCCAGCGGCTACTCACGCGCCAGAGCGCGAGTCGCGTGACACCTCTTCAGAGGTGGCCGACACGAGTGAGCCGCCGACGCGCGTCCGGCACGGCTAGAGCCAGGGACAGCTCAACCCGCAGACGAAGCGGGACGCGATGCTGGCGCCCCGACAGGCGGGCGGAGCAGACGGATTGTCGTCAACGTCGCCGCCAACAACTCTTCGGCCCGGAGCACATGAGCGCATCTTCTGGCGGCACGGCGGTTTATGACGATTATCGGTCTGTCTTTTTTTGTTGCCATAAACCCGACTTCGCGGATAGAATCCTGACGAGCGGAGTGGGAGAACGGAAGCATCTGTGGCGGTTCGCGCTGGCCGCCTCATGCTCGTGACAATCTGAAGACGCATTGCCGGTAAACGTAGCGACTCGTTGCTGAATGCGGGCGCCCGAACTCGCCGTGTCGGTTCGCCGGAGGTCTGCGACGTGATCGACCTGGGCAAAACAGACGTCTACGTGGATGTGTGCACGCAACGGGACTACCTCGTTGCCCATGGGGCGCGTCCGAGCGTCAACGCCACCCAGATTGTACCGCCGCTCAAGCAGTTGATGGCGTACGCCCGCTGGGCCAGCATCCCGACGCTGTCGTGCGTGGATGTCCGCCGGCCGGACGAGGTGCGCGGCGTGTCGAACCCGGACTGTGTGCTGGGAACGCCCGGGCAGGAGAAAGTGCGTTTCAGCCTACTGCCCCACCGCGTCGTGGTCGAGTCAGACAACCGGTTATGTGTCCCGCTGGACTTGCTCACGCGCTACCAGCAGGCCATCCTCAGCAAACGTCATCGCGATCCGTTCACCAATCCCAAATTCGATCGACTACTGACCGAGATGCCCAGTCGGCGTTTTGTCGTTTTCGGCATTTCGCTCGAGATCTCCATTCGGCTGTTGGTGCTGGGACTGTTGTTGCGCCGGCGTCGGGTGGCGGTGATCGCGGATGCATGTGGGTGCTGGAACATCACTGATGCCGAGATGGCGCTGCGGCAGTTGCACGCCAAAGGCTGCGAGATTCTGACGGTCGATGGGTTGGTCCGCACCAGCCTTGAGCGCCACCGCGCCTGGAATGGCCGCCCGCGGCACGGGCGTTCGGTCGCCTGAGTTAAGCGGGGGGCCAGCCGAAACACGTTGTACGAGTCCGCGCCCAGGCCGTATCATCGCCGGCATGGCACTACCGGTGGTCGTTATTGTCGGACGGCCCAATGTGGGCAAGAGCTCGCTGCTGAACGCGCTGGCGGGCCGCATGATCAGCATCGTGGACCCCCGCGCCGGCGTGACCCGTGACCGGGTCTCGACGGTCGTCGAGCACAGGGACCACTACTTCGAGTTGACCGACACCGGCGGCGTGGGCATCGTCGATGCCGACCACCTGGAAGAGCACGTCGAGGAGCAGATACGTTACGCCATCCAGTGCGCGGACGTCGTGATCTTCCTGGTCGACGTGCGCGACGGGGTAACCGCGCTGGACTGCGCCGTGGGAACGTTGTTGCGCCGCTGCGTTCAGCCGCTCATCCTCGTAGCCAACAAGGTGGACGTGGCCCCGCTCGAGCCGGAAGCGGCCCAATTTGTCCGGCTGGGATATGGCGAACCACTGTGCGTTTCGGCCACTGAGGGGCACGGCTGCCGTGAATTGCTGGGCAGAATCAACGAGCTGCTCGGATCCACCGCCGACGCGAAGCCTGAGCAGCCGCTGATGAGGCTGGCCCTGGTCGGCAAGCGCAACGCCGGCAAGAGCACACTGGTCAACGCGTTGGCCGGTGAGGAGCGGATGATCGTCAGCGAGACGCCCGGCACGACGCGGGACGCGGTCGACGTGCGTTTCGAGCGCGACGGGCGGATGTTCGTGGCGATCGACACGGCGGGCGTGCGCAAGAAAAGCCGTATGCAGGACATCGAGTACTATTCGTACACACGCGCTCTGCGTTCGATTCGGCGCGCCGATGTGGTCATGTTTCTGGTGGATGCCACGGTACCGATCAGCGATGTTGACCTGAAGCTGGGCCGCACCATCCTGGACGAGTACAAACCGGTCGTGATCGCGGTCAATAAGTGGGATCTGGCAAGAGGGCGGGCCGATTCCACGGCCTACGGCGAGTACCTGACGCAGATCATGCCGGCCCTGGACTACGCCCCGATCACGTTCATCACCGCCAAGACGGGCAGGAACGTCGATGCGGCGACGGATGTTGCCCTGAATCTGCACCGCCAGGCCCACTCACGCGTGACGACCGGGCGACTGAATGCCGCCCTGGAGGCAATCCTGCAAGAGCGTGGCCCGAGCCCCAAGCGTGGCACAAAAACGCTGAAAGTGTACTATGCCACGCAGGCCGCCGTCGCACCGCCGACTATCGTGTTCTTCTGCAACCACCCGGGCCTGGTAAGTGACAACTATCGGCGGTTTATGGAGAACCGGCTACGCGACATACTACCGTTCCGCGAGGTGCCGTTGCGGCTGCTGTTCCGGGCACGGCACGAGAGCCGCACGCGGGAGACGTGAGCATCCTGTGTGCGGGATACCGGTATCGAGCGGAGTTCTATTGAGATTGTGACGGGGTAGCACGATGGCGATCGAGTTCCACTGCAATCATTGCGGTAAGTTGGTGCGCACCAGCGAAGAGCACGCCGGCAAGCAAGGGAAGTGCCCGGCTTGTCATCAGCATGTCTACATCCCGACGCCCCCCAGCAAGATTGAACCGCTCGGGCTGTCTCCGGTGGACGAATCGGCCGAGCGGGAGCAGGCACGGCTGGAAGAGGAAAGCCGCCGACTGGCACAGCGGCTGGCCAGCGAACGGGAGCGGCAGCCGGATGCTGATCTGCCTCCGGCCGCCTTCGCGGACGATTTGCTGCCACCGCGGACCGACATGGAAACCCTGGTGATCGAGTACGCGCTGTGCATGGCCGAAGGTGACCTGGCCGGAGCCGAGGAGTTGGCCCGCGAAATCAGGCAGAACATGGCGTCTGCGGAGGAAGTGATGCAGCGGCTGACCCTCGACGAGATTCCGCCCACGCAACTGGCCAAGATTCCAGCGCCCGTGTTGGTGGGGTTCTTCAAGCAGTTGCGCGAGCGCCGGTAGGGGCGATCCACAAGGGAAGTGATGCACGCGGAGCCGCGCCACAGGCACGCCGCCGCCGGCCAACGGCTAAGCGCCGGCCAGGGCCGCCCCGAGCTACTTGACGAAATCGCGCACTGGCATACGGGCCTGGCCGAAGGCTTCGTGGCCTGCCATCCGGGACTCGCGGCGAGCGCCCTGAACGACGTTGTCCAACGAACAATCGTTGGTATCGTCTTCCTGTGGATGTGCGAGGAACGCGGCGGCGAGCCACGCGGCCAGTTGCGGGAGTTGTGTGACCAGCCGGGAATCATGCCACGCCTCGGCAGCCTCCTTCACGCTGCCGCGCGGCGATACCACGCTGGGGTGTTCCCTTCGATCCCCATTAATGGCGGCGCACCGTACCTGCTGCAATCGGTGGATGAGCCGCTGCGAATGCTGGTCGCGGCGCTGGCTGAAGGCGGGCAACGCACCGGCGCTTACCATTTCCCGACCAGCCTGCTCGGCCAGGTGTACGAGCGGCTCCAGCAGCAGGAGCTCAGCCGCGGGGCAGACGGTCAACTTGTCGTCAACAACCGCGCCGGCCAGCGCAAGCGCTCGGGGGTGTACTACACGCCCGAAGACGTCGTCGACGACATCGTCGCGCATACACTGGGCAAGTTGCTGACTGAACGTGGGGCCTTGGCCGGCGCTCTCTCCGCGGCAGCGCGCGGCCATCTGCGCGTGATGGACCCGGCCTGCGGTGCTGGGGTGTTCCTGTTGCGCGCATACCGGCGTTTGGCGGAGTGGCACCTGGATTGGTATCAGAGGCACAACCCCGAGCGGTGGGCCACAGCGAGGGCGCCGCCGATCCGCCCGTCCCCGCACCGCCGCCGTTCCTGTGCCGCGTGGCAGCTCACCATCTCGGAGAAGGGACGCATCCTGCGCGACTGCGTCTTTGGTGTCGATCTGGACCAGCACGCGGTGGAAGTCACGAAACTTGGCCTGCTGCTCGAATTGCTCGCGGGCGAATCGCACGAGACGCTGGCCGGAACCACCCAGTCCGGGACGGTCGCAGAGCTGCCGAACCTGGCGCATAACATCCACTGGGGCAACGCGCTGCTCGGCCCGGACTTCTGGACAGATCGGTCCCAGGCGGATGGCGGCGACGTGGAGCGCCGGCGAACCAGAACCTTCGACTGGCGG
>JAHJAR010000058.1 GCA_018814045.1 Planctomycetota bacterium | reverse complement strand
CGCGATTACGGCGGCGCGGGAGTTCCGCTTTGATTCGCCGCGGGCGCGGTACCTGTGCCGGGATGTCGATCCGGTCACGTTCGAGCCGCCGGCGGGCGGGTCGCAGCAGTGGACGCACTACGCGGGCGTGACGCCGTTCCTGGATAGCGAGGTCGCGACGGACACCGGCGTCGAGACGGACACGCTGGCGTACGCCGCCGGGTTGGGCCTCGGCGGGCAGCAGACGATTTCCACTGGCGAAACGGAGCACTTCCACGCCGACCTGCTCGGCTCGACGGTGCTGACGACGAACAGTGCGGGCCTGCTGGAGCACTCGTTCGCCTACTCGGCGTTCGGCGAGGCCGTGACGTACGACACTCAAGCCGGCTGGCAAGTGGGCTTCCCGCCGGCGGACTCGCCGACGCGATATCAATACGCCGGCGGCTGGGGCTACGAATCCGGCGCCGGCGACGAGCCGGGCCTCCTCTGGCTCCAAGGCGCCGACGCGTCCTTGCCGCCGATCACGCTCCAACACGTCGGCGCGCGCTGGTACGAGCCGGCGATTGGGCGGTTTGTGCAGCGGGATCCGATTGGGATTAGGGGTGGGTTGAATGTCTACCTGTACTGCAACTGCAGCCCACTCATCGCGGTTGACCCGTCCGGTTTGGACGAACTGGGGCCAATCCCCCGAAAGACACAGGAGATACTCAGGAAACTCGGCACGGCCGCAGAACTGGAGAGGCTGGCGAGAAAGCATGGATGGAGGAGAGTCTTCCGAAAACTGGCGCAGATCCTCGGCAAGCAAGCTGGCAAAGGTGCTCCAGTGATTGGGGCTCTGCTGTGTGTGAGTGATGCAGTGGCCGCGGGGACATGGGTAAACGAGAATGTCGTCATCCCTGGTGTGAAGAAGATTATGGAACCTGTCAACGATTGGCATGATGACATAGTGGAGGGTGTGCGCCACAGGCGCGGGCACGGATTAAGCCCTCAGGAGACAGATGAACTGTTCGGATTGGGGAAAGACCGATGAAGATGGATTATCGAATTGTCGACGTCGACTCCGCGCCGCCGCTGGTCGCACCGACTGATTGGGTACAGTTCGATGACGTGGATTTGCTGGATGATCTGCTGCGTTCACTGAGCCCAGCAACTGATCCTGCAGTGCCGGCGCAACAGCGCATGGATATGTTATACGGGAGCATACTGAAACAGGCGTTGGAGTACCATGCTGAATGCCTGCACGCCTGTGTTCACGCACGCGAGCCGGCTACGCGAATACAGGTGTACATGCCGGTTATGAAGTCATATCGCCAGCGGCCGTGGAATGCACTTCCGAATTACGCCGTGAGAGATAAAGTCCTGGGGCATCTCTACGCGGGCGATCCGGACGTGGATCCAACGGGGTTTATCTGGGCGGACGATGCGCGCCCGCATCGGCTTCGTAAGGGAGACTACGACGAAATCTATCCTAACGAATACGCGCGACACCCAGCGCCACGATCCTCGGCGAACTGGGCGTGGGTCGAATTCCAGCCACTGGAGTCATCGCTGGGACGTTTTCTGTTTCGCTGGGTCCGGCAGATGGCGCAAGTAGATAGGTCCGCCAAGGAGGGCTCACTATTGATACGGTGGAGACGCAAGCGCCGTATGGCAGATGTCGTCGCGAAACGAGCGCTGGA
This sequence comes from Planctomycetota bacterium, assembly GCA_018814045.1. Lineage (GTDB taxonomy): Bacteria > Planctomycetota > Phycisphaerae > UBA1845 > Fen-1342 > JAHJAR01. The sequence continues at coordinate 1,537 of JAHJAR010000058.1, read as the reverse complement.
TGTACGCCTCTACTTCGGCCGGGTGCGCCCGGAAGTGCGCTCACTAACGACGATCCCGCCTCGCTGTTGATGAAAGCGCTCCATTTTGACGGCAGCGGCTACTGGTTGTACTACAGACTTCTCGAAGCGGGGACGTTCGAAGTCATCGCCGCGGAAGATGCGTGCGTACAGATTGATTCCACGCAGCTGGCCATGTTGCTTGGCGGCGTGTCGTTGGTGTCAGGAGGCGCCAGATATGTCTGAATATACAGTGCAGCAACCTGTCATCGCTAGCGCGAGGCACCCAGTTAGTGCAGGCCCCGTTCTGTGGAATGTGGCCCTCGCGGTTGCTGTATGTCTAGTTGCCTATCAGACCCTCGGTGCCATTGCCACGACGAAGCCCCTGTACCTGTATTTACGCCACATGGTCGAGGGCAGCTTGCATCAAGGGCTGGCACGGATACCCATTCTAATCGCTGCTGCATATGTTGTGCTGATCGCTATTCAGTATGCTGCATATCGACTAGGAGCGATGACACGGAGCGGGCTACGTGTATTTGTGATTGTCATTAGCGCGTTTACCTTGGCAGCACTGTGGGGCGATTCACGGCTGAATCAGTCTTTTCTTACGCCATTGGAACGCTACGACCTGGTGGTGACACGATCCGATGATTCCATCACAGGGTTATTCGATGACCTCGGCGAGGAGAACTTTGCCTGCGTGCTTTTGGGGTCTGCTGACAAACATGTACTGAGAGTCTTGCCGGTGGATCGCAGACGCGTCTCGCGCGTGCACGAGCGATTGTGCAAGAAGGGCTACGATATCGAGCAACCGTAGCCACTGCGGACGGTGTGGTATACTTATTGGGACAAGGGCCAGGTCGCGAATATCACCGTGCGCGACGCGGTGGATCGCTTCAAACGCTACGACCTGGCGTTCTACTACAACGGCAATCGGACGCTCTGGATGGCGGTGCACGACGAGTGGCAGGTCGACGAGGCCGGCGTGGTCGCGGATTCGCACCAGATCTCGGCGGCGCGCGAGTTCCGCTTTGATTCGCCGCGGGCACGGTACTTGGTGCGGGCGGTGGATGTACATGATGATCCGCCGACGTTCCTGCCACTGACCACCGGGTCGCAGCAGTGGACGCACTACGAGGGCGTGACGCCATTCCTGGACAGCGAAGTGGCGACCGACACGGGCGTCGAGACGGATGCGTTAGCGTACGCCGCCGGTTTGGGCCTCGGCGGTCAGCAGACAATCTCCACCGGCGAAACGGAGCACTTCCACGCCGACCTGCTCGCCTCGACCGTCCTGACGACCAACAGCGCCGGTCTGCTGGAGCAGTCATTCGCCTACACGGCGTTCGGCGAACCGGTCGCCGCCGACCCGGCGGACACGACCCGTTATGGCTACGCCGGCTCCTACGGCTACGAATCCGGCCTGCTCACACTCACCTGCCCCGACCCCACGCTGCCGCCCATCACACTCCAACACGTCGGCCACCGCTGGTACGAGCCGGCGATCGGGCGCTTTGTGCAGCGGGACCCAATTGGG
>JAHJAR010000057.1 GCA_018814045.1 Planctomycetota bacterium | reverse complement strand
GTCTGCTTCACCTACAAGAAAATCCGCTGGACCTGGGAAATCGACGGCATCGAGTCCGAAGATAGCTGGATCATCCCGAAGTAAGGCGCTTTCCCCGACGGGAAAGGAGCACGGCCACCGCTGAACGGCAACGGCGGTGGCCGTCATTTCTGTGGGGCGCCAACGGGATAATCCGGGCCGTGGCGGCCGTTCCGCGTTCCGGCAAATCACCCCGGAGGTGCACTGGTGGACAAACCACCAGTGGCACCCGGTGCCACAGACCGGATTCAAGCGCGGCCCGACACTAGTGCATCGCCAACCGAAAAGATGCGGGTTGCACGAGCATACTCCGAGCCGCGACCGTAAGGGAGCGGTTTCTCGGCAACCGCTCCCTTACGGTCGCGGCTCGGAAAGGGTCTTGGGATAGGTTCTCGTGTGGTGGTCTGTCAGGACGCGGCCTTTACGCCGGTCTGTCAGGTCTGCCGCTTCGGCTTCGAATAGTGTCCGCGGAACTGCTCGACCGGATACTTGACGGCGTTCCTGGCGATCTTTGCCTCTACCGCCGCCGACAGATCCACCCCCAACACGTTCGCCAGCGAGAACAGGTAGCAGGCGATGTCAGCAACCTCATCGACGACTTCGGCCCGGCGGTCCGGGTCCTCCAGCAGCGCTGCCAGTTCCTCGTTACGAACCCACTGGAAATGCTCCATCAGTTCCGCGGTCTCGATGGCGATTGACATCGAGAGGTTCTTGGCGTCGTGGTACTTCTGCCACTGGCGCTGCGCGACAAAGTCAGCCAAGCGCTGTCGCAGCTCGGCCACGGTGGTCGTCTGATCAGGCATGGGTAGCCCCGGCTGTGCAGGTCAGGATCTCGGTCATGAGTCATTCTCACTGCGCACAGCGTAAGGCCCGGGGCGAGAACCGCAATCCGCGGGCAGATGAGAACCTGTCCCAAGACCACCTGAAGCACACCATCCGGCTGCGTAGCGGGCGTGTCCAGGCGGTTCTACGCAACCTCTTCCTCACGGTCGCGGCTCGGGGGGGGCCTACTCCCAGACCAGCAGGCCCTGGTCGTAGCGGTCGGCCACATCCTCATGGTGCGGCACAACGCGGATCACGTAACCGTGCCGCCCACTATGCGCACACGGCACGGAGCCTTCGAAGACATGCTCGCCGTTCTCCGCCGCACGGACATGTGTCATTGGCACAGCCGTGCCATCCATGATTCTGTCCGCGGTCCCCAGCAGGCCGTGGTAGACCTCGACCGACACGTCTTTGGGCCGGACGGATCCGAGATGAACGCGCACGGTCAGGGGCAGCGCGTCGCCGACCTTCAGTACCGCGTGGGCATCGGCCGACACATCGCGGATGCGCACGTCGTGCCAGTTCCGGCCCAGCTCCGCCTTCCAGGCCGCCAGACCACGGGCCGCCGTGAAACCCTCGGCCGCAATGTGCCGGTAGCGCCGCAGTGCCGGCAGGTACAGCATCTTGGTGTACTCGCGCAGCATGCGGTGGGTGTTGAAGGCGGGACAGATGGTCTTCATCGATTCCTTGATACGGGCAATCCAGCGCCGTGGCAGGCCGTCTTCGGTCGTATCGTAGAAGAGCGGGATGATCTCGCGTTCGAGCAGGTTGTACAGCGCCTCGCCCTCGACGTGATCCTGGTAGGCCAGGTCGTCGTACGTGCGTCCGTCGCCGATCGCCCAGCCGTTCTTGCCGTTGTAGGCCTCCGGCCACCAGCCGTCGAGGCACGACAGGTTGAGCCCGCCATTGGGCGGCACCTTCATCCCGCTGGTGCCGCTGGCCTCGTGCAGGCGTAGCGGGTTGTTGAGCCAGACGTCCACGCCCTGAACCATCACGCGCCCCAGGTCCATGGCGTGATTCTCGAGAAACACAATCCGGCGGCGAAACTCGGGCCGGTTGCAAACGGCCGATACCTCTTTGATCAGTTCCTTTCCCGCGCCGTCGGCCGGATGCGCCTTGCCGGCAAAGACCAACTGCACCGGGCGCTCGGGATCGTTCAGCAGCGCCGCCAGGCGTGCGCTGTTGCGGAACAGCAGCGTTGCCCGCTTGTATGGCGCAAACCGCCGCGCAAAGCCGATCGTCAGCGCTTCCGGGTCGAGGACTTCGTCAGCGGCCTTGATGTCGGCGGGCGGCGCACCGCGCCGTTTCAACTGGTCGCGCAGCCGCCCCCGCAGCGTGGCAATCAGGCGTTCGCGCCGGCGCACGTGCACACGCCACAACTCCGCATCCGGGATGGCATCGACCCGGCGCCACACCGCGGGGTCATCGGGTGTCTCGACCCAAGCGGGGCCGAGGTACTGGTCGAAGAGCTCGGCCATGGTGCGACTGAGCCAGGTGCGCGTGTGAATGCCGTTAGTAACGTGGGTGATCGGAATCTCCTCGCGCGGCACACCCGGCCAGCACTGGCGCCACATGCCGCGGGCGACTTCACCATGCAGCTTGCTGACGCCGTTGGCCCGGTACGCCATGCGCAAGGCGAGCACGGCCATGCAGAACGAGCCTTCGGCCTGCGTGGCATCCTCGCGCCCCAGGGCCAGAAACTCATCGATTGAGATGCCGAGCTCGTTGGCCATCCAACCCAGGTGTTCCTTGACCAATGTCGGGCTGAACTTGTCAATGCCCGCGGGTACCGGCGTATGCGTGGTGAAGATGTTGCCGTTGGCGACCGCCTCGCGGGCCTCACGATAGTTGAGCCCATGCTCCTGCATCGTCTGGCGGATGCGCTCGACGGACAGGAAGGCCGCGTGCCCTTCGTTCATGTGACATATGGCCGGGCTGATACCCAGCGCTCGCAGCGCCCGCAGTCCGCCCACGCCGAGCAGAATCTCCTGACGAATGCGCATCTCGCTGTCGCCGCCGTATAGCCGCGCCGAGATGGCCCGCAGGGGTGGTGTGTTCTCCGGGATGTCGGCATCGAGCAGAATCAGCCGCACTCGTCCGACGTTGATGCTCCAGATCTGGGCCGTCAGCGTTTGTCCGGCGAGCGGTGCGCTGACGTGCACAGGGTTGCCCTCGCCGTCGTGCACGAGCGTCGCCGGCCACTGGTGGATGTCGTGAGCCGGATAGCTCTCCAATTGCCAGCCGTCTTCGGTCAGTTGCTGGTCAAAGTAGCCCTGGTGATACATGAGGCCCACGCCGACCAGCGGCACCCCCAGGTCGGACGCCGCCTTGAGATGGTCCCCGGCCAGCACGCCCAGGCCGCCCGAGTAGATCGGCACGCACTCGTGCAGCCCAAACTCGGCGGAGAAGTAGGCAATCGCATCGTCCTTCTCGCCGGGGAAATTCTCGTCGAACCAGCTCTGCGCGTTCATGTAGATATAGAACGAGTCCAACACCCGGGTGAGCTGGGCCATGTAGGCCTGGTCGCTGGCGGCCTGCTCGAGCTGCTCCTGGCTGATCCGCCACAGGAGGGCAACCGGGTTATGCCCGGTCTGCTCCCACAGATCGCGGTCCAGCCGGCGGAAAAGCTCGAGGGCCGGCGGGTTCCATACCCACCACAGGTTGTAGGCCAGTTGCCGCAATGGTTCGAGCGGTTCCGGCAGCGAAGGAACCACCACGAATGTGCGCACGCTCTTCATAGGCTGGCTGTCCGTTGAATCTGAGGTAGAAGGTGGCGTCTTGCCCACTTTTGTTATCCGTCTGTTGCCTTGCTTCTATTTCGGCACACCGCCCGGGAAACGATGAGCTTTCCCGCCACGCCGCGCCACATGCTCCCGCCTAGAGCCCCGCCGCGGCCCGCACGCGTCCGACCAGTGCTCGGGCCGCCTCATCGCTCCCGGCCTCCGCCATAACGCGCATGATTGGCTCGGTGTTCGACGCTCGCAAGTGCACCCAACCGTCCGCCAGATCGATACGCACGCCATCGGAGCGGTTCAGCCGCTGCCCGGCGAAGGCCGCCGAGACTGCCTCAACCGCCCGGTCGATCCGCTCCCGCGGGCATTCGAGCTTCTGCTTGATGAGCGCGTAACGGGGGAGACTGGCAACCAACTGACCGATCGTCTGGCCAGTCGCAGCGACGAGTTGGAGCACCTGGCTTATCCCGGTCAGGCTGTCGCGCACGGGTGAGATGCGCAGATCGATCACTCCCCCATTGCCCTCTCCGCCGATGACGCAATCGTTGGCCAGCATCGCCCGCGCCACGTGCGCCTCACCGACGGGAGTTCGCACGACTGTTACCCCATGTCGCGCCGCGACGTCGTCAATCATGCGCGATGTACTCAGGTTCGCTGCCACCGGCCCGGCCCGCCGCGACAGTACGGACTCCGCCGACAGGGCCAGCGTGTACTCCTCGCCGATGAACTCGCCCTCCTCGTCCACGATCGCCAGACGGTCGGCGTCCGGATCCTGCGCAAAACCCACCGCAGCGTGCGCCTGGCGCACGGCCTGGCACAACTGCGTGAGATTCTCGGCCAGGGGCTCCGGCGGGTGGGCGAAGACGCCGGTCGGCTCACCGTTAATGTGTACGACTTCGCACCCCAGCTCGCTCAGAAACCCGGGCGTGTCCTGGCAACCGGCCCCGTTGACGCTGTCAAGAACCACCCGCATCCCGCGCAGCGGGGACGGGTCCACTTCCATGGCAGCAAGTACGGCCTCGGCATGCCGCTCACCCGCTTCGGCGTCCGCGTTGCGGGCGGGGAAATCCGCCCGGACGTTCCGGTAGTGCCCCTCGGCCCGGATCTCCGCTATTCGCCGGGCTCGGTCTGGATCAGGTGCCAGCCCCAGCTCATCCAGGAACTTCAGTCCATTCCATTGTCCCGGGTTGTGACTCGCCGTGATTACCACCCCCCCAGCGTACTTTTCCGTGCGAATGGCGTGGCCAACGGTCGGCGTCATCGCGATGCCCAGGTCTGTCACCGGGCAGCCCGCGGCCAACAGCCCCGACACGACCGCCGCCGCGAACATCTCACCGCTCGGTCGCGAATCGCGGGCGAGCACCACGCGGCGGCCCTCCAGTAGTGTGCCGTAGGCATGTGCAAACTGAAGTGCCACCTCTGGGGTAAGGGTTTCCCCCACAATCCCCCGCACGCCGGAGACGCCCACCATCAATGCCATCCACCAAACCTCGCTCGCGGACGCGCTGTCTATATCGTTTGTGACCGCCGGCTCCGACAGGTAGACTGGCGGCGGCGGCTGGCGTCCGCGCCCCGCCACCCGGCTGTACCGAAAACTCGGCCGCACAGTATGACGTGCGCGCCCCCGAGCGTCCAACAGGGCAAGGAGCTTCGCCCATGCGTACCAGATCTACCGTCTGCGCGACCACCTTGGGCCTGCTGGCCGTGCTCCAAATCGGCGGTTGCGCCGGCTTCGATTTCGACTGGTCCGGCTCCGGCCTCACGATCGGCCTGCGAACAGGAATCACCGTCGAGTTGGTGAACGATACCGCATTCCACGTCGATCCGCGCATCCGCATCGATGAAGATGACGGAGATTTCGACGCGTTCCTGGCCGGCGTGTTCGGCAGCGATCCGTTCTCAACCGGTCTGCTCGAACCGGGTGAGATCATCGAGCTCACCTTCGACTGCGACGAATTGGGGCTCGTTCTCAGCGACGAGGCCGAGCAGATCGAGCGCTTCACGCTCTTCGACGAGATGATTGGCTACGCCGACCAGAGCGATGTCCTGCAACGCGACGAGGACTTCGAGTGCGGCGACTGGATCCGCTTCCGCTTCGTCGGCGATTTCGGCAACTTCGGCGTGATCGTCTCGGTCAACGGATCGATCGTTGACTGATCTTCAAACCAACCGCCGGTGACGCGTTGACGCCTACAGCGCTTCGAGCCGCAGCCTCAGGTCGCGCTCGTGGAGTTCGGCGAGAAACTCGTCGAACTCGCCGCCGACCAGGATGCGCTCCAGGCCGAACACATCCTTGTTGAGGCGGTGGTCGGTGCAGCGATTCTGCGGGAAGTTGTACGTGCGGATCCGCTCGCTACGGTCACCACTGCCGACCATGCTGCGGCGATCGGAGTCGATCTTCTGGCGTTGCACACGTTGATGATGCTCGTAGAGCCGCGACAGCATGATTCGGCGAGCCTTGGCTCGGTTCTTGTGCTGACTCTTATCGTCGCGCATCGAGACAGTAATGCCGGTCTCGGGGTGTTCGAGGCGAATGGCGCTGGAGACCTTGTTGACATTCTGGCCGCCGGGCCCGCCGGCGCGACTGACGTGCTCGACCACGTCGGTATCCCAGTTGATGTCGATCTCCACTTCCTCCGGTTCGGGGAGAACGGCGACCGTGGCGGCCGAGGTATGGATGCGGCCCTGCGATTCGGTCTGGGGAACGCGCTGCACGCGGTGTCCGCCCCCTTCGAAGCGGTAGTGCATATACGCTTCCGGGCCGATGATGTTGACGATGGCCTCTTTGACACCGCCCAGATCGGACGAGGAAAGCGACAGCGTCTCCGACTTGAAGCCCTTGCGCGCGGCGTAGGCCAAATACATGTCGAGCAGTTCGCGCGCGAACAGGGCCGCTTCCTCGCCTCCCGTGCCCGCCCGGATTTCGAGGATGATCGAGTTGATCGAGCCCTCGTCGCTGGTGACGAGCCGCTCCTGGAGCGCCCGCAGCAGCAGCTCGCGACGCTGCTCCAGCTCCGGCAACTCGGCTTCGGCGAGTTCGCGCAGATCGGCGTCCGACTCCGGGTCGGCCAAAATCTGCTGTAACTCGTTCAGTTGATCCGTCGCGGCACGGTACTCGCGATAGGTTTTCAGCGTCTTCTCGAGTTGTCCGTGCTCGTGGGCCAGCTTGACCATCAGGGCACCGCTGGCGGCCACCTCCGGCTGGTTCATCTTTGCAGCCACCTCCGCGCCGCGCTGTGCCATCTCTTCGACGCGCGCCATCCACGGAGGGTCGTTTGCGGACGCGACCATCTCAATCCTGCTCTTTCGTTCTGCGACGGCAATTCATGCAAAAAACTACGGCCCGGCTGTTTGACCCGGACCGCAGACGTAAATCGCGCGTTGGTAGCTACTTGCCGCTCTGCTGCTTGCGGAAGTACTGGCCACCGAACTTCTTCTGGAACCGCTCCACGCGACCGGTGGTATCGACGAACTTCTGCTTGCCGGTGTAGAAGGGGTGACAGGCGTTGCAGATATCGACGCGGATTTCCTTCACGGTGGCGCGCGTCTCGAACTTGTTGCCACAGGCACAGGTCACTTGGGTCGGCATGTATTTGGGATGGATGTCGGTTTTCATAAGCTTAAGTTCCTTCACCGCTTGCGCGTCCGCGCTCTCTTCCATATCCTGTACGAACCCTGTATTATCTTCAGCAGCGGCCGGCTTGGCAACCGCATTCTGGCAGAATTCGCCCCGGCCGCTAAGGTGCCCGGCGACGGCAGAGAGGACGGATGCCCCCTTTCCCCCCTGACAACGATATCGTGCGGCTCGAGCAGCTCGTCAAGATCTACCAGCAGCCCGGAACCGACGTCGCAGTCCATGCGCTCCGCGGCATCACCCTCAGTTTTCGGCCCGGCGAGTATGTCGCCATCGTGGGGGCCTCCGGAAGCGGCAAAAGCACGCTGATGAATATCCTCGGCTGCCTCGACCGCCCCACCGCCGGCACTTACTGGCTCGATGGCGAGGACGTCTCGCAACTCAACGATGACCGGCTTTCGGACGTACGTGGCCAGCGGATCGGCTTCATCTTTCAGAACTTCAACCTGATCGCGACGCAAAACGTGCTGGACAACCTCGAGACACCCCTCTTCTACCAGAATGTGCCCCCGCGCCAGCGCCGCGAACGGGCCGAGCAGATGAGCGAGCGGGTCGGCCTGGCCGACCGGGCCACACACCGGCCCTGCGAACTCTCGGGTGGCCAGCAGCAGCGCGTGGCCGTCGGGCGGGCCCTGATGAACAACCCCGTCATCCTCCTCGCCGACGAGCCCACGGGTAATCTCGACAGCAAGACCGGCCAGGTGATCCTCGCGCTGCTGGATGAACTGCACGAGAGCGGTATGACGATCGTGGTCGTCACGCACGACCAGGGCGTCTCCCAGCGCTGCGAGCGCACCGTAGAGCTGCGCGACGGGCGGGTTGCCCGCGACCAGACCCACTGAACCGGCGAAGCTGGGGCGTGCTGCCGGCAGCTTCCCTGCCCGGGCGAATCTGGCGGCGCGAGCGTGCCGCCGGGGGCTGGTCTTCCCGTGCTGCTGGACCCTCGCGGGCGCTTCGGGTTCTGAGCGGACGGTAGCCCGGGCCCGAGCCCGGACGCGACGGGGCCTGGCGTTGGACTGCTATGACCCGATCAACAGTGCCACGAACGCATCAATATCGAACCCGTTCACTTCACCATCACCGTTGATGTCGGCGTTCGTGTGATCGCAGTCGGGGTACTGGAGGTAGTAGTAGTCCGGCCCTTGCAACGCGAGCACGAAGCCGTCGATGTCGAAGCCGTTGATCACGCCGTCGCAGTTGAGATCGCGGTATGGGTAGCCTCTCAGCCCCGGGCTGTGGTGGCGGCCCGCGCCAAGGAATTCCCGGCCTTTGGGGCCAGGACGCACCGCCGTTTGGCTAGTCGGTAGAGGCGGGTTCGTCGTCCTGCGGCGGCGGGTCGGAGATGGGGGATTCTTCGGGATGCGTGAGGCCAAAGGCCCAGGCAATCAGGGCGGTGTTGAGGCACACGATGACGAACACGATCAGCGCGGCCCAGGTACGCACCCATACGACGAGCAGCCCGACCGCCACGAAGAAGATCGCAAGCCCGTACGAAACGAGAACGCTTTGGGGCACGGTCAGGCCGCGCTGCACGAGTTGGTCGTAGAAGTGGCTGCGATCGCCGGCCAGGATCGAACGGCCGCTGCGCCAACGTCTGAACAGCGCCAGGGCCGTATCGAAGACCGGCAACGCAAAGATCATCAGGGCCCCGATCACCCAGCGGAAGATGCCCCATTCGGCGAACAGCAGAATGATGATGCCGCAGTTGTAGCCCAGCAGCATGCTGCCGGCGTCGCCCATGAAGATCTTGCCGTAGAAGTTGAACGGCAAGAAGCCCATCGCGGCGCCGAACATGGCGATCGCCAGCACCAACCGCACCGGCCCGCCCAGGGCGTCCGGATAGCCCACGGCGAGGAAGAGCGCCAGCAGGAAGAAGCCAAACGAGATGATGCCGGTCACGCCCGTGCAAAGGCCGTTCAGACCATCGATCAGATTGGTGGAATTGCAGGCGCCCAGCACGATGAAAACGCTGATCAGCAGCGAAACCGGGACGGAAAAGACCCGCGGCAGGTTGTGGATGCCGGCCAGCGCGAAGACCGAGTCAACCAGGCGGAAACCGGTCCCCGTGCTGATGAGCACGACGCCGATGATCAGGACCCCCAGCGTCAGCCGAAACTTGGGTGACAATTGGCGAATATCATCCCCGAGACCGAGCACCGACATGGCGATGCCGCCCAGGAGAATGGGGATCAACACCTGCCGCTCCACGGCCAAGTCTTTGGCAAACAGCGCCGCAACGACGGCCCCGGCCCAGCCGAGACAGATGGCCGCTCCCCCGAGATAGGGCGTGGGGCGGGCGTGGGGCTTGAGCACCTGGTCGGGCATGTCCATCACACCCAGACGCTGGGCGAGGCGGCTGGCCAGCGGCGTGGCGAAGACGGTCACGACAAAGGCGAGCAAGCCGTAAGCCTGGTAGTCCTTCAGTATGTTGAACCGCGGATCCATGGACTCGCGTACTATACCGCAAGGTGTGTCCGAGTTCAGCGCGTCTCGCGCAGACGGCGCTCGCCGCCCGCGGCGGTGTTCTTGCCACTGCGGGCCAGCACTTCGCGCAGAATCAGTTCCGGCATCTCACTCGGGCTGCTACTGAAGTCCACGCCGCCAATCTCCGTCGCAACCTTGGGCATGCCATAGACGACACAGGAGTCGCGGCTCTGAGCGATCGTGAGCGCGCCCTGCTGCCGCAGACGCAGCAGGCCCTGGGCCCCGTCGGCCCCCATCCCGGTGAGCAGAACGCCGATGGCTCGTCCGCCAACCGCTTCCCGGGCAGAGTCGAACAGCACATCGACGCTGGGACAGTGGCGATTGACCGGCTCGGAATCGGTGTAGCGCAGCGCGAGCATGGCGCCGATGCGCCGGACGGTCAGGTGGGCGTCGCCGCGGGCCAGAAAGCCCGCGCCCACAGTGGGCCGGTCGCCATCCACGGCTTCGCTGACCCGCATACGGCTGTGTTGGTCGAGGCGTTCGGCGAAGCTGTGCGTGAAACCGACCGGCATGTGCTGCACCATGACCATACTGGGAAAGTCGGCCGGCGCGTGAGAAAGCAAGGCCGTCAGGGCTTCGGTGCCGCCGGTCGATGCACCAACCACAACCAGATAGCGGGCCGGGTTGAGGCCGGCCGCGCGGAACGACGGCGGTTCCCGTCGAACCGGCGTACGCGGCGAGGGAACCGGTTGCCCCTGCGAGTCGGCCACGCGAATCCGTTCAGCCAGCTCGTTGGCAAGGCTCTGCAACGCAGCGCGACCGCCGCGGTTGGGCTTGATGACGACGTCGAACGCTCCCAGCGCCATGGCCTGAAGCGCCTTCGGACCGTTGCGACCGGTGGTGCCGCTACAGATGATGACGGGCACGGGATAGTGCTCGCGCAGCCTGGCGAGGAACTCGAGGCCGCTGACACGGGGCATCTCCAGGTCGAGCACGATGACGTCCGGGTGGTGTTGCAGGACACAGTCGCGGGCCTCGAAGGCGTCACTGGCGGCCGCGGCGACGCGGATGTCCGCATGGTCGTTGAGCGCGCGCGTGAGCATGCTGCGGAACGTCGGGGAGTCGTCGACAACCAGAACCTTGATGGGCCCGTCGCGCTTCACTAATACCTCCCAGCAGTCACGGTGTGCGACCAGCGACGCAGATCCCGCACGATCAAGCAACCGCTGTAGGTGTTGAACAGGATCTTGCGCCCATGGTCGCCACCCACCTCCTGACGAACGACGCGGATGCCCCGCGCACGCAACTCCTCCAGGGCCGCCACCACGTTCTCGGCTCCGATGGCAAGTTCGGGCTCCGGCGTGAGCGGGTGCCCGCCGCCGACGACCGATGCGTGCAGGTCGCTGGTCCTGGCTCCCTGGTGGCACATTCGCGCGATGAGGGTCTGCGTGGCCCAGTGCCCGAACCGGGCACCGTCGGCCCCCTCGAACGGCGGGGCGGGCAGCAGGAAATGGTTGATTCCGCCGATGTGCCGCGTGCAATCCCACAGACACACGGCCACACAACTGCCCAGGATCGTCTTGACGTTGACCGGCCTGGTGTAGACACCCAGCTCGCCCGGGGCGAGAAAAACGTCCACACGGTGCCGAAGGCTAGCCATTGCCGGGCCTCTGGTAGATCGTCGGGCGCACGTACGTGAGCGAGTGCTCGATGGCGTTCAAGCTTTCCGAGTGTCCGATCAGCAGATAGCCGGCCGGCCGCAGGTGCTCGGCAAACTTGTGCACCAGCGCCTCCTGCGTTTGCCGGTCGAAGTAGATCATCACGTTGCGGCAGAAGATGAAATCGAAGCCGCGGGTGAACGGAAAGCGCGACTCCATCAGGTTGAAACGGGCGAACGTGATGTGCCGTTGCAGCTCGGGAGTGACCTGTGCACACGCCGCGCGGTTGTGTTGCACGCGGCGGAAGTAGCGGCGCTGAAATCGTTCGGGCACGGTCCCCAGGCGGTGCAGTTCGTAGATACCCTGGCGCGCCCGGTCGAGCATGCGGGTCGAGATATCCGTGGCCAGCATGCGCCAACTGATGCCCGGGTGTGGCTGCAGCGCGTCATGAACGGTCATGGCCAGCGAGTGCGGCTCCTCGCCGCTGGAGCAGCCAGCGCTCCAGATCGTGACTTCGCTACGGGTGGGATGCCAGCGACGATCAGACGTTCCCCGCTTGAGCACGTCCGCGAGAAACTCGAAGTGCTGCACCTCGCGAAACAAGTGCGTCGTATTGGTGGAGATGGCGTCGATCAGGTGGCACAATTCGCGCCCGGTGCTGTCGTTCTGGACGAACTCGTAGTAGGCCCGGTATGAGCGGAATTCGCCGCTGCGCAGACGCTTGCCCAGGCGTGCCCGTACGAGCTGCATCTTCTCCTGGCCAAGGTTGATGCCGCTCTTGGCATAGATCATCTCGCGGAAGAGCTCGTATTCCTCCCGAGTCAGATCCCGAACGGTTTCGGTAAGCATACTGCTTTCCACGTGACGACTGGGGCTGGCGCCGTACTCACGCCTCTCGGCGATGCGTGCAGACAAAGGGCTCGTCGCCGACGGACAGTTGGCAGCGACACTCATCAGCGCCATCAGTCGCCGGCGGCGTTTCGGCACACTCGCACAAGCTGGGGATCGAGAGCGTGAACACCGCTTCCGTGCCGTGCCAGGCGGTCACCAGTTGGCCGCAGAGGACATTCATGAACTCGCGCAGGGCATCCTCGGCGCCCCCGTGCGCCTCGCCCTCGTCGCGGTCGATTCCCAGCAGGTTGGCGGCCAACTCCACCGCGAAATCGCGTGTGCTCCAGCACGTGAGCGTACCGCTGAAGGGCCCGCGGTAGGTGATCTCACACTGCAACCAGACGGCCCCCGCGGGCAGTACGGCGTCCTCGTCATCACCGACCATGAACGCCAGGTTCCCCAGCACTTCGGAAACAACGTCCGTCAGATCACGTGGCTTTGTCGTCGCCGGGGGATTCGTCGGCTCCATCGGTCTCTCCGTCGTCGTCGTGGGCTTGACGCAACTCGTCCAGATCGATCTCGACCACCGGCATCACGGTCACCGAACCGGTGCGCTGATTGACGGCGACAATCTCGGTGGCGCCGTTGATTTTGCGTTCTTCAATCAGCACCGGCCCGTGAATGACCTGGCTGATGATGGCCATGCGCGTACCGAAGCTGATGCGCACGCCGGGCAGAATCTGGCGGCTGACTATGGCTTGAGCCGGCTGCGGGGGGCGCGCCGCTTCGAGCATCTCTGTGCGTTTCTTCTCCAGATCATCGATGCTCCACTCCATCTCGTCTGCCTTGGCCAGCAGCTCGGTGGCCTGCTCGCGCTGGGCGGGGCTGAGACGCTTCAGATTGGCCATCAGTGGCTGGACCTTCTCGCGGATCTGCTCCGCGGTCCGGGTGCGGTTGCGGCCTTCCTGTTCCAGTGCCCGCGCCTCAGCCAACGCGCGCGGATCGATGCCGAGCGAGATGGGGGTCTTCACGTTGGCGTCGCTGCCGAGCACGCGCACGGCCAGGCCGCCGCGGGCGTGCGTGCGACCGCCGATGATCGTCCCGTTCTCAATCAGCAGCCGCCCGTTGACACGCACAACACTGCCGATCATCTCGCGGTCGATGCAGAGGTCGGCACCGGCGTCGATGCGGGCTTCCTCGCAGAAACGCGCCGTGATCGTGCCGCCTGCTCGCACGCGCCCCGCGCAGTCGTTACCCAAAATGCCACCGCGAACGGTCACGTCGTGGCCAACGGCGACCCGGGCGGCCTCAATCGCCTTTTCGACGGTCAGCGACTGCGTCGAGCGCACGCTGAAATTCGAACGGACCGTGCCACGCACGTGCACGTTTATACACGCATCGATGTTGCCCGACTCGAAATCAATGTTGCCGGGCACGTGCAGTACTTCCTCCACCCGCATCCTCTTGCCGGCGATCACAACCCGGCCGGCAACCAGCGTCACGACTTCACGCGGGTCTTCCGCCGACAGTTGCAGCCCCGAGTCCAACAGCATCGGCAAACCACGGCTGCAGCGCGGCGCCACTTCACGCCCGAACACGTCGCGCCCGGGTACCCCATCATGTGGTTGAGTGATCCGCCCGATTGCGGTTCCTGCGTCGACGGTCAGGATAGAGTTGAGTGAGTAGTAGTTCACTTGTCCGTCGCCACGCCAGTCGCGCATCCTATCCTGGAACGCCTCGTGCCACGTGAAGCTGCCATCTTCGGCCTCAACCGGCGGGCGGCCTTCGGCAACGAGGTACTTGTTCGGAATCTCCGCCTGGCCAGACTCGTCTGGCGACCGCGATCCGTCGCCCATGAGCGTGGCCATTTCATCGACGCGCGTCCGCACGGCATCCGTGATCTCGATCTTGGTCTGTTCGAGAACACTGATGATGTGAGCGGCGGCTGGTAATGACGCGGTCGTGCTCCCACTATCGGGGAGCTTGGCCCAGGCCTTCAAGCCGTCTTTGGCGACGAGCACCTGGACCTGGCTGACCAGAGGTGATGTCTCCGATGCCACGCGAGTCTCCCTGCTCTGCGAGCGACCTATAACGCGCGCGCCTCATCACGATCCACTGCGCCACTTAACATCGGCCAAGCCGAACGCCTGCATGTGTTGAAACGGGCCCCGGGCCCCGGCGCCTGCCCGCCGAGCGCGCGCACGCCACACCGTCCGGAAAGGTTTGTTCGCACCGGGCGGAGCAGCCGCGTGCGCTCCGGTGCGCCCATTGGGGTCATCGGGCGTTCCCGCGCTCGGCTGAAACCAGCGAACAGGCGCAGGCCATGTACGTCCGATACACAGCGGTCTCGCCGGACGATGCTGGCAAAGATGAGCCCGTCGGCCCAACCATCCGGGCCCACTCTCCGGAGCTGTCTTGGGCCGCGTCTGGGCACGTGGCGTCTGCCGTCGGACGGCCGGGCCAGCGCCGCGCAGCCTCGGTCCGGGCCGAACCCGGCAACTGCCTGAACAGCGAATTGCGGAAGTTACGGCGCTACGCCAGACCGGCTCTGACCAGATCCAGCAGCCGCAGCAACCCGATCGGTTTGGCGTCATCAGCGACGACGACGAGGCTCGTAATAACGCCGTCGCGCATGATGCGCAGGCAATCCACCGCGGCGTGCGAGCCCCGGACTACCGAGATCGGTACCGGGGGCGCGGTGGCGGCGCGGCGACTGTGGGTGTAGGCCGCGCGGGCATCGAGCGCGCGTGGATTCTCCACGCGTTCGAACGTGCGGCGCAGGTCGCCATCGGTGAACGTGCCCAGAAGTTGGCCATCCGGTTTGAGGATCAGAGCCAGCCCGAGCCGTTTGCGCGTCATCTCGACGAGCAAGTGATCGAACGAGTCCTCTGCCTGGACGAGCGGCAGATCCTCGCCGGTGTGCATCAGGTCCTCGGCTCGGAGCAGCAGACGCCGGCCCAGTGTGCCTTCGGGGTGGTACTGGGCAAAATCGGCCGGCTGGAAGCCGCGCGCGTGCAGCAAGGCCATCGCCAGGGCATCGCCGGCGGCGAGCATCATCACGCAACTGGTGGTTGGGGCGAGGTTCAGGGGGCCGGCCTCCTCCACGTCGGGCAGCAGCAGCGCGTGCTGCGCCAGTTCCACCAGCCGCGACTCCCGCCTCTGCGTGATTCCAATAACCGGGCCGCCGAGCCGCCGAAAGTGGGCCACGAACCGCAGCATCTCCTCGGTATTGCCGCTGCGCGACAGGGCGATCAGGCAGTGCCGCTCGGTGACGATGCCGAGGTCGCCGTGCAACGCCTCGACCGGGTGCATGTAGACTGCGGGCGTACCGGTGCTGGTGAGCGAAGCGGCGATCTTCTGAGCAATGTTGCCGCTCTTGCCAAGGCCACTGACGACAATCTGGTCGCTCTGGCGGATCGTGTCCACAATGCCGTCGAATCCGTTGCCAAGGCACTCGGCCAGACGGCGTAGCGCTTCGGCCTCGTCGGCCACAACTTCACGAGCGATATCGAGGGCGGATTTGGCCATGTAGCGTTTACCGTCGTTCGACCGCCAGCGGGGCCAGGCGGGGCTGCTCACCGCGTTCCATGGCCGCGAGCTGGGAGCGCAGGGTGGCGGTCAGTTCGGCCGGCCGCGTCGCTGAGTCCGTGGTCGCCGGTTCGGAGAGCAGATCCAGGGCCTTCTCCCAGTGACGCCGCGCTGCGTTGTGGTCACCGAGGTGATACGCGGCATCGCCAAGATGGCTGTAGATGACGGCGTCCTGGCCTTCCCGCAGGCGCGTCGCCCGATCCAGGTAGCGTCGCGCCGCGCTGAACTCGCCGCGCTTGTAATAGGCCCAGCCAAGGCTATCGAGGAATTGGGCATGCAGGGGCTGGTCGGCGACGGCGCTGCGAATCATCTGTGTAGCTCGCTCCAGATTCTGGCCCGCGTCGACCCACGTATAGCCGAGATCGTTGTTCAACCCGGTCCGGAACGCCGCGAAGGCCAACGGGGGCAGGCCGGCTTCGTACGGTGTCAGCGCCAGCATCGTTTCGGTCAGTTCGGCGTACTCTTCATCGCGACCGGCAGCTTGGAGAAACCCCCGTTTGTAGCGGAGCGCTTCGAAGCGCAGGGCGACATCCGACTTGCCGGCCGCCTGTAGCCAATGCTCGCAGTACTCGAGTGCGCGCTCATATTGCTCAGCGTTCATGAGTGTAAGCACGATGGCTTCACGTGCTTGGGCTCTGAGATTCGCATCCGCGCTACGCTCGTCGAGTACGGAGTCGAACGCGCCCAGGGCGTCGTCGAGATGACCGCGGGCGGCCTGGCAGCGGCCGAGCAGAACTCGCCAGGCCAGATCCTGCGACCATTGCAGGTTCTTGCGCTCGAACTCGTTAACGAGCGCGAGCGCCTCGTCGGCGCGCTGGTCTTCCAGCAGAATGTTGACGAGCCACTCCGCGACCAGGACGTTGCCAGGCGCCGCTTCCAGCAGTTTGCGCACCTCTTCCTCGGCAGCCTTGAAAGCACGCGCCGCCAGACACAGATCCACGAACTCCCCCACGCGCTCCTGCGGCTCGGCATCCAGGCGCGCCCGGGCGAGTTTCAGCGCCTCGTCCCGGCGCTCGGCCAGGATCAGGAGGCCCAGCTTCTGCCGGATCAGGTGGTCGCTGGCCGCGTACTGGTCGATCCACTCGTCCAGCAACCGCAAGGCCGGCTCGAACTCCGAGAAGGCGGTGTAGGATCTGAGCAGACCGGTCCGGAATTCCTGGGTGCGGGCCGGCGCCAGGTCCAGGGCCAGAATGCGCCGCAGTGTCGCCCGTGCCTGCACAAGCTGAAAATCTGACAGATGGCTTTCGGCCAGCAATGCCAGCAGATCGAGGCGATTGGGGTAGCGAGCGGTCAATGACTCGAGGATTTCAACCGCACGGGCGTACTCGAGCCGACGGCCCTGCACACGGGCCATCAGCGTCGCCGCCCGCTCGTCAGTGGGGGCCAGAGCGAGCACGCGTTCGGTGACGCGATAGGCTTCCTCGGGGCGGTCTTTCAGGTACCAACCCGCCCCGAGCTTCATGCCGGTGTAGATGTCGTTCGGGTGCTCATCGAACTGCCGGGCCAATTCGGCCAGGTGCTCATCCTGGAAGGGGGCATGCACGAAACGCATCGAAGTGCGCATGCGGCGCAGCACGTCTTCCGGCAAGTCGAAGGCCTCGGCCTTCTTCAGATGGGCCGCGGCGATCTCGACTTTGCCGTCGCCCAGGTAGCTCTCGAGCAGGCCTTCCGCGGCTCCGGGAGTACGTGGATCAACCGTCAGTGCCTGCTGAAAGTAGCGCTGCGCGCCGAGCAGGTTGCCCACGCGCTGGCAGTGCTCGGCATAGGCCACGGCATACGTAGCCACATCAGGCTCGCAGCGCAGGGCCTCCTTGAAAGATCGGTCGGCCTCGTCATTCTGGTCGAGTCCGGCCTGCGTAGTCGCCATGATGAAGTGTGCCGCCCCCAAGTCGGGAAGTTCCGCGAGTACCGCGGCGGCGTGCTCCTGCGCCGCCTGCCAACGATGCGAGTCGACCAGCAACTGTGCCCACGCCACGCGCACTGCAGCAAAATCAGGCTTCGCCTCCAGCGCCGCGCGGAAGAGCTCCTCCGCCAGGGCCGGCTGCCCGGCCGCGGCCGCCGTCGTACCCAGCACGAAGTCGACGGCGAAATCACGGTCGGGGCGCTGGCCCCATTCGGCGACGATAGTGGCGAACTCATCGGTTGCAACCGGCGTCGTCATCCAGGAGTCCAGCCTTCCATAAGGGACCTGATCCGCCGCCGGGTGACGCCGGACAAAGTCAATCAGCGTCTGCAGCGCTTTCCGCAGGTCACCGTTGGCCTTCTGTGCGTTGGCGAGGAACCAGGCCACCCCCGCATCATCGGGCCACTGCGCCTGAATCTGTGTCCAGAGCCGCAAGGCGTTCGCGTGTGCACCCGACTCGCCCAGCCGGCGCGCCAGCCTGATCGCCTGAGCCGCGTTGGGTTCCTCGGCCAGACCACGTTCCACTTTGCCCAACCAGGCGTCGAGTTGGCCGGCGGCTTGCGCCGCCTCGAGCGCCAGAGGAAGGAACGCGCTGTTCGCGTCGGAATCGCGCAGACGCGTTTGGCAAATCGCCAGAGCATCCGCCGGGCGACCCGTGTCGAGCAGGGCCCGCACGTGCTGGCGCGCCAGGTGCGGCTCGTCCGGGCGCGCCTTCGCTGCCCTGGCCGCGACGCGAACGACGTCCTGCGGACGATCCAACCGTCGGTACAGATCCATGCACAACTCGACGGCGCCGTATGGATTGCGGGTGAGGAGGGGCGCCACCTGCGGCGCAGAGCGGTGTTCCGGATGAGTGTCCCAGATCGCGAGGTCGAATCGTTCGTAGGCTTCCGCCGCCGCCAGCGTGTACCCCAGTTCGACCAGGCAGCGTCCCAGATGATACCAGGCGGCGGTGACACGTGGGTTATTCAACTCCCGCTCAGCCGCTAGTGTCGCGCTACGGTAATGGGCCGCGGCACGCTCCAGGCGATCTTGTTGTTCGTATAGTTGGCCCAGCAGAAAGTGCACGTCGGCGGCGGCGGGTCGGAGGCGAGCGGCATACTCGGCCGCCGTGCGTGCCTCCCCTAGCCGCCGCAGACGATACTTGGCCTCCGCCATCAGGTAGAACACTTCGTAGTAGTCGGCCTGGGCCACGTTCAGGGCTTCGTCGAGCGCGGCAACCGCCTGGGCGTACTTGTCATCGTCCATCAACTCTTGGGCGGCTTCACAGTGCTCGCGAGCGGTGGGGTCGTCGCCGAGCGCAGCGCCGGGTTGAGCCGGCGGGGCGGGCACACCTGCGAACTCGGCCAACGGCCGCGTGGCTCTTTGTGGATCGTTGGCGGCGGGACGGCTGCTCGGCTGGTCCTGAGCCACAAGCGCTGCCGCGGCGAACCAGAGCAGCGCCGTGGTCAAGGCGTACACGCACACACGCCCGGTTGCCGCCGGACGTCCCACAGAGTGGCAGAAGCAGTCGCTGGCAGTCATCAGGCTGACTTCGCCTTGCGTGCGGTCCGGCGGGTTGTTCCGGACGAACGCGTGGTAGATTCTCCGCTCGCAGTCTTGCCGGGAGACTTGCTCTTGGCGCGCCGTTTGGCAGCGGGGCCGGTGCGCCTGGAGGACGCCTTGTCGGCCCCCTGGGCCGCGCGCGCGGCCTTCGACCCACCCTTCGCCGGGCGTTTGGGTTTGCCCGGGGGTGTGGAGTCATCCGTCGAATCTGCCCGGCCGGAAGCGGCGGGCTCGACGCGGGGCGCTGCAGCGTCCGCGCCCTCGGGCTTCTCGGCGGGTTTGCCGCCAGCCGATTCGCGGGCCGCGGCCTGAAGCATGTGGCGCGAGGTGCGGTCGGGAGGAATGCTGAGAATGCGCTCCACGTCACCACGCCGGACCGCAGCCCCAACCTCGTTCCAGGCCTGCCTCCGAAACAGAGCGACGAATTCGAGCGCATCTTCCTCGGCGATCTGACGCTCCAGGAAAGCCTGGGCCTCTTCCAGCGGGCAGCGTTCGTCCACTACCTGCACCTGCCGGGCGTAGTGCCACATCGCTTCGTCGAGCGGGATCGCGTGCTGTTCCAGGCCGAGCAGGCGAATCCGGGCACGCGTATACGCTTCCAGGCCATCCAAGTGATCCAGGAATGCGGCGATCTCCTTCTTCGGCAGCCCTGCCAACCGATCAAGCAAGACGACGTGCTCGGTCGCGAATATGCTGTGCAACGCCCGCGACAGGTCTTCGGCCTTGAGGCGGTTGTCGGGATAGTCACTCAGGGCTTCGGCCAGTTCGACGGGTGGAACGACGCGCAGCTCGTTGTAATCCACGACCATCGCGCGAATCCGGTCGAGCGCTTCGCGCGCCTTGGGTTCGGGTGCGTTACGTGAGAATATGCCCAGGATCAACTGGGTTACCGGATCGCCAACGGCCGGGCGGGCGACCTTGCCGGAGCTGGATCGCAACGAACGCAACACTTGCTTCAGGCGTCGCACGCACTGAGTAGCGCCCCTCATGTTTCCGACACCTCCTGGCTCGAATCGCCTACGCCGTTTTCGGCGCGACGCTCGTCAGGCATGCTGGGCGGCGCACCTGCCTGCGGACTGGCCGTGTTCTGGTCGGCTTCCCCTTCGCTTGCACCGGCGGCCGAAGCCCGGGCATCCATCTCACTCATGAGGCGCTCGATGGTCTGCACCGTCTCGAAGCCGGTGCGCAACGAGTCGTCCAGTCTGAAAACGAGACTGGGAGTGTGGCGAACGCTCAGTTGCCGGCTTACCAGCGAGCGCAATCGCCCGGAGGCGCGCTGCAAGGCCGCGAGGCAGAGCTGGCGCCGGCTTTCGTCGGCCAAAACGCTGACGTGCACGCGGGCCACGGACAGATCGGCGCTGACTTCGACGCGGGTCACCGAGGTGAGCGACTCGATGCGCGGATCGTTGAGACGGTTCAGAATGGCGTCGGCCACGGTCCGTCGAATCACACTGGCGATGCGTTCGATCCTGCGGGACACGTTTCCCTCATACTCCATCCGACCCGCCGGTCCGCGGGCTCGGTTCTGCGCCGGCCGCGGTGCCGGCGTAGCTCACCCGGGCACCGCCATGGCCGGGACTACACGAACTCGATCTCGTAATCCACGAGCGACGCGCGGGAAAACGCGCGAATTTCGTCGACGATCTTGCTCAACGAGCTTTCGACGAAACGCGTTTCGTTCGCCACCATCGCGATGGCCAGCGTCGCGGCCTGGCGGTGATCGAGGTCCGCGACTTCCGCGATCGATACGTTGTGCCGCGCACCGAGCCGGTCTTTGAGGCTCTTGGTGATACGGCGCTTGTCCTTCAGCGACAGCGCTTCGAACATGACCAGACGGACCCGTAGCACGCCGACTATCACGCGCGAAGCTCCCGAAGCGGCCGCGCCGCCGCCTACAGCTCCTGGGCCACTTCGATCACTTCGTACGACTCCATAACGTCGCCCGGCTTGACGTCATCGAACCCCTCGATCTTGACACCGCACTCGAATCCGGCGCGTACTTCGCGTACGTCCTCCTTGAAGCGTCGCAACGAGGCGATGTCGGATCCAGCGCGGATGATCCGCCCGTCGCGGATGAGCCGAATCTTGTGGCTGCGGGCGACCGTGCCGTTGTTCACGAAGCAGCCCGCGACCGCCCCCGAGCGCGAAAGCCGGAAGACCTGCCGCACCTCGATCGAAGCACGCACCTCCTCCTGCTCCAGCGGCGCCAGCAGGCCCGCCAGGGCCTTGTGCATGTCCTCGATTACTTCGTAGATCACGCGATACTGCCGCACTTCCACGCCCACCTGTTCGGCCAACTGGCGGGCGTGGTCATCGGCCACGACATGAAAACCGATGATGATCGCCTGGGAAGCTTGCGCCAGGCGTACGTCAGCCTCGCTGATGGCTCCCACGCCCGCGTGAAGCACGTTCAGGCGGGCCTTATCCGCGGGGAATTCCTCCAGCTTCGTGCGCAGGGCATCCACAGATCCGTGCACATCGGCCTTGATGATGATCTGAAGCTCGGGAATCTCGCTGCCGTCGCCCACGGCCAGCAACTCTTCCAGCGTGCGCGCCGGCCGCCGAACCGCCGCGAGTGCCTCTTCGCGGCGCTGCTCACGGACCTCACCGGCGATCTGCTTGGCTTGCGGCAGATCGCGCACTTCGTACAGGCTGTCCCCGGCCTGTGGCAACTCGTCCAGGCCGGACAACTCTACCGGTGTGCCCGGCAGGGCCTCTTTGACGCGCTTGCCACTACTGTCACGCACCATGCGAACGCGCCCGGCCCCGGGGCCACAGACAATGATGTCGCCCTGCGTCAGGGTCCCCTCGCGCACGAGCACTTGGGCCACAACGCCCTGCCCTTCACGCATCTGGGCCTCGATGACCGTGGCCAGGGTCGGAATCGTCGGATCGGCCTTGAGATCGAGCAGTTCGCTCAGCGTGCTGAGGTGTTCAAGCAATTCGTCGATCCCGGCGCCGGTCGTGGCGCTGGTCTTGATGACGTCGGTTTCCCCACCCCATTCACCCGGCGCGAGCCCCTGCTCCGCGAGTTGGGCGTAGACCCTGTTGAGGTCCACTCCCGGCCGATCGATCTTGTTGAGTGCCACGACGATCTGCACATTGGCGGCCTTGGCGTGGTTGATGGCTTCAATCGTCTGCGGCATGACGCCATCGTCCGCCGCCACGACCAACACGACCACGTCGGTCAGATTCGCCCCGCGGGCCCGCATGGCCGTAAAGGCCTCGTGCCCCGGAGTGTCGAGGAACGTCACGCTCCGGCCATCGCGATCAACCCGGTACGCGCCGATGTGTTGGGTGATGCCGCCGGCTTCCCCACGGGCCACGTGTGTGGCTCTGATCGCGTCGAGGAGTGAGGTTTTGCCGTGATCGACGTGCCCGAGCATCGCGACCACGGGCGGCCGCGGCTGGAGACTGCCGCGCTCGCGCCGCTCGTACTCCCCCCGCAGTTTCTCCAGCGCAGTCTGAGCGCGGTTCACCGTAAGCGTGATACCCAGGTCCAACGCCAGTAGTTCGGCCATGTCCCCATCGATGGTCTGGTTGATAGCCCGGGCAGCACCGGTGTGCTCGATCAGGCGGGCCACCACAAAGTTGAAGGGCGTGCCCACCGCCGCGCAGAAATCGCGCAGCACGATCGGCGTCGTGATCTCAACGTGCGCTCTGCGGGTGGTCTCCCCAGCACCGCCGGGCGCGGTTGTCCGCCGGCGGCGTTCGGCGGCCCGCCGCTCGCGCAACCCATGTCCGGTCGCGCTGGCCAAACGCTCCTTGCGCTCGATGAGGTCCTGATCACGCCATTCCTTGATCCTCTCCCCCACATCGGACTGGCCACCGTGCCGGCGGGGACTGCGGGGACGGACCTGTCCGCGTTCACGCTCAGCGCTCTTCCCGCGGACGCCTCTCCCACGTCCGCGGGCAGCCCCGCTGAGGACCTCGCT
>JAHJAR010000056.1 GCA_018814045.1 Planctomycetota bacterium | reverse complement strand
ATCGTGTTCAGCGGGCGCCTCGGTGCCAACGAGCACAGCGACGAGATCTTCCTCTACGAGGACGGCGAGCTGATCCCGCTCACCGACGACGCCGTCCGCGACGGGTTCCCGGACATCAATGATGACGGGACGATCGTCTGGAGTCGCGGCATCGGCCCGGACGGACCGTACGGACCGACGCTGGAGATCGTCATGTGGCAGGACGGCGAGCTGACGCGTCTCACCGACGACGACGTGAGCGACTATGGGCCCGAGATCAACAACCTCGGCCACATCGTGTGGTCTAGCCCAAGTTACGCAGTTCAGAAAAATCGCGAGCGATTTTCGGAGTCGCAACGCCGCTCTTGGGGCGTCAGCGCGGCTGATCGGTGTGAGACCCGATGTAGTGAAGACCTACCCCCTTGAAATGTGCATCGTAAATGTGCGATCCTGTGCTCGTCCGCAAGGGACCAGGCGAAGGAGCGCACATGTTCTTGCGGCGTTGCGTACGCAGGAAGAGCGGCAAGCGACACACCTACTGGGTGCTGGTGGAATCGTTTCGCACCGCGAAGGGTTCGCGACAGCGGATCGTGGCCTACCTGGGGGAGCTCAAGAAAAGCGAGAAGAACGGCTGGGCTCAGTTCTGCCGGCGGCTGAACAAGCAGCAGAGGCCGCAGCCCGCGCTCTTCGACCCGCCGCACTACGATGATCCCACGGACGATGAGCCGGTTCTGGTCAAGCTCAAGAACATCCGCTTGCAGCGGCTGCGCGACTTCGGGGACGTCTGGCTGGCGTTGGGGCTCTGGCGGCTGCTCGGACTCGATACGTTGTTGGCGAAGTTGATGCCGGAGGGGCGTGAAGAGGTTGCCTGGCCGCTGGTGGCGGCGATCCTGACGATCGCGCGTTTTTGCGAGCCGGCCAGCGAGTTGCACATCGAGCAGACCTGGTATCGCCGCACGGCGCTGGAGGACCTGCTGGGCGTTCCGGTCGAGAAGGTGCACACCGATCGGCTGTACGCCGGGCTGGATCAGTTGCTGTTGCACAAGCAGGCGATCGAGAAGCACCTGAAGCAGCGGCTGGGCGACTTGTTTGATTTGAAGTATGACCTGTTGCTGTACGACATCACCAGCACCTACTTCGAGGGCGAGTGCCTGCGCAATCCGATGGCCAAGCGCGGCTACTCGCGTGACAACCGCCCGGACTGTCCACAAGTCTGCATCGGGCTGGTGGTGACGGACGACGGCATGCCTTTGGGTTACGAAGTCTTCGCGGGTAACGCCAACGATTCGACGACGGTCGAGACCATTGTGCGCGCCATGGAGAAGAAGTACGGGCAGGCCAGCCGCGTCTGGGTGATGGACCGCGGGATGGTCAGCGCGGCGAATCTGGAGTTCCTTCGGCAGCGTGGCGGATCATACATCGTTGGCACGCCCAAGGCGCTGCTGCGGCGGTTCGAGCAGTATCTGACGGACAGGGACTGGCACGAGGTACAGGCTGGAGTGGAAGTCAAACTGGTGCCGGGCCCGGACGGCGACGAGACCTTCATCCTGGCCCGCAGCGCGGATCGGCAGAAAAAAGAACGGGCGATGCATGAGCGCTTCTTCACCCGCATGGAGGCGGGCCTCGCCAAACTGCAAGCAGCGGCCGAGAGCGGGCGTCTGCGAGACGAAGGGACAGCCCATCAACGCCTGGGACGGTTGAAAGAGCGTTACTGGCGGGCCGGCGGCGCGTTTGCGGTGAAGATCGCGCCGATCCGCAAGCCCGCGGGCAAGGCTCAACTGTCGATCACCTGGACCCGTAACCCACGTTGGAGCGATTGGACGGCGGTGTCGGAAGGCTGCTACTTGCTACGCACGAACCTGACTGGCCTCGATGCGGCCACGCTGTGGAAACGGTATATCCAGCTCAGCGAGGCCGAGTGGGCCTTCCGCATCACCAAGGACGAACTGGAAATCCGCCCCATTTGGCATCAGCGCGAGCAACGGGTGCTGGCTCACATCCTGGTTTGCTTCCTGGCCTACGTCTTATGGAAAACTTTGGCCCAGTGGATGCGCCCGGCCGGGCTGGGCGACGCCCCGCGGATGGTGATCGAGGAGTTCGCCAAGATCAAGAGCGGCGACGTGGTACTGAAGGCCCGCCCGCTGAGATCACACCCGCTCGGGGTCCGGCCGCTGGGCGGACCGAGCGCTGCCGCACCCGGCCCCGAGAGAACCATCCGCCTGCGTTGCGTGACCACGCCGGACGAGGCCCAGAAGGCCCTGCTCAACCGGTTGGGCCTGACGCTGCCGCAACGCCTGCGCACGGTGAACGAGGTCGAACAAATGTAGTGAAGACTTCGGCCCGCAAACCGTCCTGGCGCTACCGCCAGCGCCGATATTGCCCCGCTACTGCGTAACTTGGGTTAGCCTGACGCCGCGTCATGTTGTTGCGTGGGGTTTGTCGCCACTGGGTTCCTGCACGAGGCTGATCAGCGTCTGGCCAGGCAGCGGTCGGACGGGCT
>JAHJAR010000055.1 GCA_018814045.1 Planctomycetota bacterium | reverse complement strand
TCGCGGGCCACTTTCGCCATGATGCGGCGAATGTCGTCGCGGAAACCGATGTCGAGCATCCGATCGACTTCGTCGAGCACGGCCAGCTTGACGCCGTGCAGGTCGAGCGCCCCGCGCTGAATCAGATCAAGGATGCGTCCGGGCGTCCCGACCACGATGTCAACCCGTTCCTTGAGCTCGCGCAGATTGGACCCGACGCTGGTGCCGCCATAGACAACCAACGTGCGCGGCGGGCTTTGGGGGCTCAGCATGTGCACATGCTCGCCCACCTGCGCTGCAAGCTCGCGGGTTGGTACCAGCACCAGCGCCTGGATCCCGAGACCGGGGTGCACGCTTTGCAGCAGGGGCAACGTGAAGGCGGCGGTCTTGCCGGTGCCCGTGCGGGCCTGGCCCAGGCAGTCCCTGCCCGCAAGTGCGGGCGGAATCAGTTCGCGCTGGATATCCGTCGGCTTCTGAAATCCGACGCGTTCCAACGCAGCAAGCAACGGGCGGGACAAGCCCAGATCAGCAAAACCACCCGTGCTTCCGGTGGATTGCATGTTCCTCTGCTCGTTTGTGGTGTGCTCCGAGCTTTGATCGGGGCACCGCGCGCGGCGGCGTTTGCCGACAGACCGGCTGCGCGAGCGTCGCTCGTTCTGCGACGCGTGTTCTGTTTTGTAACCATGTACTGCTTGTGTCATTTAATTCTCCATCGGCCGGGCGGTGCCTCGGCCGCTTGTTGGTTTAGGGAACAGTGATTCTGCCGGCGGCGCGGCGTGCAATGGGTCAATCCGCCGGGCGTACCTCGGCTATCAAGCAGCGCGCCTGCCGAGAGCTCTCGTAGACGCACTGCTCAAGAGCGGCGGCACACCGGCACTGCCGCCGGGTAGCGGGCACGTGGGGGACGACATTGGTCGGGATAGGGGTGGGGAAACGGCGGCCCGTCGCGCGGCCGGCACGTCGGAGCGGCTGGTGAAGCCGCAGGTCTTCAAAACGCATTCAATGTTACTCTTACGAAACCCCAGGCGTGGATGTGTTCGACGCGCGTCGCGTCTGGCTGAGCCATCAAAACCTGGCTGCTCCAATGGCTTTATCGTCCACGGGATGCACCAGGATGATAACGGCTGGCGGGAAGAGTGTCAAATGAGTCAAACTACGGTTTGTGCCGCAGCCACAGTAGGGTCCGCTGTGCGGACCATCCGGTTCAGCGTTCCGCCCCAAAAGGGTCCGCGCAGCGGACCCTGCCGCGGCGCTAATAAAATGTGACCGCCCGGCGTGTACCACCGCTCTTGAGCGGTGCGCCGCGTGTGCCACCCGTGCAAGAGAAGGGAAGGCCACCGTTGGCAGCCTTCCCTTCTTCTGCTGGCATCAGTCAATACCTAGCGGCTTCCGCCGTAGCCGCCACCGCCGCCGTAGCCGCCACCGCCAGCGCTGCGCGGTGCGCGTGGTTTGGCTTCGTTGACGGTGAGGGCCCGCCCGCCGTGATCCTGCCCGTTCAGAGCGGTGATCGCCGCTTGCGCCTCGCCGTCGGAGCCCATCTCGACGAATCCGAATCCTTTGCTCTGGCCCGTCGACCGGTCTTCGATGACCTGTGCGCTCTCAACCGTGCCGTGTGGTGAGAACATCTGGTCCAAATCGGAAGCGTTCACGGCGTAGCCCAGATTTCCGACATACAACTTTTTGCCCATCGCATTTCTCCTATGGATGGCAAGCGTGACCCTTTGCTTTACTTTCAGGGTCTGAATTGAAAGTGACCGTGGTTCCGGCCAAAAAGGAGGGAAGGCGATCTAGGCAGTGGAATGCGGGACTTGCGCTACAACTATCACGCTTCGGCCTTCTTCGTCAGTCCGACCGCCAGCATTATACCCGGGATCCCAAGAAAGTACAGTGGCCTTTTCTCGCCTATTCTGCCCCTGGTTGGTCTGGGTCGATGATCGCTTCGCCGAGGTCTCGTCGAGCAGCCGGCTGATCGGGCGTGGTCGAGCGCGCGGTTCCGGGAGGGCTGGCCGAACGTGCCCATCCGTATGAATGCCCCGTTTACCGAGCATCCCCGCCTCTTGAGAGCAGTGGCGCACCGTCAGAGGAGAGCGTGCGTCCGGGACGCATCACCCCACGCAGCTACCCTGGCGAAGACGGCGGCAAGACCGCCCACCACAGGCTCCGCCGGGTCGCCACGACCGCCGAAAAGGGGCCGTGGAGCGAAACCGCCAGCGCGACGATTGGGGCGTGGAGGGTCCGCTCCGCGCACCGCTCCAGGGCGAGACACTGAACCGGATCATCCGCAAAGACGAGGATGGTGTACGAGGTCCCGCTTGCACAAGCAGTACACGATCGGTTTGCCGCGGCTGGCGATCTACGCGCCGGGTGCCGTGCCCGCGCGCAGCTTGGGCATGTCTGTGCCTGGTCGTTGACATGCTTACCCGCGACCCCGTCGCGTGAGAGCAGGCCACCCGCCGTTGGACCTGCGATCGCTCGCGGGCCGCGTCGGCGAATGAGAACGGCGCCTCAAGCCGCACCCTACGAACGACGAACTCTGTATCTTTCTCGAAAGGGGGGAATCGCAGAGTACAGGAGGTGATACGGGATCAGTCATCGGCCGGCAAAGTGAACCAGCCGATCTGTGTGCGCTGTGCTGCGTCGGCACGCTTGGCTTCGCGGAACGCGGCGTCATCCAGCACACGAACAGTCCCGTCGCCGAAGAGCACGCAACGGCCGCATCGCCGGACTATGCGGAGTTCGAGCGGCGATCGCGGTGAACGCTCGTACGCCAGGACGAGCAGCGGGTCGGGGTTCCATTTTCCCGCTCCCGGCTGAAGGACAAACGACGAGTGCCGCGCAACCTCCGGCGGTTCATTCGAGGGTAAGTCTGGATCCAGGAACGCGTAGAACTGCTGCCACGTGGCGTGTCCGGTGCCGACCAGTTCCGCCGGTGATGGAGCGTAATCGCCGAACTCGCGGTTGTAGTGCAGCAGGCCCTGACCCATTCCCAGCAGATTGGCCCGCGTTGCTGCGGCTTTGACCCATCTTCTACAGTTCGTTTTGCGGGATCGGGGCTGGCGGTAGCAGGAACGCGGTTTTTGGGCGTCGCGGTGAAAAGTGTAGTGCCACAAAATGGCGCGGATTCATGGATTGCAGTTGATTTAATGGACAATCAGGCGATGATCCGTCGTGGCAATCGTGCCCC
>JAHJAR010000054.1 GCA_018814045.1 Planctomycetota bacterium | reverse complement strand
GCGGGTCGTTTGAGTGCTCCGACATGAACCTCCAGTACGACGAGGGCGTGTCCGGCGACGATTGGCTGGTGATCGGCTACGGCTTGACCACGCAGCAGATCGAGAACACGATCCACACCGGCAATATCAACCTCAACGGTACACTTGGTGGGCGCGTCTACGTCCGCGGAAGATCCGACCTCAACATCGATGTCGATACGATCAACGCCGCCGTGGCTGTTGGCCGGCAGATGCTTGCGCAGCGTGGCAAAAAGTCGGACCCGTATCTGCATCCTGCCGCCTCTGAGAGCGCCTAACGGAACTTCCACGTGTGCTTCAGCCGCTAGCGTACGCGAGCGAAGCGGTCGGCGCTGGAGACTGCTCCCTTACGGTCGCGGCTCGGTTTTGTTAGGCGCTCCAAGACCGCGCCAAGCGCTGGCGCAGTGTCTCGCCGCAGGTGGCGTCGCCGCGGGCCAGCCGCTCCTCCCAGCCCGTGCAGTCACGCTGCGTGCTGATCAACCCGGCCAACACGCCCAGATCATTGACGGCGTTCCAGACCACGGCGCCCGCGCAGCGCCCCTGGCGGAAGACGAGTCGGCGCGAGACGGTCCGGCGGCGGCTCTGGTAATGAAAGAGCTCGACGCCGTCCGAGCGGCGCGCGTCCGCGGCCGGGAGCAGTCCCACGGACCCGAGCGTATTGCCGAAGATCGTCGCGACGTTGCGGTTCAGGCCGCCGGTCCATTCCGTGCGCTGGCCGAGCATGTTGAGCCCGGCGATGCGCCCCTGCTCAGTCGCGTTTGTCCAGGTGCCGTAGCAGACTTTCCGTCCTGACACGCAATGCGTGGCTTGCGCGACATCCCCCGCGGCGAAGACGCCTTCGGCTGACGTTGCCATCGTCTCGTCGACGAGGATGCCGACGTCCGTGGCAATGCCCGCGCTCGCAGCGAGCTCGGTGTTGGGCCGCGTGCCTTTGCCGATGACGACGAGGTCGGTCGGCAGCCGGCGCCCATCGCGCAGATGCACGTGCAGCGCCGGAGCGCGGGTGCCGGACCGGGCAGCGATGCCGACCGGTTCCGCCTGCTTGACGACCCGCACGCCGTTGGCCTTCAAGGACCGTTCCGCAAGCCCGGCGGTATGCGCATCGGCCAGTTGTGAGAGGATCGTGGACGAGCGTACGACGAGCGTGACCTGCATCCCACGGCTGGCCAGGGCGGTCAGGCCCTGGAGGCACACCGGCCCGCCGCCGAGGAACACCGCCCGCGCGCGGCGCGGCAAGGCAGCGGGCATGAACAGTCCCTGCTGGTCGGCATAAGCGCGCAACGCGGCGGCGTCATCCAGGTCGCGTAGGCAGAACACGCCCGGCAGGTCGATGCCCGGCAGCGCGGGCCGCTGGGCCTGAGCGCCGGTGGCGATGAGCAGTTGGTCATAGGGGATTCGCGCAGCGCGCGTGGCCGAGCGACGCCGGCCACGCGGCACGCGGCCGGGTTCCACCCGCACCTCACGGCGACGCGTGTCGATCGCCACCGCCCGTTGTCCAAGGAGTGCGGTGACGCCGATTTGTCGGTACCAGTCCGGGCTGTGCAGAAACAGCCCGTCGCGGTTGATCTTGCCCGACAGCCAGTACGTCAGCAGCACGCGCGAATACGGCGGATGCCGCTCGGATGCAATCAGTGTGAGGCGCGCCCGGCGCTCGCGTGGGCTGAGCGCCTTGATCGCCGCCAGGCCGGCGGCGCTGTTGCCGATGATCACCAGGCGCCGCGGCACCTAGTCCGCCCCCCGGTCGGCCAGGGCCGCGGCGACCCGCTCGCGGTCGCCGTAAAAGTAGACGCTGGGGAGCTTCCTGCTCATGAGCGCGGCGGCCTCGGGAGCGAGGTTGGGGTTGCGGGCCAGCACGAGCAGCGCGTCGGCCTTGTCGCTGCTGAAGCCCTTTTCGCAAATCGCGTTGATGAGCGCGGTCTGCTCGCGAACCGTCAGATCGGGGCGTGCAGCGATCGTCTGAAACACCTGCGAGCGGTCGCTGGAGAAGCTGATCTGCCGGGCAGCCTCGATCGCGGCGCAGACGTCGTCCGGTTGTTCGTCCTTGCTGGAGTCCGCGACGGCGACGCTGTCAGGTCCGGGCTCCTGGTAGGTGACCCCGCTGCGCGCTTCCTCGCGTGCGCAGCCGATGGTTAAGGTCACTAGCACGCAAACCGACGTCAGCCAGAAAATCAGTTGATTCATCTCATGCACCTCCGACGATGCCATGCCGCGATCGGTCGGCCAGCTCGGGCGCTGGCGCGCTTGGTTGCCGAAGTAACGTTAGAGGCCCAGTGCCGCAAGTTTCTTGCGCGTGGGGCGTCCTTCCTTGTCCCAGCCACGCAGCCGATAGTACTCCGGCAGCATTTCTTCGAGCGGCACGGTCTTGCCCTGGGCGGGCCCCGCCGGCATCGGGGTATGCAGCAGGCGGCGGGGCAAGGTATCGTCCTTGCGTTTGAAGCCGGCGCGCAGGTTGAACACGCGTTCCAGGTTCCAGATCCGCTCGCCGGCCAGCAGCAACTCGTCCATGTCGTAGTCGCAGCCGGTGGCGGCCTTCAGCATCGCCAACAGCTCGGGGGCGCCGATCGAGAAAGTGCTGAACAGGCAGATCCCGGACGAATCCAGAGCGGCGGTGGTGTTCTGGAAAGCGATGTTCATTCCGGCCTTGCCCTTGGAGGTCAGGGGGTCCATCTTCACCGGATTGCCCAGGATCTCCGGGGCAACCATGTAGCCGCGTACGTGACACGCACCCCGATTCGAAGTGGCATACTGGAGCCCCATGCCGAACGCGCCGCGCGGGTCATAGGCGGGGAATTCCTGCTTCTTGACGCCCATGAACAGATCCGGACGTCCGAACTTCTGTGCCAGGCGCGCCCCGCCTTCAGCCAGTGTGTCGCCAAAGCCACGGCGGTACCCGATCTTGGTTACCAGGTTGACCAGGGTGGCCGCGTTGCCGAAGGTGAGCTGGCAGCCGGCCTGCTGCGTGCTTAGCGCGCCCTGCTCGTAAAGTTCCATGGCGCAGGCGATCGTGCCGCCAGCCGTGATCGTGTCCATGCCCAGTTCGTTGCAGATGTAGTTCGCCTTGGTAGCCGCCGCCAGATCGCTGACGCCACAGTCCGCTCCCAAGGCCCAGATGGTCTCGAACTCGGGCCCCTCTCCGGCGCCGGCGTACTTGCCGTCGCGGACGGCAGTGACGCGCCCGCAGCCGATCGGGCAGGCCACGCAGGCCCGGTTGCGGACGAGGATTTGCTTGGCGATGGCTTCGCCGCTGATCGCTTCGGCGCTCTCGAAATGTCCGACCTGGAAATTGCGCGTCGGCAGCAGACCGCATTCGTTGATCACGTTCACCAAGACGGCGGTGCCAAATTGTGGCAGGCCCTGCCCGGTCACGGCGCCGGCCTTGAGCTTCGCCAGGGCGTCGAGACAGGCCGCGCGAAAGCGCTTGGGGTCGGCGGCGGTTATGCCGCCGGTGCCGCGCACGGCGATGGCCTTGACTTTTTTCGAGCCCATGACGGCGCCCACGCCGGAACGGCCGGCGGCGCGGTTCTTGTCGTTGACGATGCAGGCGAAACGGACGAGCCGCTCGCCGGCCGGGCCGATACAGGCGACCTTGAAGTCATGGCCGAGCTGCTCGTGCAGCGCATCGTCAGTATCGGATGTGGTTTGGCCCCACAGTTTTCCGGCGGGGATGAGCTCTACCCGCCCGTCGTCGATCACTGTCACCAGCGGCTTTTTTGCGACGCCTTCGAATACGATCAGGTCGAAGCCGGCGTACTTGAGTTCGGGGCCGAAGTCGCCGCCCGCGTTCGAGCAGGCGATAGTGCCCGTGAGCGCACCACGTGTTACGGCCATGAAGCGTCCGCCGGTCACCGCGGCCGTGCCGGTCAGTGGTCCGGTGGCGAGAATCAGCTTGTTGCGGGCTCCGAGCGGATCGGTCTTCGGATTGACTTCATCGTGGATGAGCTTGGTTGCCAAGCCGCGTCCACCGATGAAAGCCCGGGCGGCGGCCCGGTCGAGAGGCTCTTCGTGGATCGCCTCGCGGGTAAGGTCGATTCGCAGGATCTTGCCGGCGTACGCGTGCATCAGGCCACCACCTCCTTAAGACTGCCGCGCAGACGGTCGGCGTAGGCTTGCCGGGCCGCGTGCGAATACCGTTCAACGCGCTCGTAGCGCAGGGCACCGGGGGCGCAGTAGCGCACGCACTCCGGCTCGCCGCCGCACAAGTCACACTTGTGCGCTTTGCCATCCCAGTAGTTGATCGCACCGAAGGGGCAGGCCAAGGCGCACATGCGGCAGCCGACACAGCGTTCGGCGACAACGACGACGGCGTTGGTGGCGCTGTCCCGCCGCAGCGCCCCCGATGGGCAGGCGGGGATGCAGGGGGCGTCGTCGCACTGCATGCATACCATGGGCAGGTAGAGCGCGTCCTCCGGGTAGATGGCCACATGAATGTGCGCGCGGGACGGCTGATAGGCCCCCCCGTAGCGTTCGGAACAGGCCAGCTCGCAAAGCCGGCAACTGGTGCACTTCTCGTGATCGATCACTAACACTTGTGCCATAGCGATGACCTGCCTGGGAGTGTGGTCGCAAAGTAAGCGGGTGTGGCGTGCAAGGAAGCGCTCCTTACCGTTACGCGCTTGATACCGGGTTGGCGCGGACGCGTCAAGCCGTGCACGGCGCACGCGGCGATCTCAGCGGTCGTGGGAGGTGAGCAGTGCGCCCAGGTGCGCCGCGAGGCGCGCCGGGCGGCCGGCGACGTGCGTCAGATGATAATCGAGCAGGGCAAACCACGCGCGCGGGTTACCGTGCTGCGGGCCGGCGTCGAACAGCAGACGCACGCCTTTGGGTTCGACGTAGACCGCGTTGCCGTTCGAGCCTGATTGCAGGGAGAACGTGATCACGCGCTGCTGCATCTCTTCCGTGCGCCAGTGTAGCCGAATCACGGCCGTGGTAGGTGGTAAGGTGCGAGAAACATGCTCACCGCCTGGGCGGCGGCCGTGAGCAGCTATCAGGGTGCAAACTCGGCGGCCACGTCCGCGGCCACCTCGATCGTCCCGTCGTCGAACTCCAGCGCTTTGGCGCCGAAGTCGTCGTCGATGTCGAGCGTTCCGCCCGAAACGGTGCAATCGATCTCGGTCGCGTTGAAGATGCCCGGATCGCTGGTGAGGGTCAAAGCGATCTCGCCGCCCTCCAGGATGAAGTCCCAACTGCACGCGTTGAGGTCCATTCTCTGGAACGTGGCGGTCCCGCCGTCCACGGTCAGCGTGGCGTTGCCGGTCAGGTCGCGGGTGTAGGCGCTCGCCGGCCCGAACAGCATCGTGTCACCGGTTTCGACCACGAAGGTCGCACTGCTCTCCAGATTGATATCGATGAACAGTGAGCCTTCGAAGGTGAGGTCGGCACCGGTCGTCAGGTCGTTCACGGACGAGAAGCAGCCCAGGCGGCCCCCTTCACCCGCGGCGGTAACGGTTCCGGTCCCGGTCAGCGTAACGTTGTCGCGCAAACGCAAGTATGACGATGTACTCGTCTTGAATTCCAGCCTGTGGTCGACCGTTGAAGTAGTGGCGTTGTTGCTCGTGTTCCCCAGGTCGAGTCGGTACCCATTAATGATGAGCGTGCCGCTGACGGTGATGACCTCCGCCGCCTCGTCGGCCGCGTTGATTCGGCACTTCTTCCCGCTCGGGATGACCGCCGTGTCGTCCGAGTCGGGCGGACCGCCTTCCGGGTTCCAGTTGGCCTCTAGATGCCAGACGTCATCTGTCTTGTTAAAGGTGAAAGTGTCCGCAGCCGCGCGTGACATCGTCACGCCCAGCAACGCAAGAACCGCACAGACTGTCGTTATCGCTTTCAGCGCTTTCATGATCATTTGTCCTTTTGCACTGTGTGAAGTTCTCTTGTCGGATTCGCACCCGCTGCCCCACGCCGAACGGATTGGCCGTCCCGGCACAGACGGGGCGGTAACTCATGGATCCACGTGTTCCATCTCACGAGCGTACGTTTTGGTGCTGGGATAGGCCGTGCTGTGCCGCAGCTTCACGGCCTTTATGACGGTCTCGTAGTACCACGGGCGCCCATGACTATAGACCATTTCTCCCAACTCGTTGATATCCGTGGGAAAGCTCCAGATGTTGTCCCAGCCCCGATCGTGCGGGCTGTCCGTGATTTGCAGGAACTCACCGTTGCGGTAGAGCCAGACTTCGTACGCACCGACCGGACCGGCATCGTAAAAGCGGTAGATCGCGACGTCGCCGCGGTTGTTTATGCCGGCGGGATTGCCCCAGTCTGTGAGGGTTGTCACGGCGCCGTCCTCCCAGAGCTGGATCCCGTGCTGCGCGCCCATCTGAGATAACCATACCACTTGCGCCAGATCGTTGATCTGCACGCCGCGTGGCGTCACGGCGTCATCCGGGCTCAACTGCGTGATGTCGCCGTCCGAGTACATCATGATCTTGGACGTCCACGGATCGTCGCAGAAGTTGTACTGCGTCCAGACAATCTGATCGTGAGCATTGATCTTCACGGACTGGTTCGACCAGTCATCGTTCGTGATCTGGTGAATCGCCTGGCCATCGTAGAAGTAGATGTCGGCGCTCGCATTCGCGCAGCCCCCATTCTTCAACCGATACCAAACGACGTGGCCCAGGTTGTTTATCCGCGGCGACCGGTCGTCCAGGTCACTGTTCGTGAGCTGCCTGAACCCACCGTCCTGCAACATCACGATCTGTGTGGGACCGCCGGGACCGTTCACCGCTCGGCTCCAGACGATCGTACCGTCGCCGTTGATGTCGGGCATCCGATCGTACACGTCGTCGTCGGTAAGCTGCGTGATCACGCCGTTGTCGTACAGCATGATCTCCAGGCCGTCGTCGTTGCCTTCGTTTGTCCAAAGGCTGTATACGATCTGGCCGCGGTTGTTCATCCGGGCGGTGTAGTTGAACGTCGGATCGTCGTCGATCGTGACGATCTCGTACTTCGGCGGTACCTGCCCTGCCGCGCAGACGGCCAACAGCAGGCTCAGTATCAGTCCACTAGGAATTGCTCGCTGCATGTTCTCACTCCTTCTAGACGGTTGTACCGCCCCGTGCGCTACGGCGCGGTCTCGAGGATTACGCCGTCGATCGTGATGACGACCTCGCCGCCGGAGCCGTCGATCGTCAGGCTGTTCACCGTGAGCGTTTGCGTGCTGCCCGGGCTGGCGAAATCGACGCTGCCGGCGATCGTCAGATCGTCCATTTCCGCAGTCACGAGGTTGATTGACCAAGTTGACCCGGCTGAGGGGATCGTAGCGTCGTCGCTCGTGGTGCTCGGGGAGCAGGTTCCGATCCCAACGAGGATCCAGTTCTTGCACGTGTCCCAATCGTCGTCGGGGCCCGCTCCCCAGTAAGTGTACGTCGCCGCCAGGGCCAGGGCGCCGGTACAGCCGATGGCGAGCACGGCTAACAAGATTCTTGGCGCTTTCATCAGATTGCCTCCATAGGAGTTGATCGGCGGCGCCGCGCGGCGCCACGCAGCGCCGAGCGCAGCAACAGCCGCCAGTCGTTCTTCGCCGGTGCGATCTGGATTGCAGCCCCCGGATAGCGGCAGGTCGGAGATACCTGAAGCACCGTGCGCAATCTTGCGACACTCTGCCGGACGTGTAGCCGCGCGGGCTGAAGCCCGCGGCTCTTCGATGTTGCAGAATCGTGCACGATGATTCGGCCCCCCCGCGGCGTCGCCGCGTCGACAACTGGAACTCTGCCTCCCCACTGCACACGACGTAGCCCCAGGAAAGACCGCGTACAAGCGCTACGGTCCTATAAGTACTATAGCACTGATCCAGCCGGGGGCGCGGAAATCTGGGCAATACGGCACTTTCGGCTGGTGCGAGATTCCTCTCTCGCACCCATTCCCGGGAGCCCCCTCCCGCGGTCACGCAGGATAGGAATCCTGTCGACCGTAGGTGCGAGATAGGAACCTCGCGCCAGCAGCAGGCGGCATCAGCGGTCGTGGGAGGCGAGCAGTGCGCCCAGGTGCGCCGCGAGGCGCGCCGGGCGGCCGGCGACGTGCGTCAGATGATAATCGAGCAGGGCAAACCACTCGCGCGGTTTAACGTGCTGCGGGCCAGCGTCGAGCAGGGCGGCGGACAGACGGCGTTTCTCCACGTGATGCATCTCGCAGTCGCGGCAGACCAGACCGCCGGCGGTCGAGCAGAAGTACGCCGCCGCACCGCGCGGACGCGGTCGCCCGCAGTCCACGCACTGCGCGAGACGCGGCGCATACCCGATCGCGGTCAATAACTCCAATTGGAACCGCACCAGAGCTGTCGCCGGGTAGCTCGCGCTTTGCTCTCCGTCCGCAGCCAGCGTGCGCAGCAGTTCCAACAGGGCCTCGAACAGCGTGGGGTGCGGGTCATGCTCCTGCGTCAGCGCGTTTACCAACTCGGCGGCGTACATCCCCCCGTACAGACGCACCGCCGCGCGGCGAAGGCCCAGGAAGGCGTCTTGCTGTACCCACTCGGCGAGCGTGCCGAGCCCGGCCTGTCCCCGGGCCGGCGCGAAGCTGACGGTGCCGGTTTCCAGCAGATCGATGCCGGGGGCGAAACGCTGCCGGGTCCCGCGGCGGGCGCCCTTCGCGATCAGCCGCACGAGCCCAGTCTGCGCCGTGAAGAGCGTGACGATCTGGGAAGTCTCGGAGTAGTCGCTGTGTCGCAGAACGACGGCGGTGTCGTTGCGCAGGGCCATTGGCACGCATCCTCCTTGCCCGGCAGAACGGAACGTCCGGCCGCTTTTTTGGCTTCCAGCCGGCGCAGGGGGTAGAATACCCGAGTTGCCGAGCAAGCGGGAACGCGCGCCGCGTACCCAGGAGGCGAGATAGACATGAGCGAACGGACGTTGGACATGTTCCTGAATCGCCGGGTGGTGCTCGACACGCAGGGGCCGATGTTGTTCATCGGTCAGTTGGAGGGCCATGACGATCGGGGCTACTGGCTGACGGAAGCGGATGTGCATGATCGCAACGATGGCCACAGCACGAAGGAAGTCTACATCAGCCACGCCCACGACCTGGAGAAGTCCGGGGGGCGCAACGTCAATCGACGGCGCGTGTTCGTCGAGCGGCACGCGGTGATCAGCGTGTCGGCGCTGGAAGACGCCGTAGCCGAGGACCGACCGGCCAACAGTGAGAGCTGGATGACATGAAACTGACCTGGAATCGAATGACCGTCCATCCCCGCCACCGCTTCACAACCGCGCACTGGGGCGTCGACGAGACTGAGGTCGTTATCGTGCGCCTCGAGCACGACGGGGTCGTGGGGCTAGGCGAGATCGTCCCCTCGGATCTGTATGGGCAGTCGGTGGCGGCGTCCGAGGCGGCGCTGGAGTCGATGAGCACGCTGCTCGGCGACGACCCGTTCGCAATCGATCCGATCGTACAACGCCTGATTGAGCACCACGACGACCAGCGGGCCGCGATCTCGGGCGTGGACGCTGCCCTTTACGACTGGGTCGGGCGGCGTCTGGAGGTTCCGGTCTGGAAGCTGCTCGGGCTGGCTCGGCCGCGCAAGCAAACGACGTTCACGATCGGAATCGCGGATCTGAGCGAGATCCGCGTGAAGGTCGACGAGGCGTTGGCGGCTGGTTTTGACGCGCTGAAGGTGAAGGTTGGTATCGAACACGATCACGAAACGTTGAGTATCATCCGCGACGCCTTCGATGGTCCCCTGTTGCTCGACGCGAACGAGGCCTGGGAGCCGGACGAGGCGCCTGAGAAGATCCAGGCCCTGGCCCGCTATCGCCCCACCATGATCGAGCAGCCGCTGAAAAAAGAGGACTGGCGGCACCTGGCCGCGCTGCGGAGTCTGGGCGTCGCCCCGATCTTCGCCGATGAGGCTTGCGAGCGGCCGGCCGACGTCGCGCGGCTGCACGGCTACGTGGATGGCGTCAACATCAAGTTCACCAAATGCGGGGGCATCCGCGAGGCGCTGCGCATGATTAGCACGGCCCGGACCCTGGGTATGCAGGTGATGCTGGGGTGCTTCGTTTCGAGCAGCCTGGCGATCGCGCCACCTTTGAGCGTGGCTTCGCTCGTCGATCTGGCAGACCTGGACGGCCACCTGCTGCTGGCGGACGACCCGTTCACGGGGATCGAGCGGGAGGGCGGCATCATCTCCCTGGGGGACACGCCTGGGCTGGGGGTCGCCCCGCGCGATTGAGCGACGACAAAACCCCGGAGAGCTTTGATGCGGCCCTCCCGCGCGCTAGAATTCGGCATATGAACGCAGACCACGAGTCCATGCAGTTCGTCTCGGCCGTGACGACCGAAACCGGGCAGGATGACACCGCGCGCCGGCTGGCGGCCGAGGTCAATCAGGGGCTTTCCGGGCGGCCGGTCTCGCTGTGTGTACTTTTTGCCAGCGCCCATTTCGAGGACGAAGTCGAGCGCCTGGCCGACGAGCTGCACGACACGTTGCGGCCGCACGCGTTCATCGGCGCCACAGCCGAGGCGGTTATCGCCGGGAACCGGGAGTACGAGCACGAGCCGGCTCTGACACTGTGGGCGGCCCATCTGCCGGGCGTGCAGGCCACGTCGTTCCATATCTCCGAGGCCGACCGGCACAAACTGGACTCGCCCGACGCCTGGCAGGACTACCTGCACGTATCGGCGGAACAACGCCCGTGCTTTGTATTGCTGGGCGATCCGTTCACGATCAACGTCGTCCGCCTGCTGGAGCAGTTGGAGGAAGCGTATGCG
The DNA here is from genome assembly GCA_018814045.1 of Planctomycetota bacterium. Lineage (GTDB taxonomy): Bacteria > Planctomycetota > Phycisphaerae > UBA1845 > Fen-1342 > JAHJAR01. Next base: position 3,243 of record JAHJAR010000054.1, on the reverse strand, counting down.
GATCGCCCCGCCATCGGTGGCATGGCCTCCGCGGCTGATAGACCGGGCCAGAATCACCTGGTCTTTGACGGGCACACGCTGCACCAGGGCTTGGTTGGCGTGGCCCTGCGGGGCGCGATCAGCATGGAGGCCGTGGTCTCGCAAGGTGCGCGGCCCATCGGCCAGCAACTGGTAATCACCAAGGCCGATCGCAACGTGATCCACCAGTTGGGCGGGAAACCAGCTCTGGCCGTCGCGGCCGCTGTTTTGCAGCGCTGCGCACCACGCGACCGGGAACGGATCGAGCACCGCGGGCTGCTGGTCGGTCGCGTCGTGGACGAGTACCAGGACCACTTCGACCGCGGGGATTTCCTGATCCGCAACGCGATCGGCGTCGACCGCGAATCGGGCGCCATGACCGTGAACGATCTGGTTCGCGTGGGTCAGACGGTTCAGTTTCACGTGCGCGACGGGGCCACGGCGTCCGAGGACCTGGCGCTGCTGCTCACGGCCACGCGGGGCCAGCCCGCGGCCGGAGCGCTGCTGTTCAGTTGTGCCGGGCGTGGTACGCGGATGTTCCCGCAGAGGAGCCACGATGCGCAGGCGGTCGTCCAGGCCTGCGGGAGGCTGCCCCTGGCGGGCTTTCACTGTGCGGGCGAGATCGGCCCGGTTCGCTCGCGGAACTTCGTGCTCGGGCACACCGCCAGCATTGGCCTCTTTCGTCCACTAGACCTACATCTCGATGGCTGACCAGCCTGCGGAACTACGAACTCCGGAGTACCAACGGCAGGTGCGCCTGCGCCGGCACGGCGACTTTGAACGTGTGATGGCGGAAGGCTACCGAATCACGGACGGGCTGCTGACGCTGTGGGTCCGGAGCAACGGACTACGGTGCACGCGGTTGGGGTTGGTTGTGGGACGCAAGCACGGCCACGCTGTTCGCCGCAATCGGCTCAAGCGCGTGCTGCGGGCGGCGTTCCGGGCGTGCTGGGCGGAACTGCCGCGAGGGTTGGATATCGCCTGCGCGCCGCGCGCGGGCGCAACGTTGGAGCTGTTGACGTGCAGGCAGTCGCTGACGAAGTTGACGGCACGGGCCGCCCGGCATTGCGCGGCGGCGGCGCCGGAGACGGCCACGTAGAGCTGAAGCATGAGCGAGCAGCATCCGATCGTGATCCTGACAGCCTCGGCCGGGGCAGGCCACGTGGTGGCGGCGGCGGCTCTTAGGGATGCGTTTGCGGCTCGGGTGCCGCAGGTACCGGTCGAGATTCACGATGTTCTGGCGGCCTCTAATGCGTTCTTCCGGCAACTGTATGCGGGGGGCTATCTCGTCCTGGCCAACCACGCGCCGACGCTGATGGGTATGCTATTCGAAGCGACCGACCGACCCGGGCGCGGAATCGGCGAGAGTCTGCGCGTGGCGTTCCAGAACTTGCACGTGCGGCCGACGATGCGCTACCTGCAACGGCGGCACCCGCGCCTGATCGTCAACACGCATTTCCTGCCGGCCGAAATCGTCGCGCAGTTGCGGCGGGCCGGACGTCTGGACTGTCCCCAGGTTACGGTCGTTACGGATTACGAATCCCACCGCATCTGGGTCCATCCGCCGACCGAGCGTTACTACACGGCCTCCGAAGTGGCGAAGCAGTACCTGACCACGTGGGAAGTGCCTGGTGAGAGCGTGCTGGTGACGGGTATTCCGGTTCGGGCAGCGTTCACGGAACACCAGGAATGTCGCGAACTTCGCCGCCGTTTGAGGTTGGAGCCCGAGCAGCCAGTCGTGCTGTTGCTGTGCGGGGGTGAGGGGATTGGGCCGACGGAGACGCTGTTGCAGGAGTTGTTGACCATCCGGGCTCCGGTGCAGTTGGTGGTGATCGCTGGCCGGGATGAGAAGCGAAGACGGCGTCTGGAGGCGGTCGCTGGGCGATCCGGCCGGCCGGCGCGCGTGGTGGGCTTCACGGACGACATGCATGAGTGGATGCGGGCCGCCGACCTGGTGGTGTCGAAACCGGGTGGGTTGACGGTCTCGGAGTCGTTTGTGTGCGGGCTGCCGATGGTCGTCGTGAACCCGATTCCGGGCCAGGAATCGCGCAACAGCGACTACCTCCTGGAGCACGGAGCGGGCATAAAGGTCAACAACCCCCGTGTGCTCGGCCAGCGCGTCACCGAGCTCCTCGCGGCCCCGGCGCGGTTGCAAACCCTTCGCAAGGCAGCGCTTGCGCTCGCCAAGCCCAATGCGGCCGGCGATATAGTGGCCGACGCGCTGCGCCTGACCCGGCCCACGCGGAATTGACAGGCCCGCTGGGCGGTTGAACAATCGGAGCGTGCGTATGCTCTGATGGCTGGGGTGTTTTTCGACCGCCGATGCCGTCAGATGGGCTGGCAGCGGAGATCCCCTTGCGATACCTGGTGGCGATACCCGTGTACAACGAGGAGCGGCATCTGCCGCGCGTTCTGGCAGCCGTGGCCCGTTACGCGGCCGATATCCTCGTCATCGATGATGGCTCGACAGACGGAACCGCTCGAGCGCTGGCGGCCTTTCCCGCGGTGCACAAGATCACGCATATGGAAAACCGCGGCTACGGGCAGAGCCTGATCGACGCTTTTCGTTTCGCGGCGGCGCGGGGCTATGACTGGGTCATCACGATGGACTGTGACGAGCAACACGAGCCGGCCCAGATACCCGAGTTCCTGCGGGCAATCGCCGAGAACCGCGCCGACGTGATCAGCGGCTCGCGCTACCTGCGCGGCTTCCCCCAAGACGACGTTGCGCCGGCCGAGCGCCGGCGCATCAACTCCACGATAAACGACCTGCTCGCACAGCTTCTGGGTTTGCGCCTGACCGATTCGTTTTGCGGCTTCAAGGCCCAGCGCGTGGCGGCCCTGAACCGGCTGCGACTGGACGAACCCGGCTACGCGTTTCCCCTGCAATTCTGGCCGCAATGCGTGCGCGCCGGCCTGCGCATCCGGGAGATGCCGGTACGCCGTATCTATCGCGATACGCAGCGTGAGTTCGGCGGGACCCTGGACGACCCGGGCGCTCGTCTGCAACACTACCTGGAAGTGTTGGTGAGAGAACTGCGGAGTGACCGCGTCCTGTCGGTGCGGGACGTGGTGCCCGCGGAATGTAACTGCTAGCGGATGGTATGATCGATCGTCGGCGGCTGGTTACGCCACGCGACCACCTCGACCTGCTAATCGAACCGGCGCCGGAAGCAATCGTGGCGGCACTGGCGGGCGCCACGCGCACGCCGACGCGAGATGCGG
>JAHJAR010000053.1 GCA_018814045.1 Planctomycetota bacterium | reverse complement strand
GGCCGCCTGGCACACCTCCTGGGCGGTGTGTGGCGTAGGATTCGCATTCTCGTGTTGCCACTGCGCCGAACGCCGACGTCAGAAAAATCCGCCCGCGCCGCGTGAAACTGCCGAAAACCGACTTCCGCGGCGGACTGCTAACGGTCGCGGCTCGGAAGGACGTCGTAATTGTGAGACACTGCACTAGCAGCAGTCCTGCGGGACGAGTCGCGTTGGCTTGCGGCCCGGCATGGCGGTTGGATTCGGGGCCACGACGCGTCTTCCAGCCTCTTTCGGGTTGGCGGGGGCATCCACGCCTTGGGCGGCCTGGGTCGGCGGACGCGCGCACACCTGCGCCCAGGCTTGCAGTGTCTTGACGTGCTTGTCGAAGACCTGCCGGTCACGATCGAGCACCAGGGCGGACTCGCCAACCTGGCGCGTGAGGTCGTTTAGTTTGGCCACGTTCTCCTCGAAGGCCCGCTTGCCAGTCACCAGCTTGGCCGCCTGCGTTTCCAACTCGCGCGAGCGAGCCTCGAACTCGGCGGCGCGGGCCGCGAAGTGTTTCTCGCGCGCCGCGAGTTGCTGCGAACGCGTCTCCATAATCTCGCGCTGCTCCCGCTGAGCAGTGGCCTGCTGCTCGAGCTCGTCCTGACGCCGCGACAGCTCAGTCGCGCGGCGTGAGAGGCCGGCAGCTCTGGTGCCCAACTCCGCCGCCCGGGCTTCGAGCACCTTGCGCTGTTCGTCCAGCTTGGCAGTCCGCGACTCCAGTTGTTCGTTGCGGCGCTCCAGCTCCTCGGCGCAGCTCCCCAACTCGTTCGCGCGCCCCTCGAGCTTCTCGGCGTCCGCCTGCAGCTCAATCCGTCGCTTGGCCAACTCCGTACCGCGTGCGTCCAAATCGCTGGCCCGCAGGTTCATATTCCGCTGCAGCGCCTCTGCATGGACGCGTCCGGCCTCGATATCCGTGGCGCTCTGCGCCAACTCCTGCTCGCGCGTGTCTATTTCCCCGACCCGCGCATTGATATCCTGTCGCCGCACCTCGAGCTCTGCCGCTTGGGCCTTCAACTCCTTGCGGCGTTGCTCCAACTCGCTGGTCCGCGCGTCGACCTCCTGCCGGCGCTTCTCCAACTCCCCGGCCTGCGTCGCCAGCGCGTCCTCGCGTTGTTCCAGCTTCGCCGACCACGCTCCCAGCTCGCGGTTGCGGGCGTCGAGTTGGGCCCGTTCATGGTGGAACTCGGCAGCCCCGCGCTCCAATTCCGCCGCGGAAGCCTCGACGCGCCGCACCTGGTTGTCCAACTCCGTGGAACGCTGGTCGAGTGACTGATGGCGTTCTTCCAACTCCGCGGCGCGCGGCGCGATCTCATCCCGCAGCCTGCGCAGCTCGTTCGCGCGGGCCGCGAGTGTCTTCGAAAGCCGGGCCCATTTCTCGACTCGGTTTTGCAGCTTGGCACCAACTTCGGGCTGCTGCACTCCAGGCGCATTCGACTGAGCTGATTTCACAGTGTTTGCACGCATGGTTTCAGGGGGACCTGCCATGTACCACGTGGGCTTCGGGGACACCGCCCAGCCCGGACCACCTCAGTCTGGCCGGCGGATGAACTCCGTCTTCTATCGACTTATCGGCTTCCGTGCGCCCTGCGGTGAACCAATCCCCTCGTCGGCCACAGGGTCCGGCCGCAAACGCAGGGAGAGGCGAGACGAGCACCTGCGGGGGCCCACAGTTGCGTCCTATAACCACAGGTCCCCGCCCGGCGCAAAAGAAAGGTGTGGCGCCGAACACCGCCCGACGTCACACCTTGGAGCGCGTATGGGGTCGTTGCTACTTGTTCTTGTCCGGGTAGGAGGGCGGATCCGGCAGTTCGCGCGGCTCCTCCGCGATCTTCTTCAGCAGGTACTCCACGGTCCGCTCCAATTGCGCATCCTTTCCGCGCACGACGTCGCCAGGCATGTTCTGCACCTCGATGTCCGGCACGACCCCGTGGCCCTCGATGAGCCACTCGCGGTTCAGCCCATAGAGGCCGAACTGCGGCGGAGTGACGCCGCCGCCATCGGCTAGTGACTGATGCGGCTCGATGCCGATGGCACCGCCCCAGGTGCGCATGCCGATGATCGGGGCGAGGCCCTTGAGCTTGATGGCCTCGGCGAAGAACTCACCGCACGAGCCGGTGTCTTCGTTGACGATCACTGCCAGGTGGCCATAGAAGGCGCGCTCGGGATCGCGCAGCTTCTTGCCCTCGCGGGGCTGCGTAATGCCCCACAGCTTGCGCTCGAGGCGGTCGATGATCATGTCGGCCGTGAAGCCGCCGCCGTTGTAGCGCTCGTCAAGGATGAAAGCCTTCTTGTAGTGGTAGGGGAAGTAGGCCTTGGCGAATTCGACCAGGCCGTCAGCACCCATGTCGGGGATGTGCAGGTAGCCGACCTGGCCGTTGGTGGCCTCATCGACGAACGCCCGGTTGTTCTCGACCCATTCGCGATAGCGGATTCCCTGTTCGCTGCCGAGGGTCCGCAGACGGTACGTTTTGGCGCCCTCGACCGTGGGCTGGTCATTGTAGGTGATCTTGATGACCGTGTCGGACTTGTTTTGCAGGTGTCGGTAGATGTTGTCGGTCGTCTTGATATCTTCGCCGTCGATGGCGATCACATAGTCGCCCACCTTGATCGGACAGCCCGGCTCGTCTAAGGGCGAGCGTTCGCGGGTCTCTCCCGGCGTACCCGGGATGATGTGGGCAATGCGGTAGTGCTCGGCGCCCTCCTTGGCCACGAAGTCGGCGCCCAGCAAGCCGGTGCGTACGTTCTTGGCATTGGACTCGATGTCGCCACCGTAGACGTAGGTATGTCCGATGTTCAACTCGCCGATCATCTCGCCGATCAAGTAGTTCAGATCCGAGCGGTTGCTGCAGAAGGGTACGAACTTGCGGTACTTCTGCCGCATGCCTTCCCAGTCGACGCCGTGCATGCCGGGGTCGTAGAACCAGTCGCGTTGGATGCGCCAGGCCTCGTCGAGCAGTTGGAGGAACTCCTTGCTGCGATCGACTTTGATCTGGATGCCGCCGAGATCGACCTTGCCATCACCGACCTTGGACTTGGCCCCGACACCGACAACGCCGTAGGTGCTGCCGGCCCGGTAGACCATCTTCTTGCCGTTGGCAGACTGATGGTAGTTGGCGATGCCGTCCAGGACCTTGGTCGTCTTGGCGTCGTCGAGATTGTAATGGTACAGATCCAGGCGGCCGCCGGTGTCGTCGGTGACCGATTGATACTTCGAGAACTCGTTACCATCTTTCTGGAGGTAGAGGAAACCCTGGTCGGTGGCCTCGAGACGGAAGTAGTTGCCGGCCGAGACACCCTTGGCGACGACGATGCGCCGCTCGATGCCCGCCAGATCGATCCCGTCGTCTTCGTCCTTCTCCTTCTTCTGCTCCTTCTCGGCGTCTTCCTCGGGCTCTTTCTCCTCGTCTTCATTCTCGTCCGCGGCTTTGCCGTCCTTTTCGTCCTCCACCGCCTCTTCGATCTTCTCTTCGGAATCCTGCGACGCGAACGGAGCGGGCTCGCCGTCCTTGAGGATGAACATGTACGGTCGGCACAGGTCGAGGAAGATGTGGTTCTGGTCGACAAAGCCCATGATGGGCGAGAACGTACGGTTCGAGAGGAAGTACAGGTAGCGGCCCTTGGGATCGAAGGACGGGCTCCAGTCCTGCGTGCGGTCCCAGGTCAGCCGCTGCACCTTCTTCTTCCCGACCGAGTAGAGGAAGATGGCCTCATTGAGGCTCTCCTCCATCTTGGTGTAGGCGATCCACTTGCTGTCGGGCGACCAGACGTAGTCCTGGATACCCCAGCGTTCCCAGGCGTCGTCGTAGTCCGCCTGGTCGATGGCCGTAATCTCGCCGGTTTCCGCTGCGACCAGGTTCAGCCGCATGAACTTGTCCGAGAAAAGCAGGTACTTGCTGTCCGGCGACCAGACCAGGGGCAGGCGGAAGCCGAGACCGCCCTTGGTAAGCTGTTTCCACGGCTGCGCGCCCTTCTGATCGACGAAGTAGATCTCCTCCTCGCCGGTCTTGTCGGACAGGAACGCGATCCAGCGCCCGTTGGGCGACCAGGCGGCGTTTTTCTCGCGTGAATCCGTGGTTTTGGTCAGGTTGATCGGTTCGCCGTCTTCGACCGGGAAGTTGATGATCTCGCCGCGGGCCTCGACGAGCATCCGCGTGGCGCTGGGTGAGAGATTGAACGATCCGGAGCTGGGGCTGACGCCGACGAACTCAGGCCGCATGCGGACCAGGTCGCTGGGAATCTCGACCGGGACCTGGCGGCTCTTGCCGTTCTTCAGATCGAGCAGATACAGGGTCTCGGCGTACTGATAGACGATCTGATCGAGGCCGAGTGAGGGGTACTTGACGTCGTAGTCCTTGTACGAAGTCAACGCGGTGACCTGGCCGGAACCGAGGTCGTACTTATAGAGGTTCAGCGTGCCGTGCTCGCGATCGGAGCTGAAGTAGATCGCGTCGCCGCGCCACATGGGGTAGTTGTCGCTGCCGGGCCAATCGGTGATCCTGCGATAGTCGCGTTTTTCGAGGCTGCCGAGCCAGATGTCCTGGGCGGTGCCACCCTGGTGACGTTTCCACGTACGGCTTTCGCGGCTCATGCGGTTGTACGCGATCTGCTTGCCGTCGGGTGACAGCGCGGCCAGGCCGGCCCGATCGACGGGCAGCCGCTCGGGCATGCCGCCCGCGATAGAGACCTTGTAGATTTCTTCCCCGCGGTTCGGATACACGCGGTTGGAGCGGAAGAGTACGTGCTGGCCGTCGGGGAACCAGCCGAGCACGCGATCCATGGCGGGATGGTAGGTCAGCCGCTGGGGCACGCCGCCGCGCGCATCCATGACGTACACATCCAGGCCGCCGTCGTACTGGGCGGTGAAAGCCAGCCGCTGGCCGTCCGGTGAGAACTTGGCCCAGACCTCCTGCCCGGGATCATTCGTGATCCGGTGCGCGTAGCCGCCCGCGGTGGAGGCGAGCCACAAGTCACCTTCATAGGTAAACACGATCTTATCCTGGTGGACGTCGGCCATGCGCATGAGGTGGCTTTCCGCCAGCGCGGCGGAGCCGAGCGACAGGACGACCAGCACGATCGCTACACGTTGCACGAAACGCGACATGATTCTTGTCCTTCCTTTCAGACCAAAACCCACCAGGCACCCGGCCGGTCCTTTGCCTGGCCGACGACTGTGTGATCGGGGACACGCCGGGCATTCCCGCAGCACAACGGTCAGCCCGCCCGAGTTCCCCACTCGCGGCCATGCACGAGCTATAGCCCGCGAAACAGCATCATAGCGGAAGCCACAGACCGCGACTACACGCGCAGCCGTCGGGATGTAAGGAAGTGTAGGGCCAGACGCGCAACGCTATCCCCGGCCGCTGCATGACTTCTGCTGCGGACTGTTGGATGTCGCGCGTCCCCACGGCCCACGATCTGAACCGCGCGATAGCGGTTGGCGGCGGGATGTCGCCGGCGTACTTGCGCGGTATGATCCGCGCGAGCCACTTTATTCTTGTAGACAGGCTCACAGACCAGGCAACGCCGGCCGCTGGCTGACGCTGTGCCACCTGCTCATGGAACCACCGACAGGGAGCCCCATCATGAGGATTCGCCGTTGTCTGGCCGTTTTGATCATCGCCGTAGGCTTGCTTGCGGCCGCCGGTTGCCAGACACCGGGCGCGAAACGCGCTGGTGTCGCCCAGGGCACCGAGCCCAGTTTCATCCGTGTTGGCGCATGGAACATCGAGTGGCTCGGGACGGAAGACCGTCGCTCCGGACCGGCCCGCGGGCACGCCCAGACCGCCGCGGACCTGGCCGAGTACATCGCCGCCAGCCGCGTAGCGGTTCTGGGGCTCGAAGAGATCGCGCGCTCCGACGAGCAGGGTCCCTGGACCAGCGACCGGCTGGACGAGGCCTTTGAGCTGGTGGCGCAGCGCACCGGCGGGCGCTGGCAGCACCGCCTCTTCCCGGCCAGCCGCAATCAACTCTGCGGCGTCGCCTGGGACACCACCAAGGTTACCCCCGTTGGCCAGCCGCGCGCCATCGTCGCGCCGCAGGAGAACAGCGCGCAGAACCGCCCGCTCTGGTCACGTCCGCCGCAAGGCCAGATGTTCTCCGCCGGCGACGGCCTGACCGACTTTGTCGTAATCGTCGTCCATATGAAGAGCAATTACGGCGGCGATTTTGCACAACATCGGGGCGAAGAGGCGCAGGCCTTCGTTGCCGCCCTGCCTGCGGCGCGGCAGGGGTTCGCGGATGATGACCTGATGATCGTCGGAGACGTCAATTGTAGTTCGCACGCCGAACCCGCGGTAGTGGCGTACGAGTTAGCCGGCTTCGTGGACCTCAACGCCGCCGATCAGGACACGCACTGGAAGTACGGGCCACTCGACCGCATCTTCGTCCCCGCCGACCAGCCGGAATTCCCCCAGGATCGTTTCAAAGTGCACTATGCGGACTTCGTGCAGACGCACAACCTCACCGCGGAGCAGTTCAAAATCCGCTACTCCGACCACTTCATGATCACCACTGAGCTGAGAGTGACGGCGGACGACGATTGAGGCCGACAAACGGTGACCGAAGGAGTGTGCGGGCGTGAGCGGCGCAGTCCGCGGCGGCGTTCACTTACGAGTCGCTCCGTCCACAACCAGGCCAACCCACGTATCCGGTTTCAACCAGGACTGACCCAATTGTGCGTCGAACTCACTGGTGGGTTTGCTGGCGACTATCTGCGCGCGTGACTTGCCGTCTTTCACCATCTTCCCGACGCGGTCACAGACGGTTGCTAACATGTCGCGGTAGGCGCGCAATTCCGCCACGCCGGCCAGTGGTCCGTGTCCGGGGATGATGCGGGTCTTGTCGTTCGCCAGCGTGAGCGCCTGATCGAGCGCTTTGACCACTCCGGCGAGTGAGCCGCCGGCGTTGACGTCGATGAACGGGTACATCCCGTTAAAGCAACTGTCGCCCACGTGCAACACGTTGGCCGTACGCAGGAACACGAGGCTGTCGCCGTCGGTATGCGCTGGGGCCACGTGCAGTACCTGCACTTCTTGGCCGCTCCAGTGCAGTTGCAGAGTGTCGGAGAACGTGATCGCAGGCAGCGCGGCGGGGGGCGCGGGTGGTACCTGCTGGTCGATTACGGTGAGGTACTGCCCCTGGGTCATGCGCGTACGGACGTTTTCGTGCGCGACGATGAGAGCTCCCGCCATGCTCAGATGCGCGTTGCCGCCGGTGTGATCGAAGTGCCAGTGCGTGTTGATCACGAGCCGGATCGGCTGCTCCGTGATGGTCTTCACCGCGGCGGTGACCTTCTCGCTGAGTTGCTCGAAGCCGGTGTCGATCAGCAACACACCGTCAGGGCCGGTGAGCACGCCGATGTTCCCGCCGGCGTTGGCTAGCACGTAGACGTTGTCCGTGACGGGAACAACCCGAACGTCGACCTTGGACCAGTCCTGAGCCTGAAGCGTCGTAGTCTGGACCAGGAGGGCCAGGGTTGCCGCCACAACGATTGAACGGGTCGTATACATGTGCTGACCTCCCAACTGGCGCTCGCGCCGCGCACCGCGGAAACCACTGTCGGCGATGCTGCTTCCAGCATACGCCCGCGGCACGGCCGGCACGACCCGGGTTACAAGAATCGACGTAACCGCCGGGCAGGAGAATCCGCGCGGCGCAATGCCCTGGCTGCTTTCGTTAGCCATCCGATCCGTGTACCGTAACCGCCGTTCGCTCGGCCATCGCGAAGTTGCATCACCATGCTGCGCGGTGCACGAGCAGGAAGGGAAGGTCGCGCACGAGCACGACGGTTGGGCGCAATCTGACGGAGAAACCCGATGCGTAGATTCCTGGTGGCAGCGGTGCTGCTGAGCACGCTGTGGAACATCGACGGAGCGCTTGCGGACGAGGAGTTCGACAAGCTACAAGCCGAGTACGGCGAAGCGCGACGCGCCTGGTACGAACTGTTGCAGAAGCACCGCGACGCGGACGGTGACTACACCTTTGAAGAAGGTGAGATGCCGCCATCTCCGGTGGAGACCTTTCTGCCACGTTTCCGTGCCTTCGCCGAACGGCACACCGGCCAGCCGGCGGCCATCGCCGCCCTGGTCTGGATCATCAAAGAGGTCCGGCGCCCAGCTTCCGAAGAGGGACCCAACCCCAGCAAGTGGGCCGTCGAGCAACTCACCGCCCACCACGCGGGTGATCCGGCGCTGGCCCAGGCGCTTCCGGGCTTGCGCTATGCCTACTACTACGCCGGCGCCGATCCACTGATTGCCTTCTTCGAGAAGGTCATCAAGGAGAACAAGAACAAGGAGGCGGCCGGCTGGGCCATGTTCAACCTGGCCTACACGCTCTACCGCGACACGGGCGACGGAGACGGCCGGCAGCCTGAGGCCGATCGCACGCGGGCCGTACAGCTTTTCCGCCGCAGCACAAAGGACTACGCCGGCACCCCCGCGGCCGAGGCGGCTGCTGGCTATGTCTACGAGATCGAGCACCTGCAAATCGGCATGAAAGCGCCCGAAATCGTGGGCACGGACGTGGAGGGGCGGGAGATCAAGCTCTCGCAGTTTCGCGGGCAGGTGGTGGTGCTCGATTTCTGGGGCTTCTGGTGAGGCCCTTGCCGCGCGATGCTCCCGCACGAGCGTGAAATGGTCCAGCGCCTGAAGGACAAGCCGTTCACGCTCCTGGGCATCAACAGTGATTCGAGCCGGTCGGCTCTGAAGAAGACCATGGACGATGAGAAGATCATCTGGCCCAACATCTACGGCGGCCCGACCCACGACAACAAGATCGCCAAGGCGTGGAACGTCTTCGCCTGGCCCACGATCTACATCATCGATCACGAGGGCGTGATCCGCTACAAAGGTCTGCGCGACGAAGAGATGGAGAAGGCCGTCAACAAGCTGCTCGAAAGGGTGAAGTAGGCGCCGTGGGAGGGCCGGGCTCCTGCTGAGCCGCCGGCTGGCTCGCGCTCACGATTGGCGCGGGGAGGGACGAGTGTGGGTACCTATCCCCAAGCTCTTCCCGAGCCGCGACCGTAAGTGAGCGGTTGCCGAAGAATCGCTCGCCTATGCGCGCGGCTCGACTCTGCTGCCCACCTCTGGACGCTTATGGGATAGGTTCTAGTGAAAGTGACAAGGTGACAAAGTGAAGACGAGCGGACACCTCGCGTTCCGCCGTTGTCACCTTGCCACCTTGTCACGTTTCCCCCGGCGCGTATTCTTCTTGACAGAATGCTCGGAGACGCGGCGCCCCAGGGAACAACCGGCGACGGCCGGCGAGCACCTGCCAGCAGCGGCCACACTCGCCGCTGGCGGTGCGCTCTAGCGCGCTGCTGACCGGGCCGAGGAGACCGCAGTGAAAGACATGCCCATGGGACTGATGGTCGGGAAGCGCGGGATCGTCTTTGGCGTGGCCAATGACCGGTCCCTGGCTTGGCATATCGCCGAGCGGTTGCACCGGGAGGGAGCCGAACTGGCGTTCACGCACCTCCCACCGCCGAAGATGGAGCGCCGCGTGCGTCTGCTGGCCGAACCGCTGGGGGCGACCTGCATCGTACCCTGCGATGTAACTCAGGACACGCAGATCAAGTGGGCGTTCCGCAAGGCCAGTCGTCAGATTGGCCCACTGGACTTCGTCGTCCACTCGATCGCCTTCG
>JAHJAR010000052.1 GCA_018814045.1 Planctomycetota bacterium | reverse complement strand
GGATGCGATCGACAGACGCGGAGGACCCGTTCGACGTCCGCCTCCGGTACCACAGCCACACAGTTGCCTTCATTGGCGACGGTGAGCGGGTCCAGCCCGAGCATTTCGGCGGTGTGGCGTGCGGTGTTTGAGAGAGGCAACCGGCGCTCGTCGACCTCGAGCGTCAACCCCGTCGCATCACGCAGGTCGGCGAGCACTCCCGCCACCCCGCCACGCGTGGGGTCGCGCAAGAACTTGATATCCGCGCCGCTGACGAGCATGGCGCAGACGAGCCCATTCAACGGCGCCACATCGCTAACCAGGTCGGTATCGAAAGCCAGTCCTTCCCGGGCGCACATGACAGCCAGCCCGTGTTCGGCCAGGCGCCCGGTAACGATGACTGCGTCACCCGGCTGGATGCGTTGGGTATCGAGACGTACGCCGTCGCCGACCTCGCCGAGCCCCGCCGTGTTGATCATCAGGCCGTCGCCACGACCGCGTTCCACAACCTTGGTATCACCGGTGACGATCTCCACTCCCGCTTCGCGCGCAGCGGCCGCGACGGAGTCCAGGACGCGGTCGAGCGTCTGCAACGCCAGCCCCTCTTCGAGCACCAACGCCAGACTCATCGCCACCGGCGTCGCTCCCATCATCGCCAGATCGTTGACCGTCCCGCACACCGCCAGGCGCCCGATATCGCCGCCGGGAAATTCGAGCGGCTGCACGACAAACGAATCTGTGGTCAAGCAGAGACGTCCGGCACGCCGCCCGAGCAGGGCGGCATCCGTCAAGGTCCGCAGAGTCGCATTCCCCAGCCTGGGCAACACGTGCTGCTCGATAAGACTCTTGGTCAACTCGCCGCCGCCGCCGTGGGCCAGGATGATATTTTGATGGAGGGGCATGGGGGGGCAGGTTTCAGTGTTCAGCGTTCAGGGTTCGGCAATCATCATTCATGCTGTCAAGTCCTGGTTTCCGTTTGCCGGCTTGGTCTGCTTGTCGAGTGTCGGGGCTCGGGCATCGGGTGTCGCTCCCTGCTCCACGCTGGAAGCTCTACGCTGCCTACCACGATTTCAACGTTTGCCATGCGCTACGCTCTCACGCTTTCACTTTCACTCGTCACCCCTCACGCCCCCGTACTTGTGGTGGGCGGCACAGGTGCCCTCGGAACTGACCATGCACGGCCCGATGGGATCCGTGGGTGTGCAACGGCTCCCGAACAGCGGACACTCCGACGGTTCGGCCTTGCCTTGAATCACCTCGCCGCATCGGCATCCGGCGGGTTCATCGCTGCTGCCGATCTGGAGGCCCAGGCGCGCGACGGCATCGAAGTCGCGGTACTTCTCGCGCAGCACCAGCCCGCTCCCGGGAATGGTGCCCAGCGCCCGCCATTCCGCATCCGCGGCCTGGAACACCTGTTCGACAAAACGCCAGGCCACACGGTTGCCGGACTCCGTCACCGCCGCACCGTAGGCATTCTCGACTTCCGCCCTGCGCGCCGCGCACTGCCGAACCAGAAGCAGGACACCTTCCAGCATCTGCTTCGGCTCGAACCCGGCGATCACGCACGGTTTCCCGAAATCCCGCGCGATCCCTGCATAGGCCTGTGCCCCAATGATCACGCTGACGTGACCGGGGCAGAGGAACCCGTCGATCGGCACATCGTTGCCGGCCAGGAGTGCGCGCATGGCCGGAATGATCACCTTGTGACTCGCAAAAACCAGGAAATTGCGGAGTCCGCACGCCGCGGCTTCGAGTACGACCGCGGCGGTCGTGGGCGCTGTGGTCTCAAACCCTACGGCCAGGAACACCACGGTCGTGTCCGGATGTTCGACGGCGTACGAGAGCGCGTCCCGGGCCGAGTAAACCACCACCACCCGTGCGCCTGCCGCCCGCCGCTCAGCGAGGCTGTCACCACGGCCCGGCACGCGTACCATATCCCCGTAAGTGCAAACCGTCACGCCTGGCCGCAACGCCGCGTCCGCCGCCGCGTCGATGTAGCCCTGCGTCGTCACGCACACCGGGCACCCCGG
>JAHJAR010000005.1 GCA_018814045.1 Planctomycetota bacterium | reverse complement strand
CGCAATTCGCGAGCGCGTCGATGATGCGCTGCTTGAGTACGGGCGACGCCATCGCCAGCACATCCAGCGCTTCGTCCAACGCGGCAAACGAACACGCCGCCGCCGGGAGAGGTCGATCCATCGGTTCGCGCCCCTTGGGCAGCCTGGCCACGGCGGCACGAAAAGCGCGCAGAATCTCCTCCTCGTCCGTATTCCCAACCCGTGCAAGGCATGACAGCACAATCGCACAAGACCCCTTTAACGGCCGAAAGCTGTAGTATTGCGGTTCCCGCCGCCCCCCGGAGTCGACGGCGGACTCGAGCCGGTGCAGCAGCAGTTTCTCGATCGCGAACTCGAATATCGTGATCGTCTCGTCCGCCTCGATCAGGTCTCTCACCTGCTTCGTGAACGTCCGGCGTTGCCCGTCAGTCAACTGCCGAAGCGCCGCGGCGGCGAGGTCCGCCAGTGGGAGACGCGCCGCCGCGTCCAACGACGCACGCGACTTGTACAAACGCACCGTTTCTTTCAGCAGGTTCGCTTTGACGCTCCCCTTCAGCAAAGCGAGTTGTGCCCGGCGCTGGTCCTTCGTGTCGCCCAGCAACAACGCAAAGACCAGGCAAACCGCCCGGGCCGGTTCGCGCGCGGCCTGTCGTAGCGGTTGCGGCAAGGACTCCAGCAGCGCGGCTCCGTATGCAAGGTGTGCCGGCGTTGGAGAGCCCACCTGCGCGACAACGCTCTCCGCCGAAAGAGCAAGTGACGCGGTCGCTGCCAGCCCCACCGCGCCCATCGCCGCCTCCACGCCGGCGGCTGCTCGCCCCCCGCCGCCCGCCATCAGCCTCTCGCCGGTTTCACCTTTCTTCAGGTCCGTCGCTCCCATTCGGGGCCACTGCCCGTTGAAGCCCGGGTCGATTCGCTTGACCCGGTCAAGTAGCGGCGGATGTGTGGAGAGAAAGCCGGCGGTCTGGAATCCCTTGATCCTGCTATCGGCGATGAACATGTGGCTCAGCGCTTCGCCTTCGGCCGAGAGGACCAGAGAACCGCGCGTATAGCCGCCGATCTTCTTCAGCGCGCCGGCAATGCCGTCGGGATTCCGCGTGAAGTCCACCGCCGACGCGTCCGCCAGAAACTCGCGCTGACGCGAGATCGCCGCCTTGATCAATCTGCCGAAGAACACGCCGACATAGCCGATCGCCGCCAGGGCCAGGCCAATGAAGATCATCGCCCCGCCGCCCTTGTCCCGTCGTCGGACCTGCGCATTTGTCGTCGAGGCACGGACCAAGCCCATGCCGATGATCCCGATGATCAAGATGCCGTGAATCAGGCCGATCAACCGGATGTTCAGCCGCATGTCCCCTGAGAGGATATGGCTGAACTCGTGCGCGATGATGCCCTGCAATTCGTCGCGCTTCATCAATCGCACGCAGCCCAACGTGACGGCCACGGCCGCGTCGTTCGGTGTGTAACCCGCGGCGAACGCGTTGATGCCCTCCTCGTCGTCCAGCACGAATACCATCGGCATCGGCACGCCAGAGGCGATCGCCATCTCCTCGACCACATTCATCAGCCGCCGCTCGTCCGGGTCGGTCGTCTCCGGATTGACGTACCGCCCGCCGAGGCCGAGCGCCACCGTCGCCCCCCCACCGCGGAGTTTGTAGATCTTGTGGAGACTGCCGCCGCCGATGATCAACACCGCCGCCGCAGCCACACCCGCGAGCACGTTCACCCGCCACCAGGACATCTGAAACGTTTCGACACCCCGGTCAGAATCCGCGATTCGCTGCCAGTGATCTGCGTTGATGACGGCCATGGCGACGACGTACAACGCCGCAATAATGCACAGCACCGCCAGCAAGAACAGGATGACCAGCCGCTGGCTGTTCTTCCGAGCCTGTTCCTGATGTATGAAGAAGTCCATCCGCGTGCCGCCCATTCGACTCAGGCGAGATTGTAAACGCGATTGCGCGAGTTTGACAGCGCGCCATGCGCAGGAACCCGGGGCCGATCAGAGCCGCACCCGTGAGAATCCAAGCCCCGAGCGCAAGCGAGTGGGTCAAGTCTCTACAATCACGCACCAGCGCTTGAGGCTCGGATCAGATACACATGGATCTTCAGCAAACGGGTCATTCCCGTCGGCCACCTGGGGCCGACGCCACTGACAACGCCAGCCACGGGAGGCGACGCTACAACAGAGCGTGAACGGATCAGACACGCTCAAGCCTCAACTGCTCTGGACGGGTTCCCGACGCGCGTATCGCACTGCTTGTCGCACCCACTCCAGGCACGGCTCCGGCGCGAGGCCGTAATGGTGGAAGCCGATCGCTCTATGCCCGGACTGCGAGGCCTGGTGCGCCGCGGCCACCAGTGCGTCGCTGCTCGGCATCAAGGCCGGGTAGCACGGCAGTCCCACGTCAACCGCCGTCGCTGAGCCGGCTTGATCAACGATGTTATCCAGGTGCCCTTGCCACTGCGGGGTCCCGTAGTCCGACGCGCTCTTGACGAACCCGTCACAGTGCTCGCGCAGGTCCGCGACGTCGGCGCCGCTGATGTAAATATCCGGCTCGACGTGGAGCAGCAGCCGCACGCCGCTTGGCGGTCTGATGTCACGAACGAGCGTCTTCACGGTCTCGCATCGCAGTTCGAAGTACGCCCGCAAGCCTGCGTCGACGGCGAGGAGGGCGTCAAACGTCTCGTGCGGGGCCGGCTCCAGTCGGAAGGCGGCCTCGATGTGCGTTTTCGCCGAGGCGAGCACGGCTTCAACGTCGACGCTCGCGATCGAGGCGCGCTGGCGGCATGATGAGCAAAAGCACCACGACAGCAGTTTCCGCGCGACCGGCCCGAGTCGCACGCCACACTCGCGGGCGCTGAGTTCGCCCGTGCCGTGGCCAAAGTCCGCCGCCTCCAGCTCGATTGCGTCCAGCGGGTAGTTTGTCGTCAAGTCCTCGACGAGCGCAGCCAGGTACTCTCGGACATCCGGGTTGCCGGGGCACAGCCACGTGCCGATCGGGTCGCCGAAGATGTCCACGCACGACGCCATCGGATATCTCGCGACCATCGTGCTGCTGTGACAGCACACAGCCCAGGCTCGGAGTTTGATCCCCTGCCGCTCTGCTTCCTTGGCGATCTTCGCCAACGGGTTTCGCGACTTCACCCAGGATGCCGTAGCAGGAGTGATCCCTCGCTTGGGATAGCGGGGCCGGTCCGGTTGAAAGTGTGCGGCGGCCTCGAAGCGGACGGTCCGGCGCTCGCCGATCCGGCGGGCGCGAAGTTGGTCGATGTCGCGGCAAGTCGCGGCGACCGAGACGGCGGTGACGCCGATCTCTCCCGCCATCCGGGCGAGCGACGCCTCGATGCCCTCGTCTTCGAGGTCCCACGGATAACACCAGAAGAAGGCTTGGTCCATTGCGCGTTCCCTCCGAGCTGTTGCCGGGGGGCATTCTAGTGCATTGAGCGATTGAGTGTGACACCGGCGTCCCGCCGGGGTGGCATGGATTAGCGGAGCCGCGGTGGGCGGCGGAGCTTACCCGTGGGAAATGAGCCCCAAGGCGTTCCAAGGGTAACGAGCGGGCCACCTGGCAGGGTGCCTCCCTCGGTACCGATGCCACCCCACTTGAACGCTATATACGTACGGGCGTCAGCCGCTGCGAAGACGCGCAGGCGGCCGCGGCAGTCTCGCGAT
>JAHJAR010000051.1 GCA_018814045.1 Planctomycetota bacterium | reverse complement strand
GGCCATCTGCTCGAGCGCGCTGGAGGTCTCTTCGAGCGCGGAAGCCTGCTCGCTGGCGCCTTCGGCCAACTGCTGCGACGCGGAGGAGACCTGCCCGGCGGCGGCGTTGACCTGCTCGGCCCCGTCAGTCAGGCCGGCGATCGCGCGGTTCAGCGGCTTCGTGATACCAGTTGCGACCGCCAGGGCCAGGGCCACACTGATGAAGAGCGTCGCCAGCCCGATGCCACCGGCCCACGCGAGAATCGATGCCGTGGCCGTGCGCTGCCCGTCGGCAATGGCGGCGAGCGTCTCATCGACCTTCTGGTCCATCTGGTTGGCGGCTTCAAAGAACTCATCTTCATACGAGCCGACTCCGATCACCCAGTCCCACGGCGCGAAGTAGGCGAGCTTGACGACTTTGTCGCGCGGCGCGGCGTCACCGGCGTTCTGCCAGGGATAGCGTGTTTCGCCGATCTCACCCGATTTCAGCGTGGGGGCCTGCGCGCAGATGTCCTGTATGAACAGCCGTCCGTCGGCGTCCTTGGCTTTCCAGATGTCCTCGCCGTCGCGCGTCCCGCCTTTGGAGATTACGTAGTGGCCACGCGTTGATCCGGTGGCGTTGAGCACGTAGACGTAGCCGGTTTGACCGACCTTGATATCCATGATCGCGCGCCGCAGGGCGGTCGCGCTCTCCTCCTTGACACCGACATAGAGGAGCCCGACCACGCGGTTGGAAGAATCTCGGATCGGCTCGTAGGCCGTGATGTACCAGCCGTCCACAACAAACGCGCGGCCCCGATATGTCTCACCTTTCAGGGCAGAGGCGACAACCGGATTGGGGGCACCGTCGGGGTTGCGGGCCGGGATGTACGTGCCGATGGCACGCGTGTTGTCCTTCTTCTGCACGTTGGTGCACACACGCAGCATGTCCCCCGCTTCATTCATACGCTGAAACACCGTGCAAGTGCCGCCCACCAGGTCACGGACACGGTCCACGACCGGCGAGGTGGTACCAATGTCGCCATTCTGGCCAAGCCACGCTTGCCCCGTGAGCATCTTGGGGATTGTCACGGTGCTCGCAGATCCGTCGTACTGGTTAATCGCCTGCCAGGTGGCGGTCTCCTCCGCGAAAGCAACCGCCCCTTCCTGCTGCATTACAGCGCGGGCGACATTCAGATCGTAGTCGACCTTCTGCTGGAGCAACTCCTGCTGAGCCTGGCACATGGCGTAGACGCTCTCGGCCACGTGTGTGAGGTCGGTCTGTCCGGCCTCAATCAGAGCGTCGCGGGCTGTCTGCCCGTTGGTCTTCAGGCCGGTAGCGGCTCGCGCTGCCAATTGCTGGAAAGCGCCCGTGGTCTGCCAGAGGATCACCCCGGCTACGACTGCCACCGGAATTACGGCTAGACATACTTTGGATGAGACAAGCTTGGTTTTCAGTGTCATTGCGGGGTCTCCCTGGATACGCCGGACTGAATCCTGGAGCCAGCGTGTCACGGTACAGTCCGGCCGCGACTCTCTTATTGCCGACGAGTGCTCGCGGACTGCGCGCCGGCGCGACACTGAAAGCATCGTCTCGCGGCGGGGCGAAGGTTAGCGGCGTGACCGATAAAGCTCGGTGAGAGCGTCTGGCGCTAGGCATCGCCACACCGCATGGCGGATGGAGTGGGCGAACGCCGAGCATTCCATGTGCCGGGGCGCATAAAAATGGGCGTTGCCATCCTCACGGATGATACCGCCCATCCTTATGGCACTGCTGGCGAATCAGAAGTTGTTGAGGTCGCCTTGGTCGAACGACAGGGTCTCGTCGGGCGCATCACCCGTGCCTGCGGCTGGCGCCGAGGCGCCGACCGCCCGCGGTTCACGGCGGAAATGAGCGATGTTGACCCTGCGTTTCGGCTTCTCCGTTTCGTGCCCAACGCCGCTCGGGGCCTGACGCTTCGTGGGCTGTCCGCCGACCATGGCGACCAACTCGTCCACCATGCCCTTGACGGTCTGGGCCTGGGCGGTGAGTTCTTCGGCGGCCGAGGCTGATTCCTCGGCACCCGCCGCGTTCTGCTGCGTGACCTTGTCCATCTGCGAGACGGCGGTGTTGATCTGCTCGACGCCCTGGGCCTGCTCGTCCGAGGCCTTGCTGATGCCGTTCAGCAGGTCGGCTACCTGGGACACGTCTCCGACGATCGCCTGGAGCGCCTGGCCCGCCGTTCCGGCCACCGTTGTACCTTCCTTGGCCCGGTTGACCGAGTCGGCGATCAGGTTGGTGGTGTCGCGGGCGGCTTGGGCGCTGCGTTGCGCGAGGTTGCGGACTTCCTCGGCGACGACGGCGAAGCCCTTGCCGTGCTCGCCGGCGCGGGCCGCCTCGACGGCGGCGTTGAGGGCCAGCAGGTTGGTCTGGAAGGCGATTTCCTCGATGACCTTGATGATCTTGCTGATCTCGCTGGAGGATTCGTTGATGGCCCCCATGGCCTCGTTGAGATGGCCCATGGTCTGGTTACCTTCGTTGGCGTTGGTGCGGGCCTGACCGGCGAGTTCGTTGGCCTGGCGGGCGTTGTCGGCGTTGGTGCGGGTCATGGCGGCCATCTGCTCGAGCGCGCTGGAGGTCTCTTCGAGCGCGGAAGCCTGCTCGCTGGCGCCTTCGGCCAACTGCTGCGACGCGGAGGAGACCTGCCCGGCGGCGGCGTTGACCTGCTCGGCCCCGTCAGTCAGGCCGGCGAT
>JAHJAR010000050.1 GCA_018814045.1 Planctomycetota bacterium | reverse complement strand
GGCCATCTGCTCGAGCGCGCTGGAGGTCTCTTCGAGCGCGGAAGCCTGCTCGCTGGCGCCTTCGGCCAACTGCTGCGACGCGGAGGAGACCTGCCCGGCGGCGGCGTTGACCTGCTCGGCCCCGTCAGTCAGGCCGGCGATGATCCGGGTCAGCGTGCGGACGATGCCCCGCGCGATGAAGAAGGCCAGCAAGCTGCCGATGATGATCGCGACTGAACCGATGACCGTTACGTTTCGTTGGGTACCAGCAGCCGTAGTGAGCATTGTGTCATTCGCGCTCTGCGCGTGGTTGGCAATCTCGGTTCGGATCTGGCCCAGCGCGGCCTGCACCTTCTCGAGGTTTGGCTTGGTGTTGGCAACAAACACCTGATTGGCCTTGTTCATGCCGTTCAAGGCGTTGCTGGCGTACTCCTGGCATGCGTTGAGCCCGGCCCGCGTGGCGGCCAGAGCCGGCAGGGTCTGCTGCTCGAAGATCTGGCGGGCCTGCTCCTGGGCCTGGACCAGCGCGGTTTCGGCCGCGATTGCCGCGTAGAAGTGCTCGGCCACCGCGTCGAGCGACGGCACGGTCTCCTCGACGTAAACCTGCTTGGCCAGCGCCGGCTCACCGGCCGCAAAGGCCTCCTTGATCTTGATCGCCGACGCGTGCAACTGTTCGTGCGGCGCCCGGCAGGCCTCGAGCGCGGCCTTCAGCTCGGGGAAGTCGGCACACCACTGGCGACACTTGTCACTGTTCAGGAACTTGCCAAACGCACACTGCGTCGGGTCGGTTTGCACTTCGAAGTCGGCGTCTTCGATGGCCGCGGCCCGGCAGACCTGGGCCGCCCACTGCCGGTGATCGTCGAGACGGTCCTTGAGCTCCGTGCACAGGCCGACGTGACACTGCTTCCAGTTCTGCTGGATGGCGGTGGCCGATTCGTGCAGCTTGCGGTGTGGTTCATGGATGGCGGCGATTAGCCGACCGAACTCCGGGTCGGCGGCCACACGCTCCCGCATCTCTTCGCTCTCCAGCCAGTGGCCGAAGGCACACTGGGTCGGGTCGGTCTGGACATCCAGGGTGGGAAGGTTCTGAAGGAAGAGGGCATTGATCTTGGCGGCCCAGGCCAGGTGGTCTACTTCGCGGCCACAGAGTTGGCCGGGGAGCATGGCATCAGCCTGCTGGAAGCTCTGCCCGATTTCGATGGCGGAAGCGTGCAGATCGTGGTGATAGGCCTCGATCTCCTTGAGCAGCGGGGCGATCGAGGGCACCATGGCCTCGGCCGCCTGGCGATCTTCGCCGTAAAGCCACTGCCCAAAGCCACACTTGTGGTCGTCGGTCTGAACCTCCAGCTTGGTGACGTTCTCGTCAGTCAGCAACGCGCTCACTTTGTTGGCCCAGGCCAGGTGGGCCAGTTCGTTTCGCACCATCTGGTCGCTCAGCGTGTTTGCGGCCACCGCCTTGTCGGCGTTGTGGGCGATCCCGCGCATGCCGGTGAACGAGAGGACGCCCACGGCCGCCAGGAGCAGCATGACTACACCGAAGCCGAGCCCGATCTTCTTACCAATGGTCATACCTTTGAACACGCCGCTCTCCTTTGGTCGTTCACTGTACGGCCGGGTGGCCGGGGCAGAGGGCCACCAAAGAGGCGCCGACGGCCGTACATGCGACGATAGTGTATTTATTCCGCTCTGTGGCCCTGCCTCCGCCCATAGGGGGGGCACCTGCTCTCAGGCTAGTCCCTGTATCGGTTGAGGGTGGGGTGGTAGATAAGATGCTCTCCGGGATGTTTCTGGTCCACGGAGTTGGCCAGCCGGCGGGCGTGACAGCAGCACAGGCGTGGCCGAGGTCCGAGCCCCGTGCTCGGTTCCGTGAGATTAGAATGAGAGCTGTCGCCGCAGGGGTCTCGTTCACGCCAACGAAAGTCAAACTGAGCTACGAACTGAGGGAGAACGGAACGGAGAGTGCGACGCTCGGGGCCGTGGCGCAGACCGCTGGGCGGTTTGCCAACCACGGCCGCGCCGCGTAGCATCAGGTTCAACTGGTGCGAGTCGGAATAGGAGGCCCGCTGCGGTGCCCCAAGCGTCTGCCGCTGACACTTGTTTCGTTCATCTGCACGTTCACACAGACTACTCGCTGCTGGACGGGGCCTGCCGCATCGTCGACCTGGTGGCGGCGTGCAAGCGGCTGCACATGCCTGCCGTGGCGATCACCGACCACGGCAATATGTTTGGGGCGATTGACTTCTATAGCGCCGCGCGGGCGGCGGGAATCAAGCCAGTTATCGGCTGCGAGATGTACATTGCTCCGGGTGATCGGCGGGACCGGGAGGCAAGGGGGTTGCGCGAGGCCAGCCATCATATTCTGCTGCTGGCGATGAACCCGGCTGGCTATCGCAACCTGATCCGGCTGTCCAGCCTGGGGTATCTGGAGGGGTTCTACTACAAGCCGCGTATCGATAAGCAGGTTCTGCGTGAGCTCTCCGATGGGCTCATCTGCTCCACCGCCTGCCTCGGGGGCGAAGTGCCCCAGGCGCTGTTGCGCGGCGACGCGGCGGCGGCGCGGAAGATCGCCGCGGAGTATCTCGAGATCTTCGGGCCGGAGCGGTTGTTTATCGAATTGCAGGACCACGGGATGGAGGAACAGAAGCTCGTCAACCCGGAGCTGAACGATCTGGCGCAGCGTCTGGGAGTGCGCACGATCGCCAGCAACGATGTGCATTACCTGACGCACGACGACGTCGAAGCCCACGACGTGCTGTGCTGCATCGCGACTCGGGCCCGCGTCAAAGAAGAGAATCGCTTCAAGTTCCCCACCGATCAGTTCTACCTGAAATCGCCGGCGGAGATGGCGGCGGCGCTGCCGGATTACCCGGAAGCGCTGGCCAACACGCTGCGTGTGGCCGAGATGTGCGAGGTCGAGTTTGACTTCACTAAGCGCTATGCCCCGGTTTTCCGCGCGCCGGACAACAAGACCGCCGACGATTATCTGCGTGAGTTGGTCGAGCAGGGGGCGCGGGAACGCTATGGCGAGATCGGTGCCGAGCTGCGCGAGCGGATCGACTATGAGCTGTCGGTGATTCGAGACAAGGGGTTCAGCGGGTACTTTCTGATCGTGTGGGATGTTGGGCGCTATGCCCGGGAGCACGGGATTCCGGCGGTGGCGCGCGGGAGCGGGTGCAGCACCGTGGTGGGGTATTGCCTGCGGATCAGCACGGTCGATCCGCTGCGCTATGGGCTGTATTTCGAGCGTTTCATGGATCCGGAGCGCGACGAAATGCCCGACATCGACATCGACATGTGCCAGGATCGGCGGGGGGAGATCATCAACTACGTGCGCGAGAAGTACGGGCATGTGGCTCAGATCATCACGTTTGGACGGCTCAAGGCGCGGGCCGCGATCCGGGACATCTGTCGGGCGCTCGACGTGTCGCTGGCGCAGGCTGACCAGGTAGCGCGGCTGGTGCCCGAAGAGCTGAAAATGACGATCGACAAGGCGCTGCGACGCGAGCCGGAATTGAAGCGCCTGTACGAGAAGGACGAGACGATCCACAAGGTGATTGATCTCGGACGCCGGCTGGAGGGGCTGGCGCGCCACGCCTCGGTACACGCCGCCGGCGTGGTGATCGCAGACGTGCCGCTGGAGGAGCTCATCCCGCTGCATAAGCCGGCGGATTCGCCCGACGTGACCACGCAGTTCGAGGGGCCCACGGTCGAGAAGGTGGGCCTGCTCAAGATGGATTTCCTGGGGTTGCGCACCCTCTCCCAGATTCACCTCGCCACGGAACTGGTGCGCAAGCACCACGGCGTCACGATCGACCTGGAGCGGCTCGACCTGACCGACCAGAAGGTCTACCAGCTTCTGGCGCGGGGCGAGACACGCGGTGTGTTTCAGTTCGAGTCCGGCGGCATGCGCGACGTGCTGATGAAAATGAAGCCAAACCGGATCGAGGATCTGATCGCGGCAAACGCGTTGTTCCGACCGGGGCCGATGGCGTACATCGACGAGTACGTTGCCCGCAAGCACGGCAAGCCGTGGGACACCCCGCAC
The DNA here is from genome assembly GCA_018814045.1 of Planctomycetota bacterium. GTDB lineage: Bacteria > Planctomycetota > Phycisphaerae > UBA1845 > Fen-1342 > JAHJAR01. The sequence continues at coordinate 3,987 of JAHJAR010000050.1, read as the reverse complement.
CCGGTCATGAACGAGGTGCTCAAGGAAACCTACGGCATCATGGTCTATCAGGAGCAGGTCTCGCGCCTGGTCAACCGCTTGGGGGGCGTGCCGCTACGCCGCGCGTTCCGACTGGCGAAGGCCATTTCCAAGAAGAAAACCGCCATGATCGACGCCGAGCGCGAGCCCTTCCGCGAAGGTGCCGCGCGCAATGGCGTGCGGGGCGAAGTGGCCGACCGGGTCTTCGCCGACATTCTGCAATTCGGCGGCTATGCGTTCAACAAGGCCCATTCGACGGGATATGCCGTCGTGGCCTTCCAGACCGCGTATCTGAAGACGTACTATCCCGTGGAGTTCATGGCGGCACTGCTGACATATGAGAGCGGCAGTACCGCCAAGGTGGCCGAGTACATCGACGAGTGTCGCCGCATCCGTCAGCCTGACGGCACAGTTGGCATCGCCATCAACCCCCCCGACGTCAATGAAAGCGATGAGGCCTTTACGGTCGTGTACTCGGAGGCCCAGGGCAAGGGAACAGGGTCACACAGTAAGAAGTTGACCACGGGGGTCGCTGCGGCACCCAACGTTGTTCTGTCACCTGGTGACGTTGCCACCGGGGCTGGCAGGCGCCGCGGCCACATCTGCTTCGGTCTGGCGGCGATCAGCGGCATCGGACACAAGGCGGTGCAGGCGATTATCGAGGCCCGGAAGGCGGGGGGGCGGTTCGGGGAGATCTTTGATTTCTGTGAGCGCGTCGACCTGAGTGTGGTGAACAAGTCGGTCATCGAAGCCCTGATCAAATCCGGTGCGTTTGACAGCACCGGGGCCATGCGGCGGGCGCTGATGGACGTGGTCGAGAAAGCCGTCGAGTTGGGGCAGAACGCCCAGCGAGACCAGCGGGCCGGGCAACTCAGCATGTTTGGCAATGCTGGTGCGGCGCCAACCCCCACGATCGGTTCGGCCGAGTGGAGCGATGCCGAGATGCTCGCCCACGAGAAGGCCACGCTGGGGCTGTACATCACGAAACACCCGCTCACCCAGTACGCCGAGCTGGTCGAGCGTTTTGGCACTACGGATACGACCGGCCTGCGGCAGCTCGGCGATGGACAGCGCATCCTGCTGGGCGGTCTGATCTCGAGAGTGCGGAGCGTGGCGATTCGCAGCGGGCGCAGCGCCGGGAAGAAGATGCTGATCGCGACGATCGAGGACCTCGTCGGAACGACTGAGGCAATTGTCTTTCCCGACCAGTTGGACGAGGTGCAGCCGTTGCTCAAGCCGGACGCGGTTGTTTTCATCGACGGCAGCGTCGATTGCCGGCGTGAGGAAGCCGCCGTCCGCATCTCACAGGTGATTCCAGTCGAGCACGCGCGGCGCGAACTCTCACGGGAGGTGCTGCTGCACTTCCAGAGCACAGGCGGACGGGCGGAAAACCTGGACGCAGTGCACGAGTTGTGTCAGGCCCATCGCGGTCGATGCCCCGTGTATCTCGAGATCGAGTCGCCCGAAGGCTGGCTGGCAACGGTCAAGTGTCGCAACGGGGCATCGGTTACGCCGAGTGACGAATTCCTGCTGGGTGTGCAGGAGCTATTGGGCCCTGGCAACGTACTGTGCTGTGGCGCGCGCGGCACAGTAACGCCGGGTTAGCAATCCGCCGCGGGAGTCAGGCAGCGTTCGGTCCCCCTGCTGGACGAGGGAAGAAACGGCGTGCGGCGGCTGGCACGGCCCCAGTCCCCCTTTCCAAGGGTGGGACGTTCCCAAGGGCAAGGCGGGCATCGTGCCCGCCTTGCGCAACAACCCCCCGCGCCACCTGTCGGGTGGCTGGTAGAACTTGTGAGCGCGCGAGATCCTTCAACGGAGAGCGGTGCTAGAAGCTGATGTTGAAGCCACCGAAGAAGGTTGACAGATACGCGAATAGGCTGTTCAGGAAAGTCTGAATCACGCTCATCAAGGACGCGACAAATTCGGTCACCACATTACCGAGACCATCCATGGCGTACCCTCCAAAAAGAGCCGTGTCCAACCTGGACTAGCCCATGTTTACCAAATTGTGGTCGTGTTGGTCAAGAGGCGCGAGCTGACGAGCACGGGGCCGCGGCCACGGCGATCGGTCTGGGAGGTGGTGGAGATATCGCCGGGGCGGCACGCCTTAGCCAAACAGCCCCCCCAAGACCGAGCCATAGCCAAACCCCATCCGCATGCGACTCGCGGCCTCGATCCGGTCGCGGCGATCACGGATCTCCGACTTTCGACGGGCCCATTCCGCGTCGAGCAGGGCCTTGCGCGCGAGGAGGTCGGCATGCTCCTCGTCAGGATGATCCTGGGCATACTCCCAGTAGATCTGGCACTTCTCCAACTCGCCGCGATCGAGCCAGATGCCGTTGCATTTGGGGCAGCGGTCAAGCTTAATCTCTGGCCAGTAGCGGAACTGCTCCTTCAGCATGGACGTGCCGCACGTCATGCACCAGAGCTCCTGCTTGCTGTCCGCCTCGTCGGCGATGGCCATCATCTTCTGCTTGACCGGCTCGGGCATCTGCATGTCCCGCCGGGCAAGGATGACGTCGAGGCGCGCCGGGCTCACCCAGTGACCGCCACACGAGCCGCAGTTGTAGACCGGCACGCCCTCGTACTTGATGCGTTCGGCCTGGGTCTTGCAGATCGGGCAGCGTGGCATGACTGTTCCTCCGCGCGGGCTAGGAATGCCAGGTAAAGTCTGGTTATAACGACAAGAGAGGGAACACACAGCTTCGCCGGGGCGTTGTGATCGGCGGGGTGCGGTCACCCGGAGGAGTCGGCAGACTCGACCGTAGCAGGCTTCTCTTCGTCGGCCGGCACGGTCTGCTCTGTGTTGTCGTCGCCGCTCTTCAAGACGTCTAGGACTTGGGGGTTCTCGCGGTTGAGGCTGACGCCGGTCGCGGGGTACTCGGGGTTCTTGGGGTTGGGCACCTTGTTGATGCTGACAACGTTGTCGGCCTGGAGCTGGTCGAGGTATTGGCGCGCCTCGTCGACCGTCAGTCCAAGATGAGGCAGCATCTGCTTGACGACGAAGCCGGCCCACATGAACTCGTGACGCCGCTCGAGGTCGTCGAGATCGCGGATAAAGCGCTCGCGGCGCTGCGCGGGTGAGAGGTCGCGGAGTTGGCTGCTGGATGCGCTGGAATCGCTCACGAATCGCGAGCGGGAGCGTTGGGCCGAGGCTGAGGAGGCGTTGGCTGATCGCTCGGCGGGGTCGTAGGCAACGCGTATCTGGATGGCCATGGGCTGCGCGAGGGCCTGCCCCAGCGTTGTTCCGTCCGGCAGCTTCTCGCCCGCCGCGTTGCAGAAGGAAACGCTCTCGGCGTCGAGGAGATCACAGAGGCTGCGCTCGATGGTGCGCAGAGGACTTCCGGCTTGCGAGCGTGCCGAGCGCTCAAGCACAGAGGCTAGGTGAGACCGCCAGGTGTGCATACCAGCATCCCCCAACAACTGCAAAAAACCGGCCAACTGCCGGTAGTATTCCATGGCCAGAAAAAAATGAATAAACAGCGGACGAAGCCAGATGGTGGATCGCTCCACCGACCCCCGACCGCGAGGTCGGGCGAGAATGCGCTGACTCATATTCCGGTTCCGCAAAACGGCCCCGGTCTATTAATCCCTAGAAAGGAGGTGATCCAGCCGCAGGTTCCCCTACGGCTACCTTGTTACGACTTAGTCCCAGTCACCAGTCTTACCGTCGGCCGCCGCGTCCGTAAAGGTTAGCTAAGCGGACTTCGGGTACTACCAGCTTCCATGACTTGACGGGCGGTGTGTACAAGGCTCAGGAACACATTCACCGCGTCGTAGCTGATACGCGATTACTAGCGATTCCGACTTCATGGAGTCGAATTACAGACTCCAATCCGAACTGAGGCCGCTTTTTTGGGATTTGCTCCACCTCGCGGTATCGCGTCCCTCTGTAGCGGCCATTGTAGCACGTGTGCATCCCCAGGCATAAAGGCCACGATGACTTGACGTCGTCCCCACCTTCCTCCG
>JAHJAR010000049.1 GCA_018814045.1 Planctomycetota bacterium | reverse complement strand
TCCCGCCGTGTTCAGCGCGGACCGCCCTGGCTTCGATGTGATCATCGGCAACCCGCCGTACCGCAACGGCGTCGAAGGCCGGACGCGTTTCGACGCCCGCTGTCGCGCCTACTTCAGAAGGAAGTACGTGGCGGCGCGCGGCGCGATCGACGCCAGCATTCTCTTTCAGGAGCTGGGGCTGCGCTTACTGGCTGACGGCGGGTGGACAGCGCTGCTCGTGCCGAACAAGTTCCTGGCTGCCCCGTTTGGCCAGGCATTTCGTCATCTCGCCCTGGAGCAGGCCGAACTGCGCGTTCTGGCCGATTACGCGCAAGCGAAGGTGTTTCCGGGTGTCGCCACCTACCCGGTGGCTTACGTTCTCCAGAAAACAGCCACGCCGCGCGCGGAGTACGATCTGTACACCGAACGTCACGCGCGGCGCGACCGGGCGATCGTGTGTTCTGAATCGCGCGTGGTTCGCATGCGCCCAGAGCAGTGGGAAACGTGGACGCCGGCGTTTTCGCGCAACGCCGGGCTTTTGGAACAGCTCGAGCGCCGCGGGGCGTGCATCGCGGAACATTTCCGTGTGACGGCGTCGGCGACGGCGGGCGAGGCGTATCTGCTCCGGCCGTTTCTCAAGGACGGGCGGCCGCGCGGACGCGCGTATCGCTTCGTGACCACTGGCATCATCGATCGTTATGGCGATCGTCTCGGTCGGGTACCGCTGCGCTACCTGAAGGCGAGCTACCGCCACCCCTACCTGCCGGCGGATTGCCACGCCCTCACTGCAAACCGGCGCCGACAATACGCCGCGGAAAAGCTCATTGTTGCCGGCCTGGCGCGGCGGCTGAAGGCCACCTGGGATGACGGTGCGACGGCCGGGGCGGTCTCGACGGTGCAGGTCTGGCACTATTCGCCACGTAAGGCGGCCTCTTTGATGTATCTGCTGGCCCTGCTCAACTCGCGCTTGCTGACCTGGGTGTTTCGGCAGCACTTCGCGGCGTTGTCGCTGGCCGGGGGATACATGCGCATCGGCCTGCGGCAGATTTCTGCGCTACCGCTGCCCTGCTTGGACCTGGCCGGTCGCCGCGGGCAGGCCGCGCACGACCAGCTAGAACGCCTCGCCGTGCGGATGATCGGGTTACACGCGCGGCTGGTCGCGGCGGCGACGCCGCGGGCGCGGGCCAGTCTCCCAGGTCGGATCGACGCGACCGACCGTGAAATCGACCGGCGCGTGTACGCACTGTACGGCCTGACTGCCAAACAGGTGCAGTTGGTGGAGCAGGAGACAGCGACGCCGACGGCTACTGGACAGCCGGCGGTGGGTGCGTAGATACTGTGCTGTTGAGGGTCGAAAAACGCTGGTTTCCGGTCAACTATCGAGCTGTCATGCCCGCAAAGTCGCTGCGCTCCTTCCGGTGCCCCAGTACACATGAGACCGTTTCCACGATCATCCGGCAGCGCTCGACCAACCGAACGGACGTGCGCGACGCGGCGTTGCAGGGCCTCGACCTGAGTTCCGCCAGGCAGGTGCTCGAACTCGGGTGCGGGTTCGGCTTCATGGCGGAGACGGTGGCGCGCCGCGCGGCCGCGGATGCGCAACTGGTCGGTGTGGATGCATGGCAGTCGAATGAGCAGCCCTTCCTCAGCCGCGTGGCGGCGGCTGGGCGGCAGGGACAGTTCATCTGCTCCCGTATCGGCGCGAGCCTTCCCTGTCCGGACCGCAGCTTCGATCTCGTGGTCTGCTCGTACTCACTGTACTTCTTCGTTGAGGCGCTCCCGGACATCGCGCGCGTGCTCGCCCCAAACGGGCTGTTAGTCGCGGTGACGCACAGCGAGCAGTCGTTCGACGGGCTGCTGCACGCGGTCGGCGTACCAGCCGCAGAATCGTTGTTGCCCGCCCTGCTGCGCCGCTTCTCTGCCGAGAATGGCGAGCGTTTGCTGCGACGCTGGTTCGACGAAGTCGGACGAAGCGACTACCCGAACGTACTGCGCTTCGAGCCCGAACACCTGAACGATCTGCTGACATATGTCCATTTCAAGTTGCCGCTGCTCAGGCCCGGGTGGCATCCCGGCGACGAAATGCCCGGGCGCCTGGTCGAAACCGTCCGCAGGACGCTGGCACTTGACGGCAGCGTCGACGTAGAGAAGGATGATGCCGTTTTCTTGTGTCGGAGGCCCCGATGGCCTTGAAGCCCAAGTTCTGTTCGCGGTGTGGGGCCATGGTCGAAACGCACGTCGTGGACGATCGGCCACGCGAAGTATGTCCCACATGCGAGACGGTCTTCTATCAGAACCCGCTCCCAGTGGCGGCCAGCGTCGTGCTGAACTCACAGCGGGAGGTGCTCCTGGTCAAACGCAAGAACGACCCTCACAAGGGCATGTGGTGCCTGCCGATCGGGTTCGCGGAGACGAACGAGACGATCGCCGAGGCCGCTCTGCGCGAGCTGCGCGAGGAGACGGGTGTCACTGGGAGAGTGCTGCGGTTGCTCGACTCGGACTCGTTTCAGAGCGACTTCTACGGCGATCTGTTGATCGTTACCTTCGAGATAGCGAAGGAAGCGGGGGCCGAGCAGCCGGGCGATGACGCCGAGGAGGTGGCTTACTTTCCGCTGGACCAGTTGCCACCATTGGCGTTCAACTCGAACGAGAAAGCTCTACGGGCTTGCATGGAAGCCCACAGCGACGAATGGGCCATCCAGGATTCGTTCCGGCGCCTCCAGGCCGGCGAGGGCGACAAGATGCTCTCCGATGCACTGGTGGCGGTGATTCGCGATCGGGCCGAAACGGTAGCCCGGCTGTGGCTGAGCGACGTGCGCTCGAATCCGACCACGGTGTCATACCGGCGGCTGGATCCGGATCAACTCGTGGTGCGTGCCTACGCCGCGCTGTCGCAGTTCGGCCGCTGGCTAAAGGGGAGCGAGGCTGACGAGGAGGTGCGCGAGTTTTATCGGGCGTTGGGGCGGGAACGCGCGGCACAGGGGTTCGCCGTGCACGAAGTTATCAGCTCGCTGACATTGTTGAAGAAACACGTGTTCGGCTACGCCCGCCGACAGGGCATGTGGGAACGCCCGATCGAGGTTTACCGTGTACTGGAGTTGAATCGCCGCGTCGTCATCTTCTTCGATAAAGCCATGTACTACACCGCGCGCGGCTTCGAATCGAGTTAGACGACCTCAAATAGGCCCGGGTGGGCTTGTTTCTATATAGCCCCAAAAAAGTTGGAATTGACGGGGTGAGAAGCCGGTATTAGCTGTTGTTCGCTGATCGTGATGGAACACGGCGGCGGGCAACGGAGCGAGAGTGCCTAGTTGCACGGCTGTGGGAGCCTTCGTGCAATACAGGCCGGAAAGACACCGCCGGGACAGCGGCTTAACCGTCGACGTCCCGGCGTTGCTTTTGGGCTGGCAGCTTTCCATTCCCACGTGTCGCCAACACGCCTGTTGCATGGTCCGGCCGTTCGGCGAGACCAGCTCTGCCTCGTACGCACCTCGTTATCAATGGGCACCGCGCGAAATCTGCGCGCGGCGATTGCTGGTGACGCGGCGTGGAGCGATGTTTGACTGACAGAGCCGTCTGCGATATGTATGTGTGAGTAAGGTCACTGGTGGCCCGGTGCCGGATGTGCCGGGCAGAATCGGGAATCCGGTGAGAGTCCGGAACAGCCCCGCTACTGTGACCGGGAACGAATGTCGCAGCGACCATTGCCCGCCCGACGGCGGGTGAGAAGGGCGGCAGGTAGGTGCCGATCAGACCGATCGGCGTGCCCGGAAGTCAGGAGACCGGCCAGGTAGACCGTAGTTGTTGGGGCCCACGCCTTCGAGGGAAGGTCCGGTGGTCGCGTCCATCTTCGACGTTTCCCCCCTTGCGACGCCCTGGATCGACACGCGCGGCAACGTCCGCGCCGGATCCGTTGCGCCGCCCCTCGACACGGGTCTGCGGTGGCTCGCCGTCGGCTGCGACTTCAGCGACATCCGACTGCGCGTCACCGGTAGCACCGTCGCAAGCGCGCCGCCCCCGGTTTGCCCAGAGGAGATTCGAGATGCAGAGGGAAAGAGAGAGCAGGATTCGCCGGGCGCGCCAAAGCGTGGCTGGCCTGTCGGTGGTGTTGCTGATGTGCTGCGCGGCCGACGCGGCCCCGTACAACCTGAACGGGTATTGGGTGGATGTCGACTACTGGGCCGGCAGCGGCGCTAGCGAGACCATCGTCGTCATCGACTGGAACCAGACCAACGGCCCGTACGACACCGAGGCCCATGCCTGGGGCTACCGCTGGGACGGCGACCAGTATGTCTCCGACGCCATCACGGCCATCTGTGCCGCGGGGCCGCTCGAGGTGACGACCAACTACGGCGGGGCGTTTCTCGACCACGCGTTCTACTTCGACCCGCAGATCGACGACGACCAGCACACCTCCGACGGCTGGGCCGGTTGGTGGTGGGCCGGCGACACGCTCGACGGCGGCCAGACGTGGAACCTCAACGCCGGCGGAATCACCGAGAAACTCCTCGGCGACGGCCGCATCGAAGGTTTCAACATGGACGCCGGGAACTGGACCAGCGACACATTGACAATCCCGGTCCCCGAGCCGAGTACGCTGGCAACCCTGCTTGCCTGCGCGGCACTCGCGGCCCGCCGCCGCTGAGTCAGAACGCGAGTTGAAGCTGCATCCGCCAGATCAGCGCAGCGTCGTTCGGGTTGGCCAGGCTGTTGGCCGAAAACGCGAACGGGGCTTCGGTGATCCTGGTGACGTCGGTCTGCAACTTCACCCGCTGCCCCTCGATGTAGTAGTTCAACCCGCCGCTGTACTCCCACGTCGTTTCAGCGCCCCCGGTCGAGATGTGCAGCCACCCGACGCGGCCGACCACCTCGATCTTCCGCTCGAAGCCGGGAATTGGCAGAAAATACCCGCACTGCACATACGCGGCGTGCTGGTCGCTGGTGTCGCCGTCACCGGTGAACAGGTAGACCGGCGAGTAGGGGCGTTTCGCGGCCCGCCGCACGTCCAGCACGCGCATGACATACTCGCCCGTGGCGGAGAAGCCGCGGTATTTGAAGCCCGCGTCCACGCCGAACTGGTGGATCTGCAAGCCGTCCGAAGGCACGAGCAAGAAGCCCCCGCGCGGCACCGGGCCACGATACGCCACGGGGATGCGGAGCGTCCCGTCGTGATCGTCTTCAGTGTAGGCGTAGTGAAAGCCCGCGCTGAGGGCCGGTTGCGTGTGAAACGCCATGTCGCACGAGGCGGACGAGTAGGGCAACTCCTCCTCGGGATGCTGGCAATCGGTGTCCAACAGAGACCAGACGGTGCGAAAAACGATCGCCGGGTTGTTATCGTGGCCTTCGGTGAGCAGCGTGTCGTCGGGGGTGATTGTCTGTGTCGCCGGCGTGGCGAGCGAATTGAGAATGTCCAGCCGGTATCGGCCCTGGACCGGCTGCCCAGCGAAGAGCGTACCCCAGAAGCGAATCCCCAGCCCGCGGTGCAGCGTGTAGGCCTCTTCCACGATCGGCGTCTCGACGAACTGCATCGTTGACGTGTCGACGTTCGCCCGCGTACCGGAAACACGCATCACGCCGGCGCGGACCTGGAACCCGTCCGCAAAGCGGTAGTTGACCCACGCGTGCAGAATGCCGAATTCGTAGCGGCGATATTCGCTGCCATCGAGGATGACGGCGTAGGTCAGGTCGGGGTCGTAGGCGTGGCCGCTGAAGGTGAGATACAGGCGGGTGACGTCGAACCCGGTGCGATCGTTGCGGTCGAGACGCGGCGCGAGGTAGCGGTTCTTCGTACCGACTTCGTAGTGCGTCCAGCGGAATTGCATCCGCGCGTTGATCCGCAGCAGAAACCGTTCATCGCTGCCACGGATGTAGAACCCACGCTTGTAGCCACTTTGCAGCCCGGCCGGCACGAGACTGTCGCGGAACTCGGCGTCGCCGAGAACCTGGCGAATCTGCTGCTTCATGGCCTCCGCCCGATCGCCGTCCGCATCCGCCTGTTGCAGCGCAGCAACCTGCCCGCGCAGCGCCTCGAGCCGGGCCCCCTGGCTGCTGATGCGCGTTTCGAGCTGTGCCAACGCGGCCGCGTTCGGCGTCGTGGACGGTTGGTCAGCACCCGCCAGAGCGGCCGTTATGCCCAGCAGCACGGCCAACCCAATCTGCCGATGCCACCGTTGGCAGGGCCTGCTCATCGGGCGTTCTCCTCCTGCGCTTCGGGCAGGCCACCCACGACCACCATCGCCGCGCCCACCGCGGCCGCGGTGCCTTGCTTCAAGCAGGGTGCGGCTTGCCGCACCGATTCCGGGGCCACATTCGGATGGTGCGTCGACGCGGCTACTCGCCCACAGGGCAATCGAAGCGGCGGAAGAGCACACGGTCGCCTTCAGCCCCCGGGTCGTTCGGATCATCTGTCTCGTAAAGCAGCGTCAGATCGTCACCCTCCAGTACGGCTTGCAGCGTGCGGTCGAGTGCGTCGGTTGGCACGTACTGCACCTGGAGCGTCGCTGTCAACTGGCCTGTTTCCACGTCCATGTTAGCTCGTATCTGCTGGATCGTGGTGCGTATCACGCCATCCGGTTCCACCACGAAAACCCCGGACTCCTCCGAGACGAGCGGCATGAGTGGCGCGAGTTCGCCGGCCGGCCGCCCGGGAGCGCTCCAGCAACTGTACGTGCCATCGGCGCTGTTGAAGCGATACACGATGAACAACGCGATCGGGACGGCCCCCTCGGATTCTACCAACGCCGCGCCCCAGCAACCGTTCAACTCGGCGGCATCGCTCACGGCGGTGCCCGTACCGCTCGCCGGATCATCCGCCTCGGTGTGGAACGCGTCCGCGTGATCGAGCACGTATTGCAGGGCGGCGGGCACCTGCACGCTCGACGCGGGAATCAACGCCGGCCAGCAGCCAGGGACCAGGATCAACAACCCGACAGCAATGACAACAAACGGGCGGACAGGGCGTGACGACATGGATCAACCTCCTATCGCTCTCGACAAAGGCGTGCCAGCACTCAGTTTCTGAAGCGTCCGCATTGTAGCACCACGGTCAACCCACAGCCTCAGCGCAAGGAGATGCTCCGGAGGTGTATAACCGCTGTGCTGGCCTCCGGAACGAAGACGTTTACATCGGCTACATCGGCGCTGCGCAGGAAGTAGCGAACACGCACGCCACCGGGATAGAACTTGGTGACGCCACGCATGCTCTCGTCATATTGAGCGACACAATCCTCGAGCAGCTTGGTGACGGCCTCAGACTTCGCACCACTCAGCTCCTCGAGCTTTCGGTCGGATTCAAGCGCAGCCAACGTACATGCCTTTGCCTCTTCCGCATTTCGAATGGGCTGTGGAAACAGCGGTTTGACCTTGCCACTCGGGGTGACTGCTGTCTCGTCGTCGCTATCTGCCGGGATTGCGTGGGTGGGCTGTTGTTCGTCCTTGGAGGCCGTAGGGTCAGATGGACCCCGATCACAGCCGAACGCGGAGAGCGCAGCCACGCCTGTGAGTATCATCACGTACCTCATTGGGCACCTCACTGCTGTCGTCTGTCACATAGACGGCCCGACTTGCACGATGGCCACCCGCACATGGTAGATCGTCATCCAGGCTACCCACATCCACCATCGCCGCGCCCACCGCGGCCGTGGCCCCGCCGATGCAAGTCACCTATCGCCGACACTCAGAAATACAACCGCGCGCCGGTTGCGCAGTGTGTGGGCGTGCCACCGGCCCGTTCTTCTTTGGAACGTGGCCGCGGGCGAACTGAACTCGTAGGGTCCGCTGTGCGGACCGCTCGGTTCTTACGGCGTGCGTGCATCGACCGACAGGAAGCTCAGCTCGCTCGGGTCGGCGGGCGGCGCGTTTCGATCCGAGCCGCGACCGTGAGGGAGCGGTGGCGGCGACAGGTCGATGTTCTTCGCGTATCGGGCTAACCGCTTCCTTACGGGCGCGGCTCTGATCGTCTTCAGCCTCATCACGCCGGCCGCGAGGCCCAAATCGGCCATGTGGCCGTTGACGCAGGTGACGACGTTGTTCTGCCGGGCGTTGAACTGGGCGTCCGGACGTGGGACATAGTGGTCGACCATAACAGCCTGCCCCTGTGCGAGTTGACGGCCACAGCAGCGTTTGGCCCGCATTGTCGCCGGGCCGAGTGGGCGGTGTCAGCGAGTGTTGCACCTCGGCGGCGTGTCACCCCGCCTGCACGCGTCGTCCGTGGGTGTGCCCGCATCGCCCATCGACATCCCCGGATGATTCCGAGAGTTCCACGAGCGGCGCGCAGCACGAGTTGGGCCGGACCGGTCGAACCAGCCGGCCACTTCAGCTACGATGCCGGGTTGAGTCTGACTGCGCGGTCGGGAGGGGCGCGAGAGGAAGTATCGGAGACATGTACGTCAAGCAAATCGTCATCGCCGTCTATGCTCTGATGATCATCGCCATCGGCGTGGCCGGGTGGCGGAAGACGCGCTCGTTCTCTGACTTCTTCTTGGGCGGCGGCAAAGTCGGGCCGTGGATGACTGCCTTCACTTACGCCGCCTCGTACTTCTCCGCCGTCCTGTTCATCGGTTTCGCGGGCAAGATCGGGTGGGGCTTCGGCTATTCCGGGCTGTGGATCGCGGTCGGCAACGCCCTGGTCGGTGTGCTGGCGGTGTGGTGGCTACTGGGATATCGGGTCAGGCAGATCGCGCGCGCCTGCGACATCCACACTATGCCCGAGTTCTTCGAACGGCGCTACAACAGCACTTTCCTGAAGCTGTTCGCCTCCGTGGCGATCTTCGTCTTCTTTGTGCCCTATTCCTCGGCCGTCTTCATGGGCCTTTCCTACCTGTTCCAGTCCAACTTCAACATCCCCTACGGCTATGCCCTGGCCGCAATGGGGGCGTTTACGGCGGTGTACATGGTGTTGGGCGGGTACAAGTCCATGGCGATGATCGATGTGATCTTCGGCCTGATCATGGTCGCCGGCGTGTGCATCCTGCTGTGGTTCACAATCGATGAAGGTGGGGGGCTGCGCAAGATGTCCGCCGACCTGGCCGCGATCGACCCGAAACTGGCGGCGCCCGTCGGGCCGCCGGGCGTTTGGCCGCTGTTCTGCCTGGTTTTTCTGACGAGTGTGGCCCCCTTCGGCATGCCGCAGTTGGTGCAGAAGTTCTACGCCATCAAGGACCGGCGCTCGGTCCGGATCGGCATGGTCGCCTCGACCTGCTTCGCCGTCCTGATCGGCGGGGCCGCTTACTTCACCGGCGCGACAACGCGGCTATTCATCTCGCCCGAGACCGCGCCGGGGATCTTCGAGCAAGGCCGGCCGATCGTCGATCGATTGATGCCCGAACTGCTGGCCCACGTCGTACCCGAGTCGCTCTCCGTGCTGATGCTGCTGCTCGTGCTCTCGGCCTCGATGTCAACACTGGCGGCGCTGGTGCTGCTGTCGAGTTCGGCGGTGGTGAAGGACTTCTACGCCGGCTTCGTGAACAAGAACGTCAGCGATCGCCAACTGATGCTGCTGATGCGTGTCCTCAGTGCCGTATTCATCGTCGTTTCGGTTGTGTTGGCCGCGGCCAGGCTCGAGACGATTGTCGCTATCCTGGCGATCTCCTGGGGGGCGATTGGCTCGGTCTTTCTCGGCCCCTTCGTGTGGGGCATCTTCAGCAGGCGCGTGAATCGCTTCGGCGCCATCTCGTCGGCGGTGCTGGGACTGGGCGTCTGCCTGGCGTTGTACATCGCCGGACGCCCACGCCCGGAGGCGGGCACGATCGGTATGATCGTGTCGCTGGTGATAAACCCGCTCTTCAGCCGGCTGGCGCCGCGGTCCGCCAACCCGGGCATCCCAGCTCTGGAGCCGGCAACCCCGACCGACACTCGTCCGGACTAAGCAGTTCACACGCCGCCCTCGCGGCGCGCGACGTCAATCAAATTCCGCCGGCAAGAGCCCCTCGGCAACCTCGCGGAGAGCGCCGGCGTTCAAAATGCGGATCTGCTGCTGGACCGTCATCTCAATCAGGCCGCTGTCGGCCAGACGGCGCAACGAGCGTGACAGCGTCTCACTGGTCAGATTCAGGTGGCTGGCCAGGTCCTTCTTCATTACCGGCAACGAGAAAAGCTCAGCGCCGGCGCTGGTGTCCGCCTCGAGCACGTGGTGCGCGACGCGGCCAACGGCGTCCCGCAGGACTATGTCCTCCAGCAACCCAACCAACTGCCGCACCCAGAACGACATGCCACTGAGTAGTTGCAGGCAGAGTTCGTGGTGCTCCCGGAGAAGCCTCTGAAGGCAGCCCGTGGGTAGCACGGCGCAGATCGAATCCTCGACCGCTTCGGCGTGTGCCGGCAACACGAAAGGCCCCAGGGCGGCAACCTCCGCGAAAGTCTTGCCCGGATCAGCGAAATGCAGCACGTGCTCCTTGCCGCTGGGCGCCACCTTGTACACCCGCACCAGCCCGCGCCCGACGCAGTACAGCCCGGGGCACTCCTCCCCCTGCCGGAAGATCCGCTGCCCACGCCTGTAACGCCGGACTAACGCTTCGGCCCCCAGTGTCTCGATCCACTGCGGGGACAACGTCCGAAACAGCCCACACGCGCGGAAGATCTCCGCTGCCCCGGGCCCGCGCTCTTCTCGCTGTGGCAAGAAAAGTCCTCCCAGCTTGACGCAGATCAAGGCACAGCCACGCCGAGTGCCCGAAACTCCGCAGAGAACGGGCCGTTTCCGCCGGCCGCCCTGGCTTTCTGATAGCAGCCGCCCGGCGCTGACAGGAGTATTATCGTGATTCGCGAAATTGTCACCATCGACGAGCAGCGCTGCGATGGGTGTGGCCAGTGCGTACCGGCCTGCCACGAGGGCGCGCTGCGCATCGTCGACGGCAAGGCTAAACTGGTCTCGGACATCGTCTGCGACGGGCTCGGGGCCTGCCTGGGGCACTGCCCCCAGGATGCCATCAAGATTGTGCGGCGCGAGGCCGCACCCTTCGATCTGACCGCGGTGGCCGCCCAGCGCACTGACCATAGCGCCGAACACCAGGCCAGAGCGTGTCCGGGAGCGCTCCCGGCCCTCACACCGAGCGGCCCAAGTGGCGGGGGCGGTTGCCCTGGCAGCCGGCTGATGACATTCGACCCTGCAGAGCAACACGTCGCCGAGACCCGCCCCAGAAACGAACCCTCCCCCACGAACCGGCAGTCCGAGTTGACACACTGGCCCGTCCAACTGCGTCTGCTGCCCCCAACCGCGCCGGTTTTGCAGGGTGCGCGCCTGCTGATCGCGGCGGATTGCGTGCCAGTGGCCTGTGCCGACTTCCACACGCGTCTCCTGCGCGGGCACGCGGTGGCGCTCGGCTGCCCCAAGTTCGACGACCTGGAGGGCTCTATCCAGAAAATCGAGGCGATGATGCGGGTCAACGATCTGCACGGAATCACCGTGGCGCGCATGGACGTCCCCTGTTGCCAGGGTATTCTGCACGCGGTGCTCGAGGCCCGCCGCCAAGCGGCCAGTGATGTTCCAGTGAACGATATCGTGGTCAACACGCGCGGCAAGTTGATTGCCCAACGCGCGCTGTAGCCACAACGAGACTACTGCGTAACCAGATTGGCATGGTGGCTCGCAATTGCGGCATTGTATTCAAACCCGAGCCGCGACCGTCGGGGAACGATTGTGTCGAGAACCGGTCGGCGTCGCCGACCACCGCTCCCTGACGGTCGCGGCTCGGAAAGATGTCGTAATTGTGAGGCACTACACTGGGTCGGTCCACGACCAGACCATTAGCCTGAGAAGGAGTCAACCAGATGTTCTGCAATCAGTGCGAACAGACGGCCCACGGCACGGGGTGTGTGGAGATGGGCGTTTGCGGAAAAGATCCGGACATGCAGTCGCTGCAGGAAATCCTGCTGTACGGCTTGAAAGGCATGGCGTCCTACGCGCACCACGCGCGCCGACTCGAAATGGTGGACGAAGGCGTGAGCGCCTTTATCGAGGAAGCGCTGTTTGCCACGGTCACCAACGTCAATTTTGACATGGACAGCCTGTTTGAGCTGGTGCTCGAGTGCGGCCGCCGGAACCTGCGCGTCATGGAGATGCTGGATGCGGGCCATACGCAGCGGTTCGGGACACCCGCGCCGGCCGCGGTTTTCGAGGGCACCAAGGCCGGTCCGGGAATCCTGGTGACGGGGCACGACTTGCTCGATCTGCAGAACATCCTCGAACAGAGCAAGGGAACTGGCATCAATGTCTACACGCATGGCGAGATGCTGCCCGCCCACATGTACCCCAGGCTGCGCCAACACGAACACCTGGTGGGACACTTTGGCGGGGCCTGGCAGAAACAGAAGCAGGAGTTTGCCCGCTTCTTCGGCCCGGTCGTGGCCACCACCAATTGCGTCCTCATCCCGCCCGAGAGCTACAAGGATCGTCTGTTCACGACGCGGGCCACGGCAGTCCCCGGCGGAAAACGGCTGACCACCGACGATTTCTCCGCCGTAATCGCGTGCGCGCGCCGCTGTGACCCGCTGCCCGACGCACCCGTCCGCGAGACGACCATCGGTTTCCACCACAACGTCATTCTCGGACTGGCCGACAAGATCGTCGCCGCCGTCAAGGCCGGCAAGCTCAGGCACTTCTACGTAATCGGCGGCTGCGACGGAGCCGAGCCCGGGCGCAACTACTTCTCGGAGTTCGCCGCCAACACCCCCCCGGACAGCGTGGTCCTGACGCTCGGCTGCGGGAAGTACCGGATTCGCGACCACGACTTCGGCACAATTGAACTCGAAGGCGTGGGGCCCATTCCACGGCTGCTTGACATGGGCCAGTGCAACGACTCGTTCGGTGCGATCCAGGTCGCCGTCGCGCTGGCCAAGGCGTTCGACTGCGGCGTGAACGATCTGCCGCTGACGATCGTCTTGTCCTGGTTCGAACAGAAGGCCGTCGCGGTCCTGCTGACGCTGCTGGCGCTGGGCGTGAAGGGTATCCGCATCGGCCCGGTTCCGCCGGCATTTGTCAGCCCGGCTGTTTTCAAAATCCTCCAGCAGAAGTACGATCTGCGGCTAACATCAAACAAGGCCCCGCTGGCGGACCTGGAAGAGTCGCTCCAGGTCGCATCCTGAGGGCCGCGTTTGTGGTCGCGAGCCACATTGGCAGTGGTAAAGACGGGGAGGCCGATCGGCTTTTGCCGAAGCACGTGTAGCCGCCGCTGCCAGCTTTGGAGGTTCAGTAGATGGGCACGTACAAGGTCAAAGTTGACCGGGACACCTGCACCGGCTGCGAATTGTGCAGCACTGAAGCCGAGAAGACGTTCGAGATGGACGACGAAGGCATCGCGGTGGTGGTCAATCCGGAGGGCGACGATCCGGATACGATCCGCGCGGCGGCCGAGAGCTGTCCCGCCGACTCGATCATTCTCCACGATGCCGAAACAGGCGAGAAGGTCTGGCCGGAGGATTAGAGCAGTTGCAGTTGATGACCTGCCGGCGCGGCCGAGCCGGTGCTCGGCCGTCGCCGGCAGATTTTTGTCCGCTTCCGGGGCGATGTCCGAGCGCGGTGTCAGGACGCAAACCGCTCCGGCCGGCGTCGGGCCATGCCGAGCATTCTTCCACGCGCGGGCTTGGCGCCGTGGTGAGATTCCTGGATGCGCTCGGGGGTTAGCTGCTGGTGTGCGCCCCCGAAGAAAAAATGGCGGGCTGCGGCACCGCCAGCGAAATAGACCGGCACCACAGCCCCACCCGACCGTCTCACGGCTCCATTCCCGGGGCCGGCTCCCATGGCCCCAACGGGGCCGACGAGGTCGGTCGTAAGCCCGTCAACCCAAAACTTCCGGATCGTGCCCGAGACCTACTACTTGGACTCGGTTGACTCGCTTTTCATGCGGATCGGCCCCCGCCCGCGCTTCGGAGCGGTCCCCTCAACCGCCGGAACGTCACCAGCGCCCATGCTGATGACGCGCGGCCGCGCCGCCGACTCCTCCTGCTCTGCTTCCGGATCTGCCAACCAGGACAGCACGCTGTCTTCGAGGCTTTCGGCCCGCGGCACCTTGAACTTCTCGCCGCACTTCTTGCACCGCGCGCTGCGTCCCTGCGCCTCGACTGGTAGACGATACTTTGCCCCGCAATGGGAGCAAGCACACTTGATCGTCTCGGACATAGCTCACCTCAGTTCGGGCAGCGTGCTCACCGCCTACTGCGCGAACACAACCGCGAACATCCATACCGACGCAGGACGCTCTGCTCCGTGGTCCCAAATGCCGGCTGAGAGAAAACTCGCGTATGAACGAGATGAGTAATCAAAGATAGCAGTCAATCAGAAGGCTCTCAGCCATCGCCCTCTATCTATTAACAGACTATCGCTCGGCACCACCGATTTCAATACAAAACTGACGGGAAGGTGTGACGAAATTTCGTCTCCCAGGGAGCGGTTCCGGGCGCGGCTACGGGCGCGACCATTCCCCACATCGACGGCACAGCGGCAGGTCCACCAGCTCCAGACGCTCGTGGGCGGCACGGACTTCCGCCAGTCGTTTTCCGCCCCAGATGTCCATTATCGGTGTCTCGAACCAGTCGCCCGCCGGCTGGGCGCCGGCCACGTCCTGTTCGCACAACGCGACCGTACCGTCCGCCAGCAGCGTCAGCCGGGTACCCAGACGCCGGCACGGTTCGCGAATCGGCGGCGTATGGGCCAGCAGGGAATCCGGAGGCAGCAGGCCGCAATACTCGTTGTAGCCCGCAATCACCGCCCAGCCGGTGGCCTTGATCCAGCCGTCGAAGAACGCCTCTACCTCCGCCACGGTCGCCGCACAGCGCGTAAGCGAGCAGACCACGATCGGCTGCGGCGCCATCCGCTTGTGCCGTTCGGCCTGGATGCGCTCGATGTGGTCCAGGACGCGCTTGAGGTGATCGGCCCCGTGTACGCGGCGGTAGGTTTCCGCCGAGTTGGCGTCCAGCCGCACTTCCAGCAGGTCGACCCGCGCTTCGAACAGGGCCTCGAATGCCACATCCGGCAGGCTCACCAGCGTCGTGCCCGCGGCCACTCCGCAAACACCCGCCGTGCGCAGGCACTGGCAGACGTTCGCGAATTCCGGGTGCAGCAGTGGGTCGCCGTGCCCGCCGATAAAGACGAGACGATCGTCGTACTGGGCCAGCTCTTCGGCGAGGCGCGCCACGTGCTGCAAGTCGTGCAGTTGTCGGCGTGGCACGTGGTCGCCGCGCGGCCGCAAAGTCGTCTCCGGCAGTGGATCGTCGGTGGTCAGCTCCAGTTCCAGCTCGACCGGCAATGGGCCGGGACGATCGTGGCCGCGCTGCCGCAGCCACTGGCACAACGCCGTCGCGTTCACATCCTCGCCGAGTTCGCCGAACGCCGCTGTCAGCAGCTCGCGTGAGCGGCGCGTATCCGCGGTCAGTCGGGCCGGAGTCTGTGAGACGAGCGCGTCGGAGTGATAGCAGACGGGCCGGGTGATTGGGTCGCCTTGGACCATCTCGGGCCGGTAGCTGAGCAGGATGCCGACGGGTAGTTGCTGCTCGAGCAACTCGCGCGTGACTTCGCGGCACAGAATGATCCCGGCCAGCCCCGGCGGCGCCTGGGTGAAGACCATCTTTGCATCTGCGTCGTGTTCGATCTGGTGGGCAATCATGGCGCTCGCCAGATCCGGGTCGAGCGCCGGTTGATGACCATCCAGACAGAGCACACCTTCGCACTGGTAGTGGTCGAGCACGCGCGCCGCGCCCAGGGGCTCCACGTATTCGTCAAACCAGGTGGTCGCCAGTGGGCTGCCCCGCCACGCTTCCAGATTCCACTTTCGTGCGCTGCGGATCAGGTGCCGGCGGGGTCGTTCCCCGTCGTCCAGGGCCAGGACGTCGACCTCGCCGGTCAGCCCCAACTCGCCCACCACGGCGTCGGCCAGGTCGCGATCTCGGGACCGGACAAACAAGCAGCACCGCTCCAGCCCAACCACACGGCGCACGCGCGTGAGCGTGTGCCCCAGCACGCTGCGCGAACCCAGCCTCGTGCGCAGTTGTGCCGCGCCTCCCAGGAAGCTCTCCGCGAAGTCGGCGAATACGGCGGCAACGATCTTCACGACGGCACTTCACCTATTCGTTTGAGCGACTGCTTCAGCATGGCCTCCAGCCACTCGCAGCCATCCTGGAATGCCGTCACGAAGTCCCGGTCGCGTTGCAGGTGACGCCGGGCTGTCTCACGCGTCTCCCGTTCGTGCTGGCCGATGCGGCGATCGGCGGTGTAACGGCGCAGTTCGGCCGCTTGCGAGACCTCGGTCACCAGTTTGTAGGTCCGGTCAAACTCCTGGATCCGGCTGCGGAGATCGTCGACGCGGACGATCAGGCGGTTGAACTCCGCGGGCCGTTCCACCAGGTTCCCCAGGTTGGCCAGCAGGCGGTTCATCTCCGTAGCGATCTTGCGGATGCTTGCCAGTTCGCTCAGTCGCTCCTCGATCGCCTGGCGCGCACTCCGGCGCCGCTCAGCGATCACCGCCGGCGCCACTTTGTTCCCGGCCAGTTGCGCGGCGAGCGCGGCGGCGGGCAAGGATCGCTGGCAATATTGCGCAGCCGCGTCGTCCAGCGCCATGACCTCGGTCCCCGCTAGGCGCATCCCGGCCTCACCAGCATGTATCACACGCGCGGGGGAGGCCAGGAAGTCTGACTGAAACTGCTCGGCATAGGTAAACAGTTGGTCGTCGGTGTAGACGTCGCGGCCGTGAATGTCCTGGACCACGCGCAGAATCGGGCGTCCCCGCACGATGCGTTCCCATTGCTTCATCTCGACCGTCTGAAAGCGCCCCAACTCCGGCCGCCAGATTTGCTCGATCGGCATGCCCGGGGGGTAGTAGAACCCCTCCGAGTAGGACAGATCCTGGCCTACCAGGATGATCGGGTCGCAGCCCAGGTATTCAGCCAGGTAGAACGCCAGATGTGCGACCGTGCTGCCCGCCTTCAAGCCGCCGCGCGCCGGAGCCGCCGCGCGCAGCAACTCCTCGATGAATTGAGACCGCAGCACGTGCTTCTGTCCTGGGTAGCCATCCAACACGTGCCAGGTCGCCTTCGGTTCGGCAACCAGCACGGTATCCCCAACATCCTCGACGCCGCGGAAGAACTCCGCCGAGACCTCGTGGAAGTCGAGGCTGGTCACGAAGTGTGGCCGGATGCCACGCGCCAGCAGCAGCTTGAAGACCGTCTGCACGGCGATGATCACCGCCCGTTCACGCAGCTCCCCCAAACGGTCCAGATGACGGGCCAGCGACGGACCGGCCGCAACCAGTATCGCGGGATAGCCGGCCGCCCGGTTCTGAAACCGCTCGATCCCGGCGTGGTCCAGATAGGTCGGAAGGTTGAAAGCAATGTTCTTGCACGTGACGCGCGCGTTGCGCAGCAGCGTGATCATCTGCAAGCGCGAGTACGAGATGTAATCCGAGATAAGGGCCCGGATCTGCTGGTGGAAATCAGCCGCGCCCGGCCGCCCATCCGCCGGGTCAGCCGCGACGCGACGCGAGGTGTACGGCAACGCGACGAATTGGAATCCAAGCATCAGATTAGTGTTGATCGGCTCGAGCTTGCCGTGCAGCGCGGCCTTGTCGGTCGAAGTGAGGAAGATCAGCCGCCCTTTCGCGAGCAACTCCGACAAGTCCACTGCGCAGAAAGCCGCCTTGATCAGGCCCGCATCATCCTCGGCCACGATCAGCAGCGGGCGTTCGTAGAACCGCTCGAATTCGACCAGGTGGTAGCCCAACCCTAGCCCGGCGATCACGAAGACGGGGTTCCGGTAGTCGTCTTTATCCCCCGCCGTGCCTGAGAGCTGTCCCTCGACAAACTTGCTGGCCTCGGTGCCGGGGCGATAGCGGCTATGGGCATAGACGGTGCAGCCGTCGGCGGCAATGAGTCGCACCGTCGCGTGGCCGTCGCGGGCAATCTCGAGTGCCGGTGTCTGGGCGAATGGCAGCGCGTCGATCTGCGCGGCGAGCACGCTGTCGGAACGATACAGTGCGGCCAGGTTGGCCAGGTAACGTTGGCGGCGCTCGTCGATGGCATCTGGCTCGCGCAGAGTCTCAACTTCCATGTTGGCGGTTTACCTACGCTCCCAGGACCTCGCCGAACGCATCCCTGTCCCCATCATTATCGGTATCGCGCCAACGCGGACCCAAGCGGTCTTTGAGTGTCGTTGGTGGCGTGGCGCGCGGCCGTGCGCGCCGCCGGGCAGCACTCAAGTCGAGCCGTTACTCGGCCGATAAAAAACCTTGCAGGAACATGCGGAGGACAAGTTGCCGTCGGGCGGGGCAGGCACCCAGCGCCCGCGCCGAACCGGCCGCGCACCTCTTTCCAGCATGGCGAGAACACCGCTCTCTGCCATGTGCGCGGCGCCGAACCCGACCGTTTCCGGCGTCCGAGACAAGACCAACGCGTCTGAGCCGGTGCAGATCCAGGCCAGACAGCCAGGAGGTTAGGGATGATCGAGCAACAAACAACGTTCCAAGGTACCTGTCCCTGTCACTGCTGTGCCTCCGCGGGCACAACTGTCCCCTTCAACGCCATTCACGAACCTGGGGCATACGTCTGTGACTGGAGCGGACACCTTTTGCGTGTATCGGTGGATGGCCTCACAGCCAACTATGCGCCCTCGATCAACATCGTGGGCAATCGTCCTTTGACGGTCACCAAGCTGACTGACAACCCGGACGTAACGCTGACCAAGGCCAAGCTGATCGCCAACGATCTCAGCATCAAGGTGGATTTCTGAGCCGGCGTCTGCGGCGCCGTAGCCTCCCGCCTCCGTCCTAAGCGTAGTATCCGGGCTCCGTCCCGGACGTGGGACCTGACCAGAACCTGTCCCAGAACCGTCCAGAGGTGGGCAGCAGAACCGAGCCGCGCGCGTAAGCAAGCGGTCTTTCGGCAACCGCTCCCCGACAATCGCGGCTCGGAAAGAGCTTTGGGATAGGTTCCAAACAGCGGCGGCCGAGACAGAACTCGGCCGCCACCTCAGAGACAATCACGTCCCGGTCTACGAGTGGCCGCGGAGAGGCCACCAGCGCTGGTGCCGCAGTTTATAGCTCGGCATCCACCAGCGCGGCCTCGAAGCGGGCCAGAGCTTTCTTGACCTCCTTTGCCCCTTCTTGGTCGTCGCACAGCCTGAGAGCGGCCTGTTCGAGTTCGACGGCAGCGGCAGCGTCACCGGTCTTGAACTTGGCCAGTGCCAGAGTATCCACGAACATCCAGTTCTTGTGATTGGTGAGCTTGTTCGAGCGCGCGGACATGCGCAGCGCCAGCTCGTCGTATTCGCTGCCGTACTCATCCTCCGTCAGCAGGGCCCAAGCGAAGTTGTTCAGGGATGTGGCGTCGTCGTGGACCTTCTGGAGGATCTGCTCGCCACAGGCGCGGGCTGCCTCTCGGTCGCCCTTGGCGATCGCCAGGATGTGAAATTGCGTCTTGAGCAGCTCGATATTGTCGGGCTCGCTTTCCAGCCCCGCCTTGACCGCCCGCTGCGCCTCGTCCCACTGTTCGTTGTTGACTGCCTTGATGACGGTGGCGTGTTGCGTGGCGTAGCGCGCCTGCTCGTTTATCAGCTTGGCCACCACGTCGCCCACGTCCGGAATGCCAGCCACCGTGCCCGACAGTCGCAACATCTCGCCTGAGTGCTCGATCACCAGGGAGGCGACGGTATCCGAGAGTGAAGGCAAGAACGCCTCCATTTCTTTGATCTCGTCAGCCGGCATGAACTGCTTGGCGATCTCGGCGCAGCGCCCGGCGTGGACCACGAGAGCCATCGTGCTACCGGGGCCCAGCCGCGCCACGCTGTGCGCATAGGAAGGATCTTCCAGAATCGACTGCTCTCCGCGCCGCGCGGCCAGCGAGCGTTTCATCGCCGACTTGCTGGGCGTAACCAGCATGTCGTTCTCCACCATAGTGAAGTAGACGCTGACACCGTCGGGCATGTTGTAGCGCTGCACCGGCACGCCGGCGATCTCGACGGTGGTCGGCTCCAGGGCGCCGGCGCCGGTGGCGAGGCTGGCTATGCCGAGCATCTGGCCCCACAGAGCCTGCGATTTCTCCGGGTCGTGCACGGTGATGACGGCAGCCACGTCCGGGATGGGCGGGCCGGCGGGACGCGGGCTTCCGTCCGGGGGCAGGGCATACACGGCCACGCTGACGATGTTGGCGAACAACTCGCGCAGGAAGTCCATCCCGGTTACCACCGGGATCGCGTCCGTGTTGTCCGCCGGGGCAGCGCGATACTGCGCCGCCGGGTCACTGAGCGAGGCCGCAAAGAAACTCGCGGCACCGGCGGGGATGCACTTGAGTGCCCGCGCGTCGATGGGGGGCATTCGTAGGAAATTGTAGACCAGGTTGCGGTGACCCTCGTTGAGCCGCAGCGTGACATCCAAAAACAGCGCTTCGTCACTGATCCCGGCCCGGCCAGAAAGCGAGTGCAGGCTCTTCAAATCCAGCAGGGCCTGTGCCATGGCGACTTCGCGGCACTGCGTGCCGCCGGCCGCCAGCGCCGCATTCAGCAGCGGCATGATCGGCTTGGCGTTGACGCAGAAGTAGACCAGTGAGTCGTCGCGGCCTTGGAGGACCTCCGCCATCTGCGGGTTATCGAGCAGAGATCCGTCCACGTCCCCTTTCAGGCGGCCGATGACGTCCTCGATTTCCCCGCGTTGTTGGCTGACAATCACCAGCCGCTTCGTGAGCGTCACCAACGCTTCGCCTTCGATGTCGTAGGTTGGGAAGCCGTCGATCGGCGTGACCGGCTGGCCGGCGGCGGGCAGGCCGGTTTCGATCAGCCCGCGGATGACTTCCAGGTTCCCGGGATGAAACACGAGCACGCCGGTGGGTTTCTCCTGCGTGGGATCGAAGCCGGTGATCGCCACGGCCGCCCCACGGATGCCGAGCAACTCCTTGATGACGGCCGGGCTGATTACGACCCGTTTCTCGCCCGCGGTCGGCGGCTTGCCGTCGGCCAACAGCCCCAGTTGCTTCACTAACCTCAGAAGCTGGTCGCCGGGCCGGTTCAACTCGATGTAGGCGAGCGCGTTCGGCGGCATCAGGCGGGCGAAGTCGGCCGTGGCCAGCTCTTCCTGGCATCCGGCCAGCCGGGCCTTGGCCTCTTTGCGCAGTTGTGTCTGGGCTTCGCGGTCAGTTGCGACCTGACCGTAAAGCTCGGCCGCAGCACGCAGATCGCCCTGCTCGTGTTCCAGATAGTAGGCCTGATAGAGCTTGTGTTGTGGTGAGTCGGCGAGCGCGGCGGGGGCCGCCAGGCCGAACGTGACGACCAGGCCGACGAGCAGCCGGCCCATCCTCGTAGTGGCAAGCATGACATGATCTCCGGTGTTACGAGCCAAATCGACGTATCCCAAGGCGCCGGCGAGCGCTCTGCCGGCGCGTACGCTTTTCGATAGTGCGGGCGCGGTGCCCGGCCCCGGAGAGGATTCGGGAGCCCTGCGGGAATATTTCGCTCGTTGGTTCCGACACGGCAGCAAGCCGGAAGTTGGGCAATCGGGAAATCGGCACGTGTGGTCGGAAGCGGGCTACCAGGTCAGGACGGTGTCCAGGCGCCATCCCGCCCGTAACGTAAGCGGCTCGGCAAAGTGCAGCTCATAGTGATCCGCGTGCTGCTGCACCTCCACGGCCAGCTTCTGCCAGGCGAGTTGATCGTCGCCGAGCCGCACTCCCGCCTGGGCGCGGACCTGTTCCGGGTCGATGCCAGCCGGCCGCGCCACCGACAGTACGGTCAGCCGCAACTCTCCCCATTTGATGTGGATGCTGTTCTCCTGGTAGCGTCGCTGGCGTTTCTGCCCAAGCGTCCCCCAGCCACGCGCCGCTGAGAAAAAGCACTGGGATTTCTCCGGCCGGATGCGCGGGGCGAATCCAAGCCGGCCGGCCGGTCCGTCGTACGTGTACGTCTCCAGGGCTTGCAGTACGCCCCACGAGGCCAGCGCCCGGGCATAGTGGTCACCGCACTCCACCTCATTCCAGGGGTTGTGCCGGGTGCCGTCGTAGCGCTGCTCGATCGATTGCACAACAAGCAGGGCTTCGTCGAGCAGTCCCTCCCAGGTCATCCCCGCGGCCACCTGGTATTCGCTTCCGGTCCAAACCTCGTCACGGTAGCGCACCGGCTTCTCGGGGCGTCCGCCCCGCGGCCAGGTGCAGACGAATAGCCCGGGCTCCTCGGCCTGCGCAAACCAGCGTTCGGGCGGATACTCCTCGTTGTAAGGGCCGACATCGAGCGCCCAGTTGTACTTGAAAACCGCGCGCAACGCGTCGCGCACCTGTGCGACGGGATAGACGTAGCCGAGGTCGAGCTGGTGGGCCCAATTCTGGCCGAAGACCTGATCGGACAGACAGCCGCTGCCATACTGCCAATCGGCGTTGCTAGCGGCTGGGAGGCGCTGCTCGAAGTACTCGCCGTTGAAGAGGTTCTCCGCGGTCCACTTGCTGCCGGCCTCGTGGATTGCCTGGTAGCGCTGCGCCGTGTGCGGTTCGTTCATGAGCAGCGCCATCTGCTCGCCGGCGCGCAGCGCGGCGAGGTACAACGAGCCGACGAACGTGTTGGGGCCGACAAAGTTGATGTCGAAAGTGTTGTGCTGCGAGTTTTCGATGATGCCGTCGGCGTTGGCGTCCTGCTCGATAAGGTACTCCAGGGCCAGCTTGATCCGCGGCCAGTGCAGACGCAGGAACTCCAAGTTGGCCGAGTTGCGATGCTCGCGGTAGCACTTGAGGACTGTGCTGGCCTGTCCGTCCGCGGCGTAGGCGCGGTTCGAACGAAAGCCGACCAGCCCGGTCTTCCCGTCAAAACCGTCGCACAAATCCTGAAGCGAACGGGTAGAACGGGCCAACTCCGGGAAAAGCCAAGCGTGCGCCTGGGCGTAGTTCCACACGTGCGTGCAGGTGCCCGCACAGCAGCCGACGCCCTCCCAGGCCCAGAAGCGCCCATTCTTCCACCATTGCGACGTGCCCGTGGCCAGCGTCGAAACGGGCATCATCAGCCGCGCCACCAGCCAGCGCGGCAGCGTGGTCTGCTCGTAATACGTGTCGCAAAAGAGCAGCGTGTCCTGGCGAAGTTGCTCGAGATTGGCGGCCAGTTGCCGAGCGACGTCGCCGGCGCCATCGAACCAGTTGCTGTACATCACGCCGTGCTCGGTATGCAGGTTCGGGAAGTACCACGAGACGACGAACGTGACCGTACGCGACTCACTAGCGGGCAGCGCGAAGCGACTGGTGACGGCGCCGACCAGCGGGCGTTCGAGGCTCGCTTCCGCCTGCGAAACTGCTGGGACACCCGGCTGCCCTAGCGCGCGGATGAACTCGTCGCGTCCCTCCCACTGGGCCATCGCCGCGCCTTCGCCGACCAGTGTCAGGGCCAGCTCGCCGAAATTGAGCGCCTGGCGGTCGTAGTCGGAAAACTCGGCTGGCACGGCGTTGGTGACGGCGATCTGGTCCACATTGACGTGCCCCCACGCACCGGAGTGCTCGTCCACGATCTCGAAACGGGCCTCCTGACCGGTGAATCCGGACACATCCCACGCGTAGCGGGTGAGTTGTTCGCGGTTCCGCCCGGTGGCACTGCGAACCACCTTGTCATCGATGACAAGGTTGAGGCACGTCTGGCCCGGATGCTGTCCGCCGCCGAGCAGAAACGTAATGTAGGGCAGCTCGATTCTGAACGGTGTGCTGGTCAGCCGGCCCGTGGACTGATCGCTGCTGGCGTAGCTATTGACCAGGTGCTCGCCCTCGAAGCCGGTGACGTCGTTCTGGTTACCGACCTTGCCGTCGGCCGGCTGCTGGCCGAAGGCCTCACCGCTGGCGGCCCACCCAGCGTACGAGCCCGCTTCGAAGTCGTGCAGGACGCGCACCACCGGCGCGTCGGGCTGCGGTGGCCGCCGCTCAGCGACATCCATCAGAACGGACGCCAACCCGCCCTCGGTGACGCAGCGATTGCGGCGCTTGATGGTCAGGGAGGATGGCGCCTCCCGGCCGGCCATGTTCTCCAACCAGCCGCCCAGGGCCACCTCCACCGGCCCATCCGACCAGTTCGCAACAGTGAAACGCAGAACCGTGGCCGGGTAGGCCGAGGCACGGGCATCGAGCGGGATAAACGGGCTGAAGACCTCCAGGTCGACGTGCACCGGCGGGGCCGCCTGCGCCCGGGAACGATAGCGGATGCGGGCGACCGGATATTCACCTACGAACTCGATCGCGTCGTAGCCAGCGTCATCCAGCGTCAAGCTCGTAGCATTGCCAGCCGAGTCGACGACACCCAGCGCGAAGCCCTGGGCGATCGGCTGCTCCGGGCGGTAGGTGCGGTAGCTGTCTGCCCCATGACCGCTGAAACGGCGCTGGCCATCGATGTCCCACTTACCGAGCGTACCGTCGCCCAGAACGTAAAGCTGCCCGGCACCGATGCCGCCGCAGGGCATGCCAATCGTCGTGCGGGCAGCTCCCCGGTAGATCCGCTGCGTGCCACGCCGGTACAACGTCGCCAGGTCGGCCGCCCCGATGCCCTTGCGCGCGGGTATCAGCGCGGCGTGTTGCGTAGTCGGCGAACTCACCTGGGCGCCGGCGTGCGGCAGAATGGACAAGATGACGATGGCACAAACGCGGCCCGCGCCGCGTCGCGCTGCGTGTGGTCTTCCAACGGCCATGCCTGCTCACTCCTGATGAGAAATGCTTGACATTGGGGGCTGAATGGTGAGTCGGGCGTCACTGCTCAACGATCGTGATCCCGGACGCTGTGGCCGCGTCGGTTCGCTCAACGACGATCACTTTCACTTGCGACAGGATCCGCTCCATGGCCTCCAGAAACACCCGCGTGCGGGTGATTTCCCGGGCCCGCCGGTATTCGGCCAGCACACTCAGGAAGCGGTGGGCGTCGCCCTGGGCCCGGGCCACGCGGTCGGCGTAGTAGGCCTGGGCTCGGCTGACCATCTCCTGGGCCTGTCCGTTGGCCTGAGGGATGGTCTGGCTTTCGTACTCGCGCGCTTCGTCGATCTTGCGTTCGGCGTCCTTTTTGGCGCTGGCAACATCCTTGAATGCTTCCGAAACGCCGCCCATCGCCGGCGGGCTGACCGTTTGCAGGTTGCCCCCCACGAGCACGATGCCCGCCTCGTACTCGTCGAGGCGTTGCTGCGCCGTCTTGATCACGTTGTGCTGCACCTCTTGCTTCGCCGTCGTCAGCACGTCATCCACCGCGCGCGCGGCGACCTCACTAATCAGCGCGTATTCAACCGCGCGCTCGACCAGCCAGTGCGGTTCCTCAGTCTCAAACAGGTAGGCGGCCGAGCCCCGCGTCTTGTCCAGATGCACGCGGTATTGGACGACCATCATGATCTTGAGGATGTTCTCGTCGCCCGTGAGCATGTCGGAGCGGCGCGGTTCAGAGGATAGCCACCCCAGCGTCTTGAAGCCGACCTCGATGCTTCTGACCTGCGTGGTGCCGGGCGGCACACGGACCCGGTCGATCGGCCACGGCCAGGCCCAGTGAATTCCAGGCTGCACCTTGGCCCGGAAGCTGCCGAAGCGCGTCAGGACGCCCCGCTCGTTCGAATCGATCGTGTAGAAGCCCGACCCCAGCCAAACCACCGCGGCCAGTACGCCGGCGATCAGGCCCACCGTCCCCGGACGCAGCCACCACCGCCGGGTGCGCTTAGTTTTGCTGTGGTTGCGTGCCATCGGCGCTTGTCCTTGGTGGGGCGGAATCCGTCGGGGCTTGCATAGTCTGCATCAGGTTTGAGCCGGTGCGCAGCAGGCTCAGGTAGGGCGAGTCCGCCGGCAGGATCAACGTGGTCGTCTTGGCCAAGGCGCTCTTGTAAGACTCCAACGTGCGCAGGAACTCGTAAAACTCCGTGTCGGCGCCATAGGCCTCGGCATAGATGCGCGTCGCCTCGGCATCGGCCTGGCCCTCGATCTCCTGGGCCTGGCGGTAGGCCGTGGCGAGGATCTCGGTGCGTTTCTTGTCGGCCTCGGCCTGGAGCTTGGCGGCCTCTTCCGCGCCCTCGCTGCGGTAGCGGGTGGCGATGCGTTTGCGTTCCGCGCGCATGCGTTCAAACACGCTGGTGCGGTTCTGGTCCGGAAAATTGACGCGTTTGATCCGGAAGTCGACGATTTCGATGCCGTACTCCTCCTCGGCCCCACGCCACTTTTCCTTGTCCCCCTTGGCGCAGGCCTCGCGGATCTGCGTCATGATCTGCTCCAACCGTAGCGCGGTCGGATCGGTGGAAAGCAGCGCGGAGAGATCGTGCTGCCCCAGAACCGTGCCCAATTCCGAAATGACGATCTCGCTCAGAACCAAATCGGCATCGGTCCGGCTGCCCACCGCCTGGAGGAACAGCAGCGGATCGGCGATCCGCCAGCAGGCATAGCTGTAGACCTCGATATTCTTCTTGTCCTTGGTGAGGAATTCCTTCGCCGGCTGGCCAGGCCCCGGCAGATCCAACACCAGCAGGCGCTTGTCGAAGAATACGGCCTGATCGATCAGCGCCGGCCATTTCACTTTCAGGCCCGGAGTCAGGTGCGTCGCCACTGGATCGCCAAAACGCTCGACGATGGCGAACTGCGTCTCATCCACGGTGAAGAACACCGACCATGCGAGCAGAACCACGACTATGGCCAGTGCCACAACGATGATGATCTTCATCGCCTGATTCTCCCGTCCCGTCAGCGCCGCGGTGCACCGCTCGGTGCAAACGGCAGCGGGGTCGCTTGCCCGTCTTCAACCAGCCACAGGTTCAGCGCTGTCGCCGACAGATTCACGTATTTCTTCAGCTCCGCCAAAACACCATCGACCGACTCGAAATAGAGCCGTAAACGAGTGCTGCCCGGATGCTGCCGATAGGCGTCCACCCGCTGGCGGAACGCGAAGGCTTCGCCGCGCGCATGCTGCGCGGTCTGCGTGCCCCGGCCCTGCGCCGCTGCCACGCGCCGCGCTGCTTCACCACGGGCCTCACGCACAACGCGTTCGTCGTATTCGTAGGCCAGATTGATGGTCGTCATCTTGTCTTCCGCGGCGCTGGCGATGTCGCGGAATGCATAATGAACGTCGGGTGCGGCATGCACGTCCAGCAGGTTGACCTTGATGATCCGGATGCCCGCCGCGCACCGGTCCAGCGCCGGTTGCAGAAACTCACTCTGGATTGCGGCTTCCACGGTCCTGCGCGCCGTGGTCAGCAGTGTATCGATGTCGCGACTGCCGACCGCGGTGCGAATCGCCCATTCCGCGGCGCCGCGAATCAGGGCTTCCTTGTCGCCGACGCCGTAGAGGTAGTCGCGCAACATGCCCCCGTCGGGCGAGTCCTGGATCTGGTAGTGCACCGCCCACTTGATGTCGATGATGTCCTCGTTGCCAGTCAACATCCACGACTCACCGGCCAGGTTTTGTGACTCGTCAGCGCGGCGAAAACCCAACTCGACCCGCCTGGCCGCTACGATCGATTCTATATCTGCCCGCCCGAAGGGCGTCGGCCAACGATAGTGCAGGCCCGGCCGCAAGTTGAGTTGGGTGATGGCGCCGAAGCGCGTCACAATGGCCCGCTCCCCCGGACGGACGACGAACAGGCCGGTCCCCAGGTAACCCACGACTAGGCAGACCAGCACCGCGATCTTCGCCCCGCGCGGGCGCAGACGCAGTCCAGTCCGCGCGTGCAGCCGTTCGAGCATCCGTTCCAGCCAGCGAGTCCGCCGCAGGCTCAGGATGGTCAGTAACAGAAACGCCAGGGCGGCGGCGCCCTTGACGGGACCGATCGTGTATTCGGCCACCGGCACGGCAATCAGCGATATCGGTGCCGATGCCGAGTACACGATGGCATCGAGCCACAGGCCCATCAACACGCTGATTACGGCGATGCAGACCACGTAGACAACCGTGGCCAGACGGCCCAGGTGTTGCAGGAGCACCGTAAACGTCGCCATGTTCGTCGCCGGGCCGGCCAACAGGAACACCAGCGCGGCCCCGGGGCTGACGCCGGTGGCGATCAACCCCACGGCGATCGGCGTCGACGACGCGGCGCACACGTACATCGGGATGCCGATGACCAGCATGGCCAGCATCATGAGCAGCGAGTTGCCCATGAAACGTGTCAGCTCGAACGTGGGCAGCAGCGCGGTGATAACGCCGCCGAGCAGAAGACCGACCATCAGCGAGCCAATGATGTCGTCGAAAAACTCGACGAAACCATACTTGAGAGCGGTCCGTACTACCCCCGGTCGCGTTTCGCATTCGCAACCCGGCGGGGCCGCGGGAGGGGCCTCCGGTGTGGCTGCGGGTGTATCCTGGCGACGTGCCCACCGCTCGGTCAAATTGATCGCGCAGCCCGTCGCGATGGCGGTTGCCGCCGCCGCCAACGGCCGGAAGATGGCGATGAGCGGGCCGAGCAGGCCATAAGTCAGCAGGATCGAGAGAATGTCCGTCTCGGGGACGGAGACCAGAAACGCGGCTGTAGCGCCCTTGCTGGCGCCCTGCTTGCGCAGCGCTATGCCCGCCGGGAGCACGCTGCACGAGCACAACGGCAGCGGGATGCCCAACAGAGCTGCCAGCACAACCGACTTGGTGCCTGTGCCACTCAGTAGTTGCATGAAACGCGGACTGCGGCTGAAATAGACGTGCAGCACTCCGGCCAGCGCAAAGCCCAGCAGCAGGTAGATGGCCGACTCGTTTAGAACTCGGATGATCTCCGAGACAACAGACCACATGGGCGCATCCTTGATGGAACGCGCCATTATCAGGCCGCTTGACGATCTTTACAACCCACGCAGCTCACTCGCGAATCCACTGCTGGAATGCGCGCACGGCTTCGCTCAGGTCACCCGGGACGTCGGCGAAGAACGCGTGCTCGTCGTGGTGGCGGATTGACGCGTTCGCGCCCGGCGCCGCGTACCTGTCATCCGCCCCACCCAGGTCGAGCAACAGCGCGAAGCTCGTCCCGCCGTGATAGTCGTTTCCACTGGCACGGGCCCGCCCCTGGTTGCTGACGTAATTGTCGCGACCGGCATAGTCGACCAGCAGCGCGAAACCGTTGTGCGCCGCGGCCGCCAGCGCGAAACCGCCACAGGAGTAAACATCGTCCCCGGCGTGATCCAGTAACACCGTGACCGTCTGGTCCCATGAGCACGATTGGCCGACGCCCATGCGGTTCTGATAGAAGTCATCGCCGGCGTGGTCTTCGAGGAACCCCATGGCTTGGTGGGCCGCGAAGGCCTGCGCGTAGCGCGAACCGAGATAGCGGTCGGAACCGGCCCGATCGACCAGGCAACCCCAGCCGAAGTAATATCCGCCCCCCTGCGAGAAATTGCCCGCTTCGTAAACATCGTCCCCACGCTCATCCAGCAGCAGGGCGATACCTCCGGAAGCCACGCCGCGAAAGCCGGATGCGCAGCCCTGCCCCCAGCCTTCGAAGATGCCCTGTGTGCCGTAGGTGGACAGGTCCCGGCCGCCACAGTAGTAGTGATCGTTGCCGCCGCGTTCGATCAGCCCGGCAAAGCCACCCGGCAAGCCCAGCGCCTGGGCGCAGCGCGGCGCCTCATAGCGATCGTCGCCCGCCGCGTCGATCAGCAACCCCACGCCGCGAAAAGCCGCGCCCTGACTGAATTCGGCGCCGCGATAGGTGTCGTTCCCCTGGCGATCGTACAGCACCCCGACTCCGACGGCGGCCGAACCCTGGGCCCAGCGCCGAGCCAGGTAGCGGTCGTCGCCGGCGTGATCGTAGAGCAGGGCGATGCCCAACAGGCCGCAGCCCTGCGCGAACTCGAACGTGGCCTGGTGCGTATCGTTGCCGTCGAGGTCAACGACGATGGAGAAGGGGCTCTGCATCTGGTTGGTGTAGAAATCGTCGCCGCCCAGGTCCACAATCACCGCGGCCGGCTCACGATGCCAGTCGTCACCCGGACCGGCGAAGACGATCGGCCCCAACTCCGTGTCATGCTTGAGAATGATGCCCGGCGTCGCCCCGGACAGGTCTTTGCGCAGACCCTTCAAGTAGCTCGTCTCCAGCAGGGGCGTAAGGCGGATGGCCGCTTCGGCCAGGCGGGCCGTATCGACCTTGGCCGCCAGGCGACATAGACGCTTGACGCGCTTGAGCCGCTCCCGGTCCCCGTCGCGCTCGATCATGATGTTCTCGACGAACGAGCTGCCCATCGCCGAGACCGTCTCGCGCAAGAACGTACGCTCCTCCGCACTCAGGCCGGCGAAGGCCCGCTCGTGGAGCCCCTGTGCCACGCTCAGGACGGCGGCAATCTGCGCCGCGTGCTCCTGCACGGAAAGGCCCGTTTGCAGCCGCGGGGCGCGCGTCTGCTCCGGTGGCAGGTCGAGCCAGGTGCCGCCGTGCGCCAACAGGCCCGGCAAACTCTGCGGCACGTCCGCGATCTGCCGCGCCAGATTGGGCATCGCAAACGGCTCGCGCATGGCGTAGGCGAAGCGGCTCAGGCGATACTCGTCGCCCTCCGCGACCAAACCGGCTAGCCGCGCACGCAGATCGCGGTAGTCGTCGCGCGCGGCGAAGTGATCGATGAGCGCCTCGGCCAGTTGCTCAGTGGGCAGGAGCGGCACGGGATGCTCGAAGATCTGTTCGTTCGCCGGGATCACATGCACACTCCCCGGATTCTCGGGGCGCGCTACCAGTTCGACGGTGACGGTGCGCAGACCCCGCACGCGTTGCACCACTAACTCCAGCCTCGTCCCCGGTGGCCGTGATTCCAGCGCTGCGCCGGGATTATCCCAGACGACCGGTTCTTCGAACGGCTTGCCATCCAGCGTGGCCTGCTGCTCGACCGTGTCGCGAAAGACCGTGAACGAGATGGTGTCGCCGGGGTCGTGTGACTTGAGCGCAGCGCGGAAACGCTCGAGCAACTCATCGGCCGGGCAGTCGAAATCCACCCCCGACATGGTGACGATGACGTCCCCCGTCAGCAGCCCCGCAGCCTCGGCGGGACTGTCGCTGAGCACGTCGATAAGGCGGATACCGTGCGGAAAGGTCTGCTGCTCAACCTCGATCTTCTCGCCGTGCACGGCCATGGAAACGCCCACCCACGCTTGTGGTGGTGCCGTCTGCGGCAATAGCGCCAGGCACGCGATCAACCCGGTCCACATCGTGTCCTGCCTCCTGAATGGTCGCCGGCTCTCTGCTGCTTCTTGGAGCGCCTGACAGAACCGAGCCGCGCCCGTGAAAAACTATGAAAGCCGGGTCTCCTGGCGGTATACCGCCTTGCGGGCTTGGCCGTTGGGGCTGGCCCAAAGATGAAGATCATCTTGAAGGGAGAGCCGACCATGACGATTTTGGCGTTTGATCTGGGTGTGAGCAAGTCGGTGTTCTGCAAGTTCGACGCGTGCCCGGGCGAACACAGCTTGGGCAACGTGGTCACGCACAGTGGTCCGCTGCGCAAGCTCTTTGCCCGCCACCGTCCCGAGCTCGTGGTCGTGGAGATTTGTCCGCAGGCCGCACTGGTATACGACCTGGCCGCCGAACTGGGCATCCGCAGCGTGGTCGCCGACACCACCCAGGACGCCTGGAAATGGCGG
The DNA here is from genome assembly GCA_018814045.1 of Planctomycetota bacterium. GTDB lineage: Bacteria > Planctomycetota > Phycisphaerae > UBA1845 > Fen-1342 > JAHJAR01. Next base: position 16,967 of record JAHJAR010000049.1, on the reverse strand, counting down.
AACGTCAAACGCCAGCGGACGATCGTGGCCGTGATGCATAAGCTCCTGGTGACGGCCTGGGCCAGGTTGCGTGAGCGGCGTCCGTATCACGCCCGCGCAGCGCTCGCGCCGCGACGGCGGCGCAAAGTTCCCGGTCCTCCGGCCGGGTGCCGGAGGGTGACGAACAGAAATTCTTCTTTCCCCTCCGGAGAGCGGTTTACGTTACACCGCGCCATGGTTCTCTATCGGCATTGAGCGGTCCCGTTGGGGCGTCGGACCCCATCCGCCGATTCTGTCGCGCACCCAGGCGTGGGGGGCGGCGGTGGGGCCTGTGCAGCGGCAGACCGAGGGACTATACTACGAGGCTCTTTCATCGCCGCGCCGGTTGCCTGCGAGCACGTTTGTCGAATGGGCCGGGCCGACATCGGGCGGCGGCTTGCCCGTTAAGGAGGCTATCGCATGATCGGTATTGTCGGATATGGAGCCTATATCCCCCGAGGGCGGATCAAGCTGGAGGAAATCGCCGCCACCTGGGGGGCGGATGCTCCTTCGTTCAAGAAAGGGTTGATGCTGTACGAAAAATCGGTGCCGAGCCCCGATCAGGACACACTGACGATGTCGGTCGAGGCCGCCCGCAAGGCGCTGCGCCGCGCCGGAAATCCGGATCCGCAGCGGATTGGCTGCTTGTACGTCGGTTCCGAGTCGCATGCCTACGCCGTCAAGCCCGACGGAACGGTCGTGGCCGAAGCGCTCGGCGCCGTGCCGAACTGCCACACGGCCGACCTCGAGTTCGCCTGCAAGGCCGGCACGGAAGGCCTGTATCTGGCCTACTGCCAGGTCAAGGCGGGCGAAATCGACCTCGGGCTGGCGATCGGCGGCGACACCTCGCAGGGGGCACCCGGCGATGCGTTGGAGTATTCGGCGTCGGCGGGCGCGGCGGCGTTTCTGATCGGAAGCGACGACACGAAGATCATCGCGACGATCGACGCCACGCACACGTACATGACCGATACGCCCGACTTCTGGCGACGCGAGCACGAGCACTACCCGCAGCACGCGGGGCGCTTCACCGGTGAGCCGGCTTACTTTAAGCACACCCTGTCCTCCACCCGGGAGATCATGGAGAAGACCAAGACGAAGCCGTCCGACTTCGCGTATGCGGTCTTCCACCAGCCGAACGGCAAGTTCCCGCAGCGGGCCGGCAAAATGCTGGGCTTCACCAAGGAGCAGTTGGAGCCGGGCTGGCTGTCGCCGTGGTTGGGCAACACTTACTCGGGTGCCTCACCGATCGGGCTGACCGCGGTCCTGGACGTCGCCAAGCCCGGTGACCGGGTCATGGTGTGTTCGTACGGTTCGGGTTCCGGGTCGGACTCGTTCCTCTTCACCGTGACCAAGCGGATCGATGAGGTACGCGACTTGGCCGAGAAGACCCGCTCGCAGCTCGATGAGAACAAGCACTACCTGTCGTACGGACAGTACACCAAGTATCGTCGCAAAATTCTCAAGGCGCCGACGGTGTAGGGACGGGATGGTCAGCCAGGTGACTCAGAAGCGAAATGTGCCTGTGGCGGCGGCAAGCCCCCCGAGCGCGTCGGTCACTTGGCGGTGTGGTGGTTTCAGTAGACAGGCTTCAATCATTGATCCAATGCGGAGCAAACCATGCGTGACGTAGCCATTGTAGGCGTTGGCATGACAAAGTTCGGCGAGCTGTGGAACAGCTCGCTGCGCGACCTGGGCGTCGAGGCGGCGTTGAACGCCATCGACGACGCCGGGTGCGACAAACTCGACACGATGTGGGTCGGCTGCATGAGCGGCGGGATGTTCAACGGCCAGGAGCATCTGGGGCCGCTGATCGCCGACTACCTGGGACGCACTCCGATAGTTGCAACGCGGGTGGAGTCGGCGTGTGCGTCGGGCGGCCTGGCGCTGCGCGGGGCGTGGCTGGAAGTGGCTAGCGGGCTGTCCGACGTGGCGCTGGTCGTCGGGATGGAGAAGATGACCGACGTTTCGGGCGGTCAGGCCACGTACGGCCTGGCCGGAGCGGCCGATCGCGATTGGGAGGCGTTCCATGGGGCGACGTTCCCCGGGCTGTACGCCATGATCGCGGTCGATCATATGCACCGCTTCGGCACGACGCTCGAGCAGTTGGCAGATGTGGCGGTCAAGAACCACACGAACGGGCTGCACAACGAATACGCCCAGTTTCGGACAAAGGTGGACCGCCAAACGGTGATGACCTCCACACCCGTAGCTGATCCATTGCGTGTGCTGCACTGCTCGCCGATCACGGACGGAGCGGCGGCGGCGATCCTGGTGCCGCTGGACCAGGCCAAAAAGTACAGCAAGCAGCAACCGTTGAAGATCGCCGGCATCGGGGCGGCGACCGACTCGCTCGCGCTGCATCAGCGGAAAGATATCAGCCACTTGGCCGCGGTGGCGGAATCCGGGGAGCGGGCCTACAAGATGGCCAGCCTCTCCCCGCGCGACATCGACGTGGCCGAGGTGCACGACTGCTTCACGATCGCCGAGATTTGCGTGACCGAGGCTTTGGGCTTCTTCGAGCGTGGCCAGGGTGGCCCTGCGGCTTCGGATGGCGCGACCGCGGCTGACGGCAAGATCCCGGTCAACACGTCCGGCGGTCTGAAGTCCAAGGGTCATCCGGTCGGCGCGACCGGCGTGGCGCAGATCTTCATGCTGGCCAAGCAGTTGCGCGGCGAAGCCGGGCCGGTAAAGGTGGCGAACGCCAAGCGGGCCTTGGCGCAGAACATGGGCGGCACCGGCGCGAGCAGTGTCGTGACGATTATCGAGACGGTCTAAGAACGATCAACCACGGTCGCCGCCGGTGACCGTGTCATAGGAGACGAGTTCGATGTCTACTGCGAATTCCTGGCGAGAAAGCCCGCAGCGCTACCGGCTGGAAGCCAACAAGTGCAAGAAGTCCGGCAAGATCTTTTATCCGCCGCGGCTGATTTGCGATGAATGCGGCGGGCGCGAGTTCGAGAAGGTGACGCTGCCGTTTACCGGTAAGCTGGTTACGTACACGGTGATCCGCACTCCTCCCTCCGAGTTCAGCGATTTGGCGCCATATGCGCTCGGGATCGTGGAACTGGACAACGGTGTGCGGACGCATTGTCAGATTGCCGACTGCGACTTTGACCAGCTTAAGGTGGGCCTGCCGGTCAAGATGGAGTTCCGCCGCATTCAGGAAGACGGCGAAGCCGGCATGATTCATTACGGGCACAAAGCTGTACCCCAGCAATAAGCGGACAGGCAGCGGCCGCGATTCGCGCGGTCGCTGTGTGTTATGCTGCCAGTGTTTGGATGCCTGCGATGAGTGAAGTCGTACGCGTCGCCCGCGCGGACGCCATCGTCGAGATCATGCTCAATCGCCCGGAGTGCCGCAACGCGTTCTCGCGGGCGTTGATTGCTGAATTGACGTCGGCCCTGGAGCAGGCCGGTGTGGACGATGCGGTTCGTTGTATCATCCTCACCGGCGCGCCACCCGCCTTCTGCGCAGGGCTGGATCTGCGCGAAGTGGCGCAGAGCACGCCGGAACAGGTGGAACAGGACGCGGCGGCGGTGTTGCGCTTGTACGAGACCGTGGATCACTTATCCAAGCCGGTCATCGCGGCAGTCAACGGGCCGGCTGTGGCCGGTGGGGCTGGTCTGGTTTCCGTCTGCGATATCGCGATTTGTGCTGAGTCTGTGCGGATCGGTTATCCGGAAGTGAAACGCGGGCTAGTGGCGGCCATCGTGATGACCTATCTGCGGCGTCTGGTTGGAGAACGGCAAGCCAAGTTCATGCTGTTGACCGGAGAGCTGCTCACGGCGGAGCAGGCCCTGGAAATCGGGTTGGTGAACGAGGTTGTGCCGGATGGGGAGTTGTCGGCACGGGCCCGCCACTACGCCGAGCAACTGGCGGGATATCCGCCACAATCGCTGGCAAATACCAAGATACTGTTCAACAAGGTTCGTAGCCTGCAACACGCGGATGCTGTGGAAGAGGCGCGGCGGCTGAACGCGTCGATGCGCCTGACGAGCGAATCCCGCGCCGGCGTGTCGCAGTTCTTGAAGAAGTGAACCCAGGTGCGCCGCTTAACCACTTGAGGCGCGGCGACGTGTTCGGACAAGGCTGACTTGCGGCCGACGGGAACTAGGGGCCGGGGCCGGCTGGCGGCGTTCGCCGGGCGGCCGTACGGCGGATTCCAGGATCCTTCTCAACTGCGAAGTAGACTGCCATGACCAATCGCATCAAGCAACTAGCCGCTCTGGGACAGGCCGCTTGGCTCGACTTCATCAGCCGCGATCTGCTCCGCTCGGGACGCCTGCGGGAACTGGTGGAAGCGGGCGTGACCGGGGTAACCTCAAACCCGACGATCCTGCAAAAAGCGGTGGCCGCCGGGAACGACTACGACGCCCAGATCGCCGAGTTGGCACAAGCCAGCCAGAGTACGAAGGCGATCTACGAAGCGCTGGCCCTGACGGACATCGCCGAGGCGGCCGACCAGTTGCGGTCGGTCTACAACGAAACTCATGCCCGCGACGGTTTCGTGAGTATCGAAGTGAGTCCGAACCTGGCGCACGACACGGACGGCACCGTCGCCGAGGCGCGCCGGCTCTTCCACGCCATCGGCCGCCCAAATGTCATGATCAAGGTGCCCGCCACCGACGCGGGTCTGCCGGCCGTCACCACGCTGATCGGCGAGGGGATCAACGTCAATGTGACGCTGATCTTCGCGCTACCGATGTACGCGCGCGTGATGCAGGCATACCTGGACGGAGTCCGCCGCTTCGCAGCTTCCGGCCACCCGGCCGGACTGGTGTCGTCGGTGGCCTCGTTCTTTGTCAGCCGAATCGACACGCTGGTGGATCAGCAGCTCAACGAACGTATTGCCAACGGGGCCGAACACCTTGAAGCCCTGCTGGGCCGGGCGGCAATCGCCAGCGCGAAGGTCGCCTACAGCATGTATAAGCCCGTGTTCGCAGGCGAGGCGTTCAACGAACTGCGTGCCTCGGGAGCACGCGTGCAGAGGCCGTTGTGGGCGAGCACCAGCACGAAGAACCCGGCCTATCCCGACACTATGTACGTCACGCCGCTGATCGGCCCAAACACGATCAACACGCTCCCGCCGCAGACGCTGGAGGCCATTCAGGACCACGGCGTGATTGCCCAGTCGATCGAGCAGGAGCTCGACCAGGCGCGGGCCGAGCTGGCCCGGATTCAGGAAGCGGGCATCGATCTCGCTGCGGTCACCGACCAGCTTCTGGCGGACGGCGTGCGGCTGTTTGCGGAGTCCTTCGAGCAACTGCTGGCAAACATCGAAACCAAGCGGGCAGAACTGAAGCAGGCCGGCTAGCCACGCTTCAGTGCTGACGTGGCACCCAGCAGCGCATCTGGAGCGGTTCTTGTTCAAATATGGCGGCCGGTCTCCGTGCCGGCCGTGGAATCCTCTGCACGAGACCACGTCGGGCACGGAGACCGGCCGCTACATTTGATCTGAATCCGCTCTGAATCTGAATCGCGCTAACGCACCGGCACGACGCGCAGAATCGCATCCTCGCACGCCACGTAGAGCGTGCCGGCGGGCGTGAACGCCACGTCGGTGATCGTCGACGGGAACCGCTCGGCGAACACAGCTCGGCTGGCCACGTTACGGCGTTCGCTGGTCAGCTTGATCCGTTGCACGCGCCGCTTCGTTGCTTCGCCGTAGAAGTAGTCGCTCACCAGGTTGGGGCCGTAGCGTGCGCTGGGATTGAACGAGCCGCCGACCAGCCCGGGGCGCTCGTCACCGGTGTCGAAGAGCGGCTCGACATAGTCGGGGTTGTCGGCGACGAACTGGGTTTCCTCGGCGGTGGTGGCGGGACCGATAACCTCGGGCCAGCCATAGTTGCGGCCGCTGAGCACACGGTTGATTTCTTCCTGACCGGCGGGGTTGCGGTCCGTGATGAATGGGATGGCCGACTCGGGGTCGAACGCCAAGCCCCGCATGTCGCGCACGCCGCGCGCGAAAACCGGCGAGCCAGCGCTGGGGTTACCGGCCGGGATTGAACCATCGGCGTTGTAGCGCAGCACCTTGCCAGTGTGGACCGTATTGTCCTGGGCGGCGTTCTCGGCAGTCTGATCGCCAAGCGCGACGTAGAGCGTGCCATCGGCGGCGAAGGCGAGGCGGCCGCCGATGTGCGTTGTGCCGCTGGCGGCAGGCAGCGAGGCGACGAAGATCTCACCGCCGGCGGCGACGTTGCCGTTGGCCTCGAAGTAGACCACGCGGTTGTCAACCACCGCTTGGGGATCGGCGGTCGTCAGGCCCGTGTCCGAACGCGTGTAGAACACGTACACACGGCCGTTGCTGGCGAAGCTCGGGTGCAGTGCGATCCCCAGCAGGCCGCGGTCGTCGGCATAGTTGACCGGGACCTCGGCAAAAGGCTGTTCGGCCAGGGAGCCATCGACGATCACGCGGATGCGCCCGGTGTTCTTCTCCGTATAGAAAACGCGCCCGTCCGCGGCGAATGCCAGGGCCGAGGGCTGGGCCGCGTTGTAGACGACATATTCGGCCTCGAGATTGGCTCCGACATTGATCGGCGGAGGGGTGTCGTCGGCGCACAGGCAGCCGCCGGCCAGGGACAGGCCCAGGACCGCTGGAGCCAGCAAAGCAGTCAGGCGAACCAGTCTCGGCATGCGTTTCTCCCAAGGCAGAGGCCATCAAGGGCGACCCGATGATATGTATCGGCAGGGGCGGCGCGAAGGGCCGGCATCAATTAATCTGCCCCGGCGACCGCCGTATCGCACGCGGCGACGGGGACCATGCCGGGCGATCGCCAGCGCGGGCCCGAAGGGGCGTCAGATGCGCTCGACGGCTGCGGTCGGTAGCCAGCCCGTTTGGCCGTTCGGCAGCAGAACTTCGCACCATTCGCCGCGTTCGCTGACGATGCGGAGTTCGACTCCGGGACCGAGCGGCTCGGTCAACGCGGGCTCGTAGCCCTCTCCCCGACCAAGCCGTAGCGTGTGCTCGCCGGCGACCGTTACCGCAGGCGGGCGGCGCGACTCATCGCTGAGCTGCCAGAGCGCCGCACCGCTGTTCGCCAGGCCGAGCGCCACGAGCAGTACGCCAAGGACCACCCACGCGCGGGCCCGCCAGCGCAAACGCACCAGCAACACCAACCAGCCGAGACCCCCGAGCACGGCGGCCAGCCAACAACGCTCGCGAACTGACGTTACATACTGCCAGAAGAGAAGATTGTGCAGCAGTCGGCTCTGGCCGGTCGGGTTGATGCGCGGGCGCACGCGCTCTCGGGCATACGACAGGTTGGCCACCAATTCCGGACTGCGGGGCGCGAAACGCAGCGCCCGGCGATAGCACACTATCGCCCGGCCCGGCTGGCCGAGACGGAAGTAAGCATTACCGAGGTTATAGTGAATGCCCGCGTTGCTGACCCCACGCTCAATGAGTGTCTCGAAACTCGCCGCGGCCCGGCGGTAGAGTTGCTCCGCCCGGTCCGGTTCGTTCTGCGACAACTCCACTGCCTGGTCGAACGTGTTCAGTGCCTCGCGCAGAATCGCACGCTGCCGCTCCACCGACAGGGCTTCGTCGGCCGTCTGGGATGCCTCGGCGGGCACGGCACAGGCAAGCGTCAGCGCGAAACACACTGCGTACCACAGACCGTCTTGTGCGCCGCGATGTCTCACAACCGTTCACGCTCCAGCCGGACCAGACATTCGCGGGCCGCGTCGGCGATAGCGTCGGCGTCGGCGTCCACGCCGCCGAAGGAAGCCTGCTCGCAGCGGGCCAATACGTCGGCCCAGCGCTGGCGAGTCTCGGGATTCACGGCGCGTTCGGTGAGAAAGTCGATGGCGGCCCGTCCAGTGAGGCGCGCCGGCGGTGCGTTGCAACGATCCGCCAGATACCCAGCCAAGGCAGCCTCGACCTCGCGCGCCCGCGCGCGGGCCGGCGCGTGCCGCGTCTGCGCAAGGCGCCGCCGGGCGTTAAACAGCGCGCCCTGACGCCGACGCCGCCCGACGTCGCCACTGCGGCTCTGCACATACGCCATGCCACCCCAGACCATCAGGAAGACGGCCGGCGGTGCGAGCGTGACGGCGACGACCTGGCTGCTGCGAACGGAGTGCCGTCTGGTCAACAGCGCGGCCGCGCTACGTTCGTTGTCGCGCAGCCCGTCGAGCGGGCGCAAGTCACGGCCCTGTTCGACCTGGGGGGCCGTCACGATGTCGGCCAGATCGGCCACCGCCAGGGATTCCGCAGCAGTGACTCGCAGCGGAATAGCGTCGCTGCGCGCGATCTCGTAGCTGCTGCTGTCAGGGTCGAAGTAGGCGTATTCGAGCGGCGGCAACTCGGTCACGTCGGCCCGTTTGGCGCGCACGATCTGGGTGAAGCGCTTGCGGTTGCCGTCGACCTCGCCCGCGAGCGTTTCACGCGGTACGCGAAAGGACTCCGTCAGGAGTGAGTTGGTGGTCAGCGCTGGCGCAGGCAGGATCTCGATGGGACCGGTGCCTCTGATCTCGATCGTCAACTCTATCGGATCACCGACGCGTACCGTCGTCGGCTTGGCTGTCACGGTGAGATCGTATGTGCCGACGGCACCGGCGAAACTGGGAGGGCGCCCCGCGCTGGGCAGGGGCAGGACCTCCGTCACCGCCACCTTCGGCCTGGCTCGCAAGCGGCGCTGGTCCGCGACCTGTGGATCGCCAAAGATGGTGCGTCCGAAGCGCACCGGGTAGCTCATGCCCACGCTTAACTCGTCGAACGTCAGCCGTCCGGGCCGATCGGGCACGTAGTCCGCCACACTTTCGTACGTGTAGTAGAGCTGCTTCGTCCCGTCGGCGGCTTCCCACTCGCGCTCCCCGACCGTTACCCGCGTTGGAAACGGACCAAAATCACTGCGCTCGAAGAACTCCATCATCTGATTGCCGCTCAGCCGGCGACCGAAGGCCAGGGCGGGTTTGACCCAGATGGTCATGATCAGGCGGACGCGTTGCCCCACGTAGATGCGCTCGCGCGGGCAGGAAATCTCGACTGCCAGCAGTTCATCGGCGTCGCTGGCCCGGACGGGCAGACGTACGGCGCGCGTTTGCAGCGCCTTCCCATCCACTGCCACGGTGACTGGCGGAATCCGCAGTTCCCCAGCCTTGTGCGGCGTGAGTTCGAACCGGTAAATGCGTGAGTGGTACTCCGCGAAGCGTCCCTGCACCATGTAACTCTGCCGGCTGTCCAAGCCCCCGCCCAGCGGAACAACCGTGCAATCAGGAACGTCCGGGAAGGTGGGCTGCTCGCACTCGTCGAAATCGACGACATGCACTTCGACCAGCAGCGGCTCGCGCACGAACGCCTCGCGCTCGCCGACCTTCAGCTCAACGGTGGCCTGTGCGCTGGCCGGCGCCATGGCGCATAGGCCAACCAGGGTGCCGAGCGTACACGCCGCAACCACGCGCGCCGTGCTCCTGGACGAGAGCGCTTTACTGTGAGATGTTGCCGTTCTCCGCATGGCCTTCAGTCGTACGCCATCCTGCCTGGCGTGGTTGGCACAGGTGGTCCACCGTTTCATCCTGACGGCTTCCTGGCCGCAAACCTGTCGCATTCTAGCGGCTGTGATACGGTTGAACACGGTTCGAGGAGCAGCGCGTTCGGCGGCGGCAGCGCCGGTCAGACCATCGACGTGGCCCGCGGCGTGGGCGTGAGGACGACTTCCTCCTGCGGTTGCCAACGGCGCCTCTGTCGCGTCTGCAAATCGGCCAAGCGTCCACCCTCGGCGATGTGCGTGAGTAGTTCGGCGATCCGGCCGCCCAGGCGCTCGGTGGCCACACATTCGTCGACAAAGCCGCGGTGCAGCAGCCAGGAGCCCTGCTGAAAGTCGGGGGCAACCCGGCGTTGCTGGAACTGCTCGACGACGCGCTTGCCCGAGAAGCCGATGTTGGCCGAGCCCTCCACGACGATCATGTAGTCGCCGCGCAGCCCATAGCTGATCGCCGTGCCGCCCAGCGTCGGGTCAGCGATGATCGAGATGTGGGGCACCCCGGCCTCCTCCAGCTCGTTCAGAGCGTGCTGGGCCTTGGGGATATTGCGGTGCATGGAAGGCGTGCCTTCCTGCATCCGGGCGCCGCCGCCCATGGCCACGGAGACCAGCGGAGTTCGCGTGATGAGCGCCTGGTGAGCGGCGTAGCGGTACTTCTCGCCGATCTCGTCGCACAGGCTGCTGCCGACGAGGCCGAAGTTGTTCAGCGCCAGAACGACCGCGTGTCCGCCGATCCGCGCGGTGCCGGTGATCAGCCCGGATTGGAGGTCGGTGCTCTTGATGCCACGGGCTAGAGCTTCCTGGTACTGCGGAAAACGCAACTGGTCCACAGAGCAGTAGCGGCTGGTCTGCTCGAACTCGCGGAACGACTCGGGCTCGGTCAGCAGGCGGATCCAGTCCGCCGGGTGCAGGCGGCGGTAGGGGCTGACACCGCCCGTGGGGTGCAGCGACTCGGCTCCGTCCATATCGCCATAGCGCCGCTGGAGCACGTATTCGCGCAGTTGAGCCCACTGGCTCTTGCTGAGCGAATAGGCATTGAACCCCAGTGTCTCGCTGAGGTAGCGCGCGTGGGCGCGATCGACCGCGTAAACCACACGGGCGACGTTCAGCCGCGCGTGCACCTGGGCCATCAAAGCGGCTTCGCTGCCCAGCTTGCCGTTGCCCGTGGTGATCTTGGCGGTCTCCGCCACGAGATAGTCACCGAGCGCATCGCGCATGCCGAGAAAAGCCTGGTCCTGCTCGGCGGCGAGCTTGGCCAGCGTGGTGGCGTCGCGTTTGTCGCCGTTGGTGCCCCAGACGCCCATCGCGAAGAACTTCTGGCGCCGGGCGTGCTCAGCCGTGCCGTCGCGCAGCCCGACGATCTGCGCCAGGTTGCGGGCGACGGCGTCACGGGCCTGGACCAGCAGTTCGCCAGGGTAACGGTGTCCGGGATGCAGACCTTCCGGCACGACTTCGTCGATGGTCCCCTGTTCGACGGCATCAGCCGACGTGAGCCGCAGCCCCACCGCGGCGTTACGAATCGACTCCGGACTGCGATTGCGGAACAGAATCGAGGCACAGCCGCCCGGACTGATCACCATGTACGTGGCGTATTCGTTCATGATCGTCCGGTTCGTGGGCGTGATCGCGATCGCGCCCCCGCTTGCCCCCAGGCTGATGATGTACGAGAGGTTAGGCACCTTGAGTGCGGTCGTCTTGTGGATGACCTCGTTGATGGCGAAGGCCTGCCCCTCTTCCTCCGAGTATTCCGAAGGGTCGGCGCCCGGCGTGTCCACAAAGACCACCACCGGCCAGCCCCGCTGCTCTGCTCGCTCCATGAAGTACACCGCTTTGCGGTAGCCGTCCGGGAAGCCCATCCCCTGGTTCCAACGCTGGTACTCGGCCACTGGCAGCGTGAGCAGCTCATCGCGGCGGGAAGACGGACCGGTTTGCTGCCCGATTACGATGACATCCTGAAGCTGACCGGCGAGCTCGATCCGAGCCTCACCCGCCACGACCAGATGGTCGCCGCGCACGTCATGGTTGTAGAACAGGCGAACGTCCTGGAAGATGTGCTGGATGTAGTCGAGCGACTTGGGGCGCAGCGGATGCCCCGAGAGTAGAAACTTGTCGTACGCGCTCAGGTTGGGGTAGGCCGCCGCTTCCAGATCCGCCAGCCGGTCCTGCAATTCGGCGCGCGCCTGATCGTCCTCGGGCAGCGCGGCGAGCTGCTCGTCGAGGGCATGGATCTCGGTTTCAAACGGCAGAATGAAGGCCACGTCTGATTCTCAGCCGTGCTGGCACACCACATCCGAGACCGCCCGCACCAGCGGCAGCTTCGAACAGGACGGCCCGGCGGGTTTCGCCACGATTCGCTTCCAGCGGCCGCGCCCACTCTCCGGCTGCGGAAGGCGCTGTGATCGGTCCGTTCATTCGCATTCTAGCACAAACTCGCCCCGCGCCACCAGCGCGCCACATGACGATGTTACCGGGCTATGCGATGGTTGGTGAATACAAGCCACGGGCAGCGCTGCCGGCGGCCCATGCGGCCCAACGGCTACAACTCAATCTGGCTGCGCTCTTCGTCCTCGAGAATGTCCGCCAGACGCATGCGTACGTAGTCGATGTCGATCGTGACGTCCTTGTTGGCCGCGTCGCTGGCGTTGAAGGCGATCTCTTCGGTAACCTTCTCGACAATCGTGTAGAGTCGGCGGGCCCCGATGTTCTCGAGCATCTGGTTGGCCCTGAACGCCATCTCCGCCATCTCGACCAGTGCTTCGGCCGTGAAGGTCAGCTTCACGCCCTCGGTTTCGAGCAGCGCGATCTGCTGCTTGATGAGCGCATTTTGGGGTTCGGTCAGGATGCGGTAGTAGTCATCCGCGCTGAGATCATCCAGCTCCACGCGGATGGCGAAGCGTCCTTGCAGTTCGGGAATCAGATCGCTCGGGTTGGTCTGGGTGAAGGCGCCGGCCGCGATGAACAGGATATGGTCGGTGCGCACCATCCCGTAGCGCGTGCTGACGGTCGTGCCTTCGACCAGGGGCAGCAGGTCGCGCTGCACGCCGCTGCGCGACACCTCCGGCCCGGCGCTTTCGCCCAGGCCGGAGCCGCAGATCTTGTCGAGCTCGTCGAGAAAGACCAGCCCGCTCTCCTCGCAATGCCGGATAGCAGTCTGGTGAATCGACTCCTCGTCAATCAGGCGATCGGTCTCCTGCTGCATGAGCACTTCGAGCGCCTGGGGTACGGGGAGGCGTTGGCGCCGCGTGTGCGACGGGATCATTCGTTCCATGAACTGCTCGAACTCCGGCCCCATCTGGTCCAGGCCCATGGTGCTCAGCGCGTGTGGTGAGACAGCCCGCTCCCGTGTGGTGACCTCGACCATGCGCTCGGCCAGCCCGCCGGCCTGGAGTTGCAACCGCAGTTTCTCGCGCGTGCGATTTCGGCGTTCCGCCTGCTCCTGGCTGGAGGGGTCGTAGCTTTCGCCGCCGGGCAGAAGCTGGTCGAGGATGCGATCTTCGGCGGCCAGCCGGGCCCGCTCCGTCACGCCTTCGGCGGCTCGTTGCCGTTCGAGCGTCAGAGCGCGCTCGACCAGATCCCGGACGATGCTGTCCACATCGCGACCGTAGTAGCCAACCTCGGTGAACTTGGTGGCCTCAATCTTGATGAATGGCGCGTTGGTCAACTGCGCCAGCCGACGAGCGATCTCGGTCTTGCCGACTCCGGTCGGACCGATCATCAGGATATTCTTCGGGCAAACGTCTTCGCGCATGTGTTCGGACAAGTGCAAGCGACGCCAGCGGTTACGGATGGCCACGGCGACAGCGCGCTTGGCGTCATCCTGGCCGACGATATGCCGGTCGAGGGCCGCCACTATTCGTCGAGGGGTCCAATCGTCCATGTGACACGGTCATTGAGGTTGAAACAGAGTTACCGGCGGTGGCCACGACACTTGTCGGGCGACCGACGCCATCATAGCGGTGAAGGTCCGGGCCATGCAATCGCGAGTGTGCAGGACACTTGGTGGCCAGACGCATGGGGCCGCCGTGTGCGCTCCCGGCGCCCTGGAGCACAATCGTGATTGTGGCAAGAGGACAGCAACTCAGAGCACCGGTTTACCGATGCAATTATGGGAACCGCGGCAATCGGCAGACGCCGTGGATAGGCGCCCCTACAATAGGAATGAGTCCGCGACAGGGCGAATGGAAAACAACGATGACGCTTGAAGAGATACGCGCTCGATTCCCGATCACGCGGAACTACAACTTCCTCGACCATGCCGCGGTGGCTCCCTTGTCGGGGCCGGCCGCCGACGCGCTGGCCGGGTATGCGCACGAACTGGCCGAGGCGGCCTACCTGCGCGGGACTTACTTCCGGGCGGCGGACCACGCGCGGCAGTCCGCGGCGCGGCTGATCAACGCCGAACCCTCCGAGGTCACCTTCGTCAAGAACACCTCCGAGGGCATCAGCTACGTGGCCAACGGCATCCACTGGGTGACCGGCGACAACGTCGTCTCCACCACCATGGAGTTTCCTTCGAACGTGTATCCGTGGATGAACCTGGCGCAGCGCGGCGTGACGCTCAAACGTGTTTCGGACGAGGATGGGCGCGTGCCGTTCGACCGCATCGCGGCCAACCTGGACAACCGCACGCGTGTAGTGGCGATCTCGGCCGTGCAATGGTCGAACGGATTCCGCACGGACCTGACGCGCCTGGGTGAACTGTGCAAGGACAAGGGCGTACTGCTGTGTGTGGACGCGATCCAGGCGCTGGGCGTCCACCCGCTCGACGTGCGCGCCATGAACATCGATTTGCTCGCCGCCGACGGACATAAGTGGCTGTGCGGTCCGGAAGGTGCCGGCATCTTCTACTGCAAACGCGAACTGCTCGGCCACATCAGCCCGTCTGAGATGGGCTACATGGGCATGAAGCACGGTTTCGACGACCCGGATGTGCGCATCGATCTGCGCGACGATGCGCGCCGTTTCGACAACGGCGTCTACAACCTGGCCGGTATCTGCGCCCTGGGGGCGTCGCTCGATCTGCTGCTCGAGGTCGGGATCGAGGAGATCCAGGTTCGCGTCAAGAAGCTGACAGACATGCTGGTCGAAGGCTTGCGGGCGAAACGCTGGACCGTTCACAGTCCCCGCACGCCGAGCGAATGGAGCGGCATCGTCGCGTTCTCATGCGAAGAACACGACATGAAAGCGCTCCGCCAGCACCTGCGCGACGAATTCAAGATCGTGGTTGCCACGCGGATGGGGCGTCTGCGTGCCAGCCCGCACTTCTACAACTCGCCAGAGGAGATTCAGCAACTGGTCGCAGCCTTGCCGGCTCGTTGAACCGACTTCGGTACGTTGGCTCTGTTGGGATTCCGCTGTTAGGACCGATAGTAACTGCCTGTGGCGCCGTTATGCACGCGTGTTTTGGAGGAGCTTCACCCGTAGCGTATAATACCCATGGAGGAAGGACACTTGCCGTGACTTGGCGAGGACCGGAAAGATGAAGAAGACGGCCACAACCATCCGCTGTGTGCCCCGCTGCGGATACGACGACACCCGCATGCGGGTCGTCGACGTGTCCCTGGTGGAACCAGACGACGAACAGAACTTGTCCGATGCGCTGGAACTCTGGTTCGCGCAGCGCGGCATACCCAACGCGGTATACGGCATCGATATCGACGACGATGGCTACATCGCCATCATCAACGACGAGGCGTTCGCAGAGGAGTGGGGCACGCCGGTCTTCTGAGCAGCGCGCCACATTCCGCGGCGGTCACGGGCCGGCGGCGCAGCAAACGCCGGCTCAGATGTGGCCAAGATTGCGCAGCTTGTCGTTCGTCCCTATCACCAGCAGCACGTCGTCCGGCCGAAAGACGTAATCCGGGCTGGGCACGGCGTTAACGACCTCTTCCCCGGCCCCGGTCTTCTGCTTAATCAGCAAGACTGACACGTCATAGCGCTTACGGATATCAAGACCGCCGATCGTCTGGCCAATATAGTGGGCCGGCACCGGGATCTCGGCGATGCTCGTGTCCTTGACCGCCGGGAGCGGTTCGACGGCGGCCCCCTGGCTGACACTGGAGACCATGCTGCGCGCCATATCGCGTTTGAAGAGCTCGGCGTTGTAGCGGGCGATGACGTCCTCGGGCCAGATCACGCCAACCAGGCGGTCGTCGTCTACCACCGGGACCTCGCCGCGATACGAAGCCAGACGTTTCATCACGTCTGCGAGCGTGTCATCCAAACCGACGGTGGGAAAATCGCGTTCGACCATGATGTCGGCGGCGATGACGAGCGGCTCGAACGACGACGGATCGGCCATGATGGAGCGGATCTGCTCGTTGGTAATCACGCCGAGCAGGCGCCGGTCCTCGTCGACCACGAAGATGGAACTCCCCGGGTGCTCAATGAACTTGGAGAGCACGGGCATGAGACGTTCACCCGGCGGCACCGTGACGTAATCGCGGCGCATTTCATCCCGGATTAGTAGGTGGCGGAGCAGACTGATATCGTGACCTTTGTGGATGTCGACTCCGCGGCGCAGCAGCTTCAGCGTGTAGATGGACGCGTCTTCCAGGCGCGTGGCCAGCAGTGTGGCGATGATGCAACTGATCATCAGCGGCAGGATGATCTTGTAGTCGGCCGTCAACTCGAAAATGATCAGGATCGCCGTGATCGGGGCGTGCGTGGCGGCCGCTACCACAGCACCCATGCCGACCAGTGCGTAGGCGCCCGGGCCGGCCGTGCTGGCGGGCCAGATGGAGTGCACGAGCGTTCCGATCGCCCCGCCGGCCATGGCCCCGATGAATAACGAGGGGGCGAAGATGCCCCCGGAGCCGCCGGAGCCGATCGTGATTGAGACAGCCAGGATCTTGATGGCCACCAACGCCAGGAGCAGGTACCACGCCAGATTGGCCCCCCCGGCCAGCGCCTCGTCGATCGCCTCGTAGCCGACGCCATAGACGTGCGGGAACCACAAGGCGATGACGCCGATCATCATCCCGCCCAGCGCGGCCTTCAGCGGGGGATACAGCGTGATCTTGTCGAACAGGTCTTCGAAGGCGTAGAGCGTCTTGACAAAGGCGAGTGCCACCAGCCCAGCCAGGATTCCCAGGGCGGCATAGGCGAACAACTCGGTCGGCTGCACCAGCGCATATGTCGGTACGATGAACGCCGGTCTGTTGCCCAGAAAGTGCCGCCCGACGACGGTCGCAGCGACGGACGAGATCACGATTGGTGAAAACTGGAAGACGCCGAAATCCGCCAGGATGATCTCGACCGCGAACAACGCGCCGGCGACGGGTGCGTTGAACGTGCCGGCAATCCCCGCCGCGGCCCCGCACGCCACCAGTGTTCGCAGCCGCCTTTCGTCGATGCGCAGCCACTGCCCAACGCTCGAGCCGATGGCCGAGCCAATTTGGACAATGGGCCCTTCGCGGCCCACCGACCCGCCCGAAGCAATCGAGATTCCGGAAGCAAACATCTTC
>JAHJAR010000004.1 GCA_018814045.1 Planctomycetota bacterium | reverse complement strand
CGAAGAAACCGGCCCACTTCCCAGCCCGGCATAACCCGGCACGACCCCCCCGCCGCAGGCGTCGAATGTGGCCGACACAAAGCGGTACGTCTCCATTCTCTATACGCAGAGTATCTCGCTCCCGCGCCCTTTTGCCCTTTTTGAAAGCACTTTTGACCGCGAGTACCCCTTGCAAGTAACTCGCCGTTCCGGGTATACGTCAGTGGATGAAAGTCATGGCCGGGCCTTCGGTGCCAACCTGCGCTGCATTCCATCAACGGCACCAATCTCCATTGGGGCGGTGTAGCGAGGAGCGCTGCGACCCATGAATACGAACAAGCCGGTGAGCCTGAGTCTGAACGTCCGGGGGCTTGGTCAATCCGCCACCTTGGCGATCAAGGATCGCTGTCGCGCGCTGGTCCAGGAGGGACAAACGGTCTGTGATTTCGGCCTGGGGCAATCGCCCTTCCCGGTCCCAACCGTGGTCGTGGAGGCCTTGAAGCTGGCCGCGTCTGAGAAGGAGTACCTTCCTGTAAAGGGACTCCCCGCCTTGCGCGAGGCCGTCGCCGAGTTCCACCGACTCAAGGATCACACTGACGCGCATCCGGATCGCGTTATCGTCGGGCCAGGTTCCAAGGAACTGATGTTCCTCCTGCAGATCGTCTACTATGGCGAAATACTGATCCCCACGCCCTGCTGGGTTTCGTACATTCCGAAAGCGCGCATCATCGGGCGTCGCATCAGCCTGGTTCCGACAAGTTACGAAGACCATTGGAAGATCACGCCGGAGGGTCTGCTGAAGACCATCGAGATGGTCAACGACCATCTTCGCCCGCGCTTGCTGGTGCTCAATTACCCCTCGAATCCTTCCGGGCTCACCTACACCGCAGATGAGCTGGCGGAAATTGCGGAGGTGGCCAGGAGGTTTCAGGTCGTCGTCTTGTCCGACGAGATCTACGGGCAGTTGCATCACCGTGGCGAGCACGTCTCGATCGCGAGGTTTTACCCTGAAGGCACCATCCTCAGCTCCGGACTCTCGAAGTGGTGCGGCGCCGGCGGATGGCGTCTGGGCACGTTCGTATTTCCACCCGACCTTGACTGGCTGTGTGACGCCATGGCCGCCGTGGCGAGCGAGACCTACACGTCGGTCAGCGCGCCGATTCAGCATGCCGCCGTCCACGCTTTCCGCGGCGGGGTGGAAATCGAGCGTTACCTGTGGCACGCTCGCCGGATTCTCCACGCCCTGGGACGCCGCTGCACCCGGACCCTCTCCGAGGCCGGCATCCGCGTCCATGCGCCAGAAGGCGGTTTTTATCTCTTTCTGGACTTCTCTCCGTTCAGGGAGGCGCTGGCCAGGCAGGGCATTGGGAGCGGCATAGCGTTGTGCAACCGGTTGTTGAACGATACCGGGACTGCCATTTTACCCGGCTCTGTATTTGGCCGTTCGCGCGAAGAATTGACCGCCCGTCTGGCCTATGTGGATTTCGAGGGCGCGCGGGCACTGGCGGCGAGTGAGAATGTACCGCTCGATCAGGACTTGCCGCCGGATTTCCCGGATCGCTGGTGCGAGAAGGTGATCGCCGGCAAGCAGCAGATTGCGTCGTGGTTGAGCACCATGACGGGTGACGAGGTGGCCTAGCCAACCCCCCGCGCTGCTGAACCGCCTCCGGTCGCGCGATCGACGCAACGCCGCCCCGACGAAGTAGCTGGTGCACTTCCCCGCGCCGCGCGAAGCAATCCCGCCGGGTGCCACTGGCAGCTTGCTGCCAGTGCCGCGGCAAACACGAGCGGACCAGCCGCCCGTGGCACCCGACTGTTTTCGAAACCGCACCCGAGCGAAGTCGTTGGCCATTCTACCCACGTGGGATGAACATCCGCACGTGAGCGCGCGTGGGCTTGCGTCCTCGCCGGCTGATCACGATCATGCGATCGTCAGCCGGCTTTGCGGAGACACTCGTGACGGACTTGCCGGACAACACTGTCGAGCGCGACGAGGCACCCCGCCCCCGTGACATGCGCCCAGCGCTGCGCGTGTCGCTGGCGCTGGATCTGTTCGCGCGCCTGACGATCTGGGGCGCAGCGCTGGCGCTGAGCCTCGCGGCGTTTCACGCGCTCAACGCCTGGCCGGAGGCAACTCCGACGCAGGCTGACTTACGGCTTGCGGCCCGTTGGGCCGGATGCCTGGCATGGTTCGTCCTGTTATTCAATGTGATCTACGTCGCCGAGCTGGTCCTGCTCCGCCTGTTTATTCCCACGCCGCGCGAAGGTCGCTACCCGAAGACCGGCGGACCGGTCAACCGGCAACTGGTCTGGGCCACACTGTTGATGGCGCTGAACAAGGCACGCTATTTCCCACCGTTCCCCGGCTTTCTCGTGTTTCAGGTAGCCAACCTGCCGCCGATGTGCTGGCTGATGGGGCCGATCTATGGCCCGAAATCGCGCTCGTGCTACGCCCTCGAGCCCGCCATCCTCGACCCGCACCTGGTCGAGCTCGGCCGTAACGTCGTGATCGGCTTCAACGCCACCGTCGCCGGTCACTACCAGGAACGCGACGCCTGGGTCCTCAAACGCACGGTCATCGAGGACGAGGTCGTCATCGGCGGACACGCCGTGATCTACGGCGGCGTCCACATCGGCGCCGGTGCCGCGATCGGAGCCGGCGCGATCGTGCTGCCGAACACGGTCATCGGCCCCAACGAATTCTGGGGCGGCATCCCAGCAAAGAAGATCCGCGATCTGCCGGCACTGGATGGTCGCGCGCAATCATGAGAGGCCTTAGGTGCCACCGATCAGAGCCGGCGTGTCCCCACGCCGGGTTACCGGGCCGAGGACGGCCCGGCTCTGTTGCAGGATCGCACGGTCACCCGGAATAGCCAAGCGGTCTTGCAAGCAGCTTACCGGCCCGCGCGATCCTTCGCCCTACCCTTCCAGTTTCTCCACGCGCCGGCGCAGCTCGGCCAAGTGCTCGTGCATCTCGGCGATCTCAGCCTGGACTTCTCCGACTTCGTTCCGCAGATTCTCCAGCTCAGCGGTCACCTGTGCCACGGCGGCCGGAGTCGATGAGAACGCCCCAGCCGCTGGTGCAACCTCTGCCGCAGCCACCCGCGCCGGCGCGCTCGCGACCGGAGCTTCTGCCAGCTTCTCCCATTCGTCCGCTGGATAGAGCCGG
>JAHJAR010000048.1 GCA_018814045.1 Planctomycetota bacterium | reverse complement strand
AGTCTCTCTCGCGCGGTCGGCTCTGTTCCGCGTGTTACGGTCCCCGCCTGCGGCCCACGCTCAGCCACAACGCCGCCAGCCACAGCACCACAACCGACCATTGCTGCGCCCCCGCAGCGCGGGCCGGCGGCCAGGCCAGCAGCAGCACTCCGATCAACCATAGCACCAATGCGGCGTAGGAGAGCCTACACGGCCGCCGCGCGGCGCGGCGCGTCCGTTCCACCCGGTCGGCCAGCAGCGCCAGCGGCCAGTACACCAATGGCAGATAGTGAGTCCACATCAGCGGCGTCGCAATCAGCATCAGGCAACACCATTGGCCGTACTGCGCCCGGACCTCGAAGATGTCCTCCAGCGATTCCGGCGGCCAGCCCCGCGGGCGCTGCAACGTGACCAGCGCGGTCGCCCCCAACGCTCCCGCCACGATGACCAGGTAGATGCTCCAGATCACGGGCGGCGGAAGAGTCGCCACGTTCACGAAAAAACCCGGGCGCTCTTCGTCTGGGTCGGCGTTGACCGGCGACAGTAAGCGCCGCAGTACGATCGGCAGGGCGTTGTTGTTGTATTTAGCCTTCCGCGGCTGCGCGGCGAAGATCGTCGTGTAGGCCGAATGCTCCTCGACGGCACGTCGGCGAAATTCTCTGTGTTGCGCAATGGTCTCATCGAGGCCGAGCATCACCAGCGGCAAGCCCATCCCAAGCACAACGAACACACCCAGTGACGTCGCGGCCACACGCCACCGCCGCTTCAGCAGGAAAAACACGATTAGCACCAGCGGCAGCAGCTTGATCAGGGCCGCGAAGCCCAGCGGCAAACCGGCCTCCCACTCCCGTCCGCGCTCGACCAAGAACCACGTCGCCACGATCAGAAACAGCAGCAACAAGCCCGCCGCGCCCAGTACGCCACAAGAATGCACGTAGGCGAACATCAAACCGAGCGCCGCGTAGGTTGCCCCCCGTGGCCGGCGGTCGAGCCGTTGATTAAGCAGGATCTCCACCATTACCACCGTTACCGCCAGCAGCCCCATCGAGAGCAGCGTGAACACCACGATCGCGGCGCGTAACGGCAGAAAGCTCCACGGCAGCATGAAGATTGTGAAAAACGGCAGATAGTTGTGCACTCCCTTGTCAGCGGTGATCTGCCCGGTCTGGCGAAAGTGGCTGGCCGTTTGCCAGAAGTCGCGGAAGTCCGTGGTGCTCTCGGCACGCTCGACAACGATGACGCACAGAATGACCGTGTACACCGCCCCCCCGACAGCCAGCGGCAGCCAGCCCCGCCAGCGCGCGAAACGCCCGGTGTTCAGCGCCACCATACTCACTTCCCTGCTCGCCGGCCGAACCAGGCGTGGCCATAGAGACGCCACAAATGCCGCAGATAGCGAACCTGCTCGCCGACGTTGAGCTTTGTCTGCCCCGCCGCACGGTCGCTGAATGTGATCGGAACTTCGACGACGTTTTTCCAGCCGTGCCGCACGATGAGCTCCAGCGCAATCTTGTAGCCGATGGGACGAAGGCTGGCGAGATCGAGCGCATCGCGACGCACACAGAAGAACCCCGCCATCATGTCCTTTACGGGCGTCAGCGGGCGCGCCAGCAGGCGGGCCACGAAGCTGTTCAGCCGCCGGTGCCACGGCCAGTGCAGATCGACCTTCCCGCCCGGCACAAAGCGACTGCCGATAGCCATCTGCACGCCCGGATCGCGCAGCGCGGCGAGCAGTCTGGGGATCGCCTCAGGCGGGTGCGACAGGTCGGCATCCATCGAGACGATCAACTCGCCCCGGGCCGCGCGCAGCCCGTGGATCACCGCCGTCGCCAGGCCACGCTCGCTCCGCCGCACCAGACAGCGCACGGGCTGCCGCTGGGCGAGCTGGTTTGCCAGCTCTGCCGTTCCGTCCGGGGAGTCGTCGTCCACGATCAGCAATTCGGTGTGCTGGGGATCACAGGCCGCGAAGACGCGCTGGGCCAGCGCTGCGAGATTGTCACGCTCGTTGTACGTGGGCACGACGACGCTGACGAGGCTGTGCGGCTCAGGCATGCTCACAATCCGGCGGCGGGGCGGCGAACCGAGACCGGTCGGCGGCTAGTCGGCAAAGGCGAACCGGAGGATGCAGAAAAGGGCCTTGAGCCCGTCCTTCCAGGTGATCTTCTTCCCTTCTTCGTACGATCGTCCCGAGTAGCTGATGCCCACCTCGTAGACGCGCCAACGCCGCCGCGCAATCTTGGCGGTGATCTCCGGCTCGATGCCGAAACGGTTACTGCGGATGTTGATGTCTTTCAGGACCTCTGCCTTGAAGACCTTGTAGCAGGTTTCCATGTCGGTCAGATTCAAGTTGGTGAACATGTTGCTCAGCGTGGTCAGAAAGCGATT
>JAHJAR010000358.1 GCA_018814045.1 Planctomycetota bacterium | reverse complement strand
TCACACAAGATACCCAACCCACCAAACTGCAGGCCCGCGTCTTCGAACTCCTGGGCCTGTAGTCAGTTCGCGGAAACACCCCAGCACCACAACTGTCGCAGTCGCAGAAACTTACGCTTCGCCTACCAGCGGAACTTCGGGCTAACTGACGCAGAGCGTCCTCATCCTGGCTGGACGGACCGGCGGGCGCGTGGTTTACCGCGCGCCCGTTGCGCAGAACGAGCAGGCGCTATGTCGGCCACGCGCGTATTCGTGCGCGCGCCAATTCTGTATACTGTGGTGTCGGACCATATCTTCCCAAGGAAAGGCACATCGATGGGGAAGGCGGTGCGCGTCGATGCGTTCGAGCTGTCGGGGTTGGCGTTGGCCAGTCTGTCGGTGCTCGGTGCGCAGGTCGCTATGACGCGTGTCTTGTCACTCAAATATGCCGCCAATCAGACGTTCCTGGTGGTGTCGTTTGCCGTGCTCGGGTTGGCCATTGGGGCCGGGTTGGCGCACTGGTGGACCGCGCGGCGGGGCGGCGGGGGAAACCCGACGTCCCTAGGGATGCTGCTGTTCGCCGCGACTTTATGCGTGCTCGTTTTGTCGTTCTATCTCAACCTGCCGGCTCTGGTGCAGGTTGTCCTGGTGCCGCTGCCGTTTGTCGGCGTGGGACTCGCGATCGCGACCGTGTTTGCGCGGCGATCCGGTCGGGCCGGGTTTTACTATGCCCTGGACCTGGCCGGGGCGGCGGCGGGTGCCTACACGGCGGCACCGCTGCTGGACCTCGTGCCGGCCCCGTCGGCGCTGGTGCTGTTTGCCGCGGTCGGTACGGGCTCGGCCCTGCTGTTTCTGGGGCGGCCGTTGCGGCTCGTCCACCACGCGCCGTTGACCCTGTTGGTGCTGGCCTGCCTGGGCAGCGTCGCGAGCGGGGGGCCGGGGCGCTGGCTCGGACGGGTGCCGGTTTACCCGGATCAGATCAAGGATATGCTCGTATATCTGGAGTTCGGGCGGCAGACCGAGGCCGATCCGCAGCACCGGCCGTTCATTGAGCAGTCGCGCTGGAGCGCCTTTGGCCGCACGGACGTAATCAACGATGTGGCGCGGCGGCAGTGCAAGGTGCTGTTCGTTGATGGGGCGGCCGGCTCGCGGATGTTCGTCGACCGCGCCCAGCTTTCGCGTGACTCATTGATGGAGTTGGGTGAACGGTTCGGACCGGCGCTCGTGCTCAGCCAGTTGCCACCGCACCAGAAACGCAGCGCGCTCTGCATCGGCGCCGGCGGTGGCCGCGACGTGTTGATATGCCGGCTGAACGATGTCACGCACACCACCGCGGTCGAATTGAACCGCGACCTCGTGGAGATCGTGCGCGACGACGCAGCCTTCAATGGCAACGTCTACGGCGATCACCCCGACATCACCGTCGTCGTGGCCGAGGGGCGGCACTACCTGCGCACAGCCGAGCGCACATACGACCTGATCATGCTCTCGATCCCCGTCACCAAGCGCGGCGAAGGCTACGGCGGATTCGCGCTCAGTGAAAGCTACCTGTTCACGACCGAGTCCATCCGCGAATACCTCGCTCATCTCAACCCCGAAGGCCTGCTGCTGATCGTGTGCCACACGCGGCAGGAAATCGGACGACTGATCAACACCTACCTGGCCGGCCAGCGCGAGCGCGGCGTTGCGCCGGTGGACGCGATGAGACGAGTCGCCGTTTTCGGCGAGTACTTGATCACCCTCGTAATCGCGCCCCAGCCGCGCCCGGAGTTCTTCTGGCAGAAGTTGGAGTTGGCGACGCGGCGGCTGGGGCTGGCGCACCCGGCGGAGCGTTTTTACTACATTCCGCGCGAAGCGCCGGGCCGCGCGGCGAGCCGCTGGTCGCCCGAACTGTGGGACGTGGCATGCGGGAGCGCGCCGGCGGTAACGTGGAAGCGGCAGAGCACCAGCACATTCGAGCCGGACATGATGCCCGTCACTGATGATCGGCCGTTTTTCTATTTCTTCACCGCGTCGCTGCCTCCGCTCGTGGCAGTTGTGCTGCTGGCCAGCTCGACCGGGCTCCTGTTCATGCTGCTTTGGGGGGCGCGCCGCGGGTCGGGTGCGGGTCAGGCGGCAGTGGCGGGCGCTGGCGAGGTCGTGTTGTGGCGGCTGGCGGTGGCGGGACTGGGCGTAGCCTTCATGTTGGCGGAAATCCCCTTGATTCAGCGCTTCGTCTTTTGGTTCGGGCGCCCCACGTTGGCGTTGGGACTGCTGCTGGGCACGCTGTTGCTGGCTACCGGAGTGGGCAGTGTGCTGGGTGGACTGTTCATCCGCGGCCGCCTGCTCCGCACATGGCCGCTGCCAGCGCTACTGGGAGTGTTTCTGCTCGCGGCGTTTACGCCGTTGCAGGGCGTGTTGTTTCGTCATGCTACGGGAACCGGAATCGACGCATTCGTGCGGTCATTGATCATCACCGGGCCGCTCGGGCTGTTGATGGGTGTACCGTTTCCCATGTTGCTGACCGCCGCCGGCCGACGGGCAGGCGTCTCGGTGGCCTGGCTCTGGGGGGTCAATGGCGTCGGCAGTGTGGTCGGCTCGGCTGCTGCCGTGGCGGTCGCGATGCTGGCCGGGTATTCGGTAGCGCTCCGCCTCGCGGGCGCGACGTACATGGTCACGGCCGGCCTGTTTCTGGCGTTGGCATACGTCGAACATTGGCGGACGCTGTCGGCTTCGGGCCGCACTGCCGCGACGTCTGCCATGGGGGCCGATCTACGGCAACACGGCGCCTGGCCGCCGCCGCGCTAGCAAGGCAGGTCGGGTCATCGACCCAACGCATCCGTCTGACTGTGCGCAGGCGCGATTGTGTCGAGGTGGTTCAACCGTTTCTCGAAGTCGGAATGGCCACGATGTAAAGGAGGACATGACGATGCGAATGCTGGTGTCTGTGGTAGCCGCCCTGGGGCTGATGGTGGCAACAGCCGGGGCGGACGAGTATTGGATGACGTATGAGGGCAACGACCTGCCTGAAAACGAGGGCTGGGATCGTAGCTGGGGCGACGACCAGGGGGCCTTTCATGGTGACGGAGCGTATCGGGCGGCCGACAACGGCATTCTCACCGTGGATTCGCTGTACGACCTGCGCGTCTACGACTACGCGTACCTGGAATTGCCCGGACAAGTGGATCCCGACCCCGGGGAAGTGTTTGTCGCTGAGTGGCGTCTGCTGGTCGATGAGACCATCGGCGTCGGTGCCACGGACGTCTGGGAGATCAACCTCTCCAACGCCACCACCGGCAACATCGCCGAGTTGCGCATCGCCGGTGACTTGGGCGAGTCTAACAACATCGTCGCCGACAATGTCACCGGCACGGTCACCGTCGGCGGCGATCTGCTCCACGACATGAACATCACCGGCGATATCACCATCAACAGCCCATACAGCGATGCGATCTTCCTGAACGACACGATGGCCGGCACAGTCTACATCGATGGCAACATGTCCGATCGAGGCGGCGCGCAGCAATCGCTGTACATCAACGGCGATCGATGAACTGATCGCGCACCACGGCGACAGCGACGCTGGCCAATTCTGGACCGCCGTCCGCGCGGCGCTGCTCGAGTAGGACCCATGCCGACAGCCTCCCGAGGCACGCCGCCTGCCCGCGCTGCACGCGTATCCAGGCTGTTCTACGCAACCGCTCCCTCACGGTCGCGGCTCGGAAGCGGTTTTGTGCCACATCGGTTTGGTGTCACGCGGGTTTTGGGATGGGTACCGCACTAAGCGAGCTGTTCCGTGACCTCGTCGCTGGGGGCGAAGCCGCGGCGGAGGGTATTCTCCGTCACGGTTCGCGGTTCGCAGAACTGGATCAGGTAGTCCGGGCCGCCCGCCTTCGAGCCGGTGCCGGACATCTTGAAGCCGCCGAAGGGCTGCAAGTCCACGCGGGCACCGGTGATTTTGCGATTGATGTAGAGATTGCCGCAGGCACAGTCGCGGCGGGCCTGCTCGATGTGCGCGGGACTGCGCGAGTAGATGCCGCCGGTCAGGGCGTAGTCGGTGCCGTTGAAGATCTCCACCGCGTGATCGAAGTCGCGCGCCTTGATGACCGCGAGCACGGGGCCAAAGATCTCTTCGCGCGCGATGCGTGCATCGGGCGGAGTGTCCGCGAAGATTGTGGGGCCGATGTA
>JAHJAR010000357.1 GCA_018814045.1 Planctomycetota bacterium | reverse complement strand
GCGCAAGCGAGCGGGTCCTACGCCAGAGCGTTTTCGCCTTGAGGACCCGCTCGCTGGCGCTCGGGGCTCGGATTCTGCGCCACCCGCGCTCCCGCTCAACCGCCGATCAACAACTCCACGAACGCATCAATGTCGAACCCATTCACTTCACCGTCGCGGTTGACGTCGGCGTTCATGTGGTCGCAGTCGGGGTACACCGGGTCATAGAAATCCGGTCCCTGCAAGGCCAACACGAACGCGTCGATGTCGAAGCCGTTGATCGCCCCGTCGCAATTAAGGTCGCCCAGTGTGTGCGGGTACGGGCGCGCCGTGATCCTGGCCTCAACGCAAGCCAGGATCTCCGGCCAGGCCGCGTTGTCGATGGGGAAGCCGTACGACGAGCTGAAGATACCTCGCAGATCTTCGCCGGCCGATGCGCTCAACGCCGCCACGAACCAGGTGGCCTGCTTGGCCTCGGTGTCGAGCACGTAGGGCAGCGGCTCGCCGGGGGGCAGAAAGGTGCTGTACAAACCGAACCACGCCGGCGCGCCATAATCGTCGTACATCTCACACAGAATACCGTCCACGATATCGGGGTTCAGATCGGCGTAGTTGGCGCCGGTATTCTGATAGACCGCCAGCCCTTGTCGAAAATACGACATGTAACCCGTCAAATGCGCGTCGATGTCGTCGATGACGAGCGCGTCCAGCCCGGTGGGGTGTGTCGTGATGACGTGCCACGACCACAGCGCCCCCAGCGACGCCAGTCCCTCAATGTACGCGGTGTTGTGCGGCGTCGAAGGCCCCGCGCAGAACTGGCTGAAGCCATAAGACGCGTAGGTGAAGTTGTGCCCCATCTCATGAAACATGACGAACCACTGGGGCACCGGATTGTTCAGGGCATCGACGACATAGCAATTGTTGTGCGCCGGCGTGCCGAACACCCATCCCAGCCGGATCGGGTTACCACTAATCCCGCACGGAACGGTGGCCGGGTCGTCGCCCACGTCGAGGACATAGTATTGCCGGCCGCCTCCGAACGGCGTGGCACCGACGCCGGCCTGTTGGGCGAGGTACGCCAGGTCCGTAGCCTGGACGACCTGGTGTTCACTGGTAATCGCTTCGAGATCGACGTCTTCGATGATGGCCGGGAGGTAGAACGCAACGTTGTCTCCCGCGTAGGTCTGGTGGACCACACCCAGGTCGGTGCTGGTGCTGCGAATGACCGCGGCGTTGTCCGGCGACACCCCGTCGGCCCAGGCCAGCACATATGGCTGGTCGTCGATGGAGTGCACTGTCACCAGGCCGGAATCGTCCACGCTGGCCACCGCTTCGTTGGAGCTTTCGAATCTCAGATGATAGTCGCCGACGGGCAACAGGTTGCCGGCCGCATCGCGGATCTCGAGCTCCAACTGCCCGCTGGCCGGCCCTGCCGGAGAGAGCATCAGCAGCGGCGTGCTGATGGCTACGCGCGCGGGCGGCGTGTACGGCAGCGTGTTTGCGACGGCGACGACCGTCTCTGGGTTGCTGGATATGCAAACGCCGTTCTCCACGTGGCCCGCGGCGCAGCGCCAATGGAACTGCTCGGGTGCGGCGATCTGCGGCAGGAAGATGGTGATCTCGATGCGATTGGCTTCGACCACCACTGTCCCCAGCCCGCCTCCGGGCAGCCCGCCGGTGACATCGACGAATCCGCCGCCATACACCTCGCTGATCACCGCCCGGACGTTGAACTCACTGCCAACCTCACCGTGCGGCTGCCCGGTGCCGGGGTCGTTGTCCGCGTCAACCAGCCACAGGTAGGTGAGTGAGTCCTCGGGGTGCGGCAATGTGGTCGGAATGTCGCCGCGGGTCTCGATGGTGAACGTGAGGTATCCGCCATCCTGTTCTATCCACGCCGCGACGATGTCCACGAAGGCCTCAGTAGAGGGGTCCTCCGGGTCCTCCAGTTGGCTGATGACTTGCCCCGCTGACACAGCCGGAGCGGCCACCAACAACGCGGCCGCGGCCGCCAGTACACACAGATCCGCAGGTTTCCAGGACATGATTACACCTCCGATAACTGAAAAACCCGTATGGCAGGTCGCGTCTTCAAGACCTGCCGGCGTCGCTATGGCCCGATCAGCGGTTCCACGAACGCATCGCTGTCGAAGCCGCTGACTTCGCAGGCACCAGTGACGTCCGCCAGCTTGCGGACTGCCCTTTTCATAGCGCTGCTCCCTTACTGCGCGTACGTCGCGAGGTGCCCCGCCGCCCAACCATCACAGCATACACGCCCGCGGCGGCCCGCGGCAACGAATTCCCGGTCCTTCTGGCCAGGATGCACGGGCGTGTGGAAGCCCACCGCACGTAGGTTATCCGTCGCTCAGCAGCTCCACGAACGCATCGATGTCGAAGCCGTTGACCGTACCGTCGCCGTTAATGTCAGCCAGCATATGGTCGCAGTCGGGGTATTGGGCGTAGTACTCGGCGTAATCCGGCGGCGTGGCCTGGAGCGCCAGAACGAAGGCGTCGATGTCAAAACCGTTGATCGCCCCGTCGCAGTTCAGGTCGCCGTAACGGAACGAGCCGAACTCGTCGCTGCCCATGTCGACGCGGGCCTGTCCGTTGCCGTCGCCATCCCAGACGCGCATCTGGCCGTCGATGTCCGTCTGGTGGCCATAGTCTGCCCATGGGTCCCCAGTGTCGATACAGGGCGACCCCGAAAGAAGGTGATGATCGTCGTTGCCGGGATCGGTGAGGAGTGGGTCCTCGCCGTGGTTACCAAGGCCGCCGAAGCCGCCCGTCCAGCCCTGAACGCAGGAGTAGTTGACGAGCGCGCCATCGCCATCGATCTGCGCGGTTTCATCCATCCCGCCGCTGTCATTGTTCTCCCAGAACACACAATTGGTCAGTACCGCACTGTCTTCGAACTGAAGTCCTCCGCCGGATCCGCTCGTCGAGTTATTGCTGAGCGTGCAATTCGTCAGCTTGATGAGGCCGGAAGTGGATTGAGAAACGCCACCACCACCGCCGTTGCCCGCCTCGTTATCTGTGAAAATGCAGTTGCGCAACTTCGGGCTGCTGGCATAATTCGCCAGGCCGCCCCCCCGCCCATCCGAGTGATATGTCGAGTTTCCGCTGAACCTGCAATTGACCAGTGTCGGGTTGCTGTCACCCCAGTTCGTCATCGCGCCCCCGGAAGTCTGGGCTGCGTTATCGACAAAAAGGCAGTCGATCAGAAGGGGCTTGGAGGAGTCGTAGTTGTACATTCCGCCTCCATTGGAATTGACGAATATACCCAGGTTGGCTGCGTTTCCGCTGAAAGTGCATCTAACCAGAGTGGGACTACTTCGTTCATTGAACATCCCACCGCCGAGGTACTGTGTAAAGTTCCCGCTGAAAACACAATTGGTGAGTGTGGGGCTGCTGTCAGACCGGTTGGCCATCCCGCCACCACCGTAGATGCCCCCGGTCCCTCTGGCGAAGTTCACAGCAAACGTGCAGTTGGAGACTGTTGGGCTACCGGCCGAGTTGTACATTCCACCGCCACTGTCAGTGTAGCCATAGGCAGGCCCATCAGCAAAACCGCCCCGAACTGTAAAGCCGTCAAGTATGGCCGTGTCGTCGGTTCCGCTGCCAATTACCACGTGGTAGCTATTCTCGGCCCGGGTCGGTTCATTCAGCAGTTCTTCAGGACTGGAAACCTCCGCATCATCATCGTTGAGGTCGCCGCTGAGGACGGTTACGTTGGCGGTGACATCGCGTTGCTCGCGTTCGGTCTCGTCACCGGCGAAACCGCCGTAGACTCCCAGATCATTAACAAGCTGGAGGCTGGCGAGTCGATCGCCACCGGGATCGGCCGGCGTGTAGGTGCCCGCCGCGACCCAGATCTCCTCGGTGCCGGGACGGGTCTCTGTGGCGTTCAGCGCGTCGCGCAGCTCGCCGAAGGCGTCGTCCCAGCTCGTGCCGTTGTTGTCGCCGGTTGCGCTCTCATCGACAAACACGACCGGCGGGATCGGCTCGTTGTCTTCCTCCGTAGCGGTGACGTCGACCGTCGGGATTCCCGTGGCGCTAACGCGGATGACGGCGGTGCCATTGGCCCAATCGACGTCCTCCGCCGCGGCCAGGCCGACCGGCTGCGGTATCCAATAGTTGGACGAGTCAAGCTCGAGCGGGCCGCCCGACAGAACGGTGATGTCGGGATCGCCGCCCACGTGCACAACGCTCGCGTAGACGGTGCCTTGCGGATCGAGCGCCAGCGAAACGTGAAACCCGCTGAATCCACCCTCGGGCACGCTGACCGGTTCACCTGTAATGATGAATACCTGCTCCGGCCCTTCATACGCCCCCATGTCGACCACCTCCGGGTAGTCCGGCGGATCCGGCACGCCGGTATCATCGGTGTGTGGATCATCGAAAAACCGCGGCTCACGATCGAGATCTAGCGGTACTCGTTCGCTCGTATCACCGTCGTTATCGAGGTCCGCGGTGTCTGCCGGCACGGCCGTGTTGTCGGCGGCGTCGATACAAGGCGAGCCGCTGCGTAGGCGCAGGTTGTCGTCATCCGTTCCGACGACGTTGTCCGGGCCGTCAGCGTCCACGAAAAGCGGATCGGTTTCAATGTTGCCAGCGCCGGCGAACGCGTCGAGCCCCTGGATGCAGGAGTATTCGACGTCAGTCCAATCGCCGTAGATTTGCCAGGACTCGAGCGAGCCCGCGCCGGAGGAGCTGTTGCCCCACAACACGCAGTTCCGCACGGCCCCCTGGCAGCCAGGCCGGTTGACAAGTCCGCCCGCCTCGGCATAGGCCGAGTTGTGGCTGACTGTACAGTTTGTAAGCGTGACGTCGCTGGAAAGGTAATTGTGCATCGCGCCACCCCCGCCCGGCGCGAAGTTCCCGCTGAAAACGCAGTTCATGAAGCTGGCGTAACTGTCACCCGTGAGAACAGCGCCCCCGTGGTCTCCGCTAATGTTCCCGAGGAATTCGCAGCCAACCACTGTCAGTGGATTTGTATACCAGTCGAGGAGTCCACCGCCGTACTTGGCATAGTTCGAGATAAACGAGCACGCGACCAATGTGATGCCCGGGTTATACGTGCCACCGTTGCAAACGGCCCCGCCCCATTCCCCTGCCCCATTCTCACGAAACAGGCACTTCACGAGGAGCAGCATTGAGTCACTTGTGTTGATTGCGCCACCACCCAAGCTCGCGCTATTGCCCGCAAACGCGCAGTCTGTCAAGACGGCGCCGCTGCCGCTGCTATTCGAGATGGCGCCACCCCATTCGGCAGAGTTCTGAAAGAACGTACACTCGTTCACCGTCGGGCTGCCGCCGTCGTTGAACATCCCGCCACCGTGAGCATGCGGCCAGACGCCGTACTCGTTGGCGTTGCCGGCGGCGACCGTGAAGCCCTCCAGCACCGCGCTGTCATCCGTCCAGCTTCCGGTGACGACGTGGTAGCTGTTCTCGGCTCGGGTCGGTTCATCCAGCAGATCCTCAGGATCGGAGACTTCCACGTCATCGTTGGCCAAGTCGCCGGTGAGGGTGGTTTTGAAGCCGGCGACGTCATGGTCGTCGGCCGGCAGGCCGGTCCCGTCGTACGCCCCGCGGTAGCCGCCGTAGAGGCCGACGCCGTTGAGGAGCTGGAATGTGGCCTCGCGGTCGCCGGGGGTGACGTGGCCGGCTTCATCCAGGTCCGGCGTGTAGTCGCCCTGAGCGACACGGATTTCGTCGCCGGGATTCGCGTCGGCGAGCGCGTCCTGCAAGTACTTGAACGCGGTATCCCAGGTCGTTCCATCGCCGCCGAGCGGCGCCTCGTCATCGACGTGAACTGTGTCGGCGTGTGCCGGTGCAGAGCCGGCAGCACCCAGGCCAAGCAGCGCTGCGAGCGCGGAGATCATGACACATGTGGAGGCAGTAACGGTTCTCATCGCTCTTCCCCTTTTTGCCTGACAGATGTGGCTACCTGTTCCCCCTGCTCGTCCGAGAGCGTGGGGCACCCGCTTCACTGCTTGCATCATACCGGGCCCGCCCACGCCCAGCCACCACGCTGGTGCAAGAATCGCTGGTGCGAGAATCCGTTCTCGCACCCCGCGTGTTCGGGACGAGATATAAGCACGCTCACGCAAGAATCCGTTCTCGCGCCGCGCGCGATCTTGCGGCAATCCACCGGACGTGAGGCCGCGCGGGCTGAAGCCCGCGGCTCCTCGGTGTCGCCAGATCGCGCGGTGATTTAGTCGCGGCCCCCCAGCAAGGCCCGGCAGAACGCAGATGCGGCCCTATTTCTCGCCTAGGGCGCGGCGGTGGCGGAAAAACGCGCGGAGCAGCTCGGCGGCCGGTTCGGCCAGGACACCAGGCACCGTCTCAATCTGATGATTCAGCCGCGGATCCTGCGTGATGGTGAAGAGCGACCCACACGCGCCCGCTTTGCCGTCGGACGCTGCGTACACCAGCCGCCTCAGGCGGGCCAGCACCAGCGCCCCGGCGCACATCGGGCACGGCTCGAGCGTCACGTACAGCGTGCAACCCTCGAGCCGCCACTGGCCCAGATACTCCGCCGCCGCCGTCAGGGCCAGCATCTCGGCGTGGGCGGTCGGATCGGTGAGCTTCTCGCGCTGGTTGTAGCCGCGGCCAATGATCCGGCCGTCGTGCACCACCAGGGCCCCGACGGGCACGTCTTCCGATTCCAAGGCCTGGCGCGCCAGATCGAGTGCCTGATACATGAAGCGCCGGTCGATCTCGTCCTGATGCAGCTCGAAAGGCATCGCGTCTCCAACGGATCTCGCGCTACCGCGGTGGCCAGAGGGCGGCGCGGGCCACTTCCGCCACACAAATAGCATTGCCATGATCCGCTTCATGCGTATTATGCGCGCGGTGTGAGGAGCGACGCCATGGACGACAGCGCCTTGCTGGCTATCTCGACTAGCGACTATCTGAGCCGACTTGCCTCGGCTGCACCTGCGCCCGGCGGCGGCAGCGCCGCAGCGTTGACGGGGGCGCTCGCCGCCGCGTTGGGCCAGATGGTCAGCGCCCTGACGATCGGCAAGCCGCAGTTCGCCGACGTCGAGCCGCGCGTGCGTGCCCTGCAAACCCGGCTGGAGCGTACCGGCGCCATGCTGCGCCGCCTGGTCGAGGAAGACGCCACGGCCTACGAGGCGTTGTCGGCCGCGTTCAAGATCGCCAAGGACGACCCCGAGCGCAAGGCGCGTATCGCTGCCGCCGCGGAAGTCGCGGCGGGGGTGCCGTTTCAGACCGTGGCTCTAAGTCGCGAGCTGAGCACCGACCTGCGCGAGCTTGGGAAGATCGCCAACCCGCAGTTGAGCCCAGATGTGGAAGCGGCCCAGCACCTGGCGGACGCGGCCATGCACGCCGCCGCCGCCAACGCGCGGGTCAATCTACCCCTGCTGGCGGAGGAGAGGGCGCAGCGCATGCGGGCCGAGCTCGAGCGTCTGCTGCTGCGGTGACGTCGGACCGGGGCCTGGGGGGCGGCCCGGATACACGTCGGGCGGGATGAATCGCAGGCCCCCGCGCCGGCGGAATCCCGGCCTAAGTGGCGGGATTCGCCGTGGTTTGGCGCGCCTGCCAATTCGTGTACAACGACTGAAAGGCGACGTAGAAGTAGCCGACGATGAACACCAGCACGAACGGGATGGCCGCCGAGACCCGTTCGACCCAGTACTCGTGGAAGAAGAAGGACACCACGCAGGCCGTGAGGTAGAGCGCCAAGCCCAGCTCGGCCCAGACCTGCCAGGATTTCCGTCTGCGCGGGACAACGTTCGGGCGCAGGCGATCGCCGCGCTGCCGCGACTGATCCCCAAACTTGGGTGTGCGCACGAATTCGCTCTGGTGGCCGAGGAAGCCCTCGATCGCGGCGACGGCGTTGTTGAGGGCGATCCCCATGCCGACCGCCATCAGGGCCGGAACGAAGCGCACGCTGTCGAACCAGTTCCGCATCAGCTCCCGCTGGCTGCCGATGTAGAAAAAGAGCACGGAACCGAAGCCAACCACGAAGAGGATGAACTCGAAGACGGCCTGCGCGCGCGAGACCCCCGGGTTGATCACCAGCTTGGCCAGCAGGGCCGGCCCGATCAGCACGGTCAGCAGGACCATGAAAATGTAAACGAAGCAACTCGTCAGGTGAAAGAACGCCTCGACCTTGACCCACCACTTGCACGGACTGAGCAACACTTTCGGCAATAGTTTCAGGCAGGTCTGGGCACCGCCCTTGGTCCAGCGATGCTGCTGCGCCTTGAAGGCATTCATTTCCGGCGGCAACTCGGCGGGGGCGGTTACGTTCGGCAGGAACACGAATTTCCAGCCCCGCAACTGGGCCCGGTAGGACAGGTCCAGATCCTCGGTCAGCGTATCGTGTTGCCACCCCCCGGCGTCCACAATCGCGTCTTTGCGCCAGATGCCGGCGGTGCCGTTGAAGCTCATGTAGCGGCCGGAGCGGTTCCGGGCGGTGTGCTCGATGACGAAGTGGCCGTCGAGCAGAATGGCCTGAGCCTGCGTCAGAAGTGAGGAATCCCGGTTCAAATGCTCCCAGCGCGTCTGCACGGCGCCGACGCGCTCGTCGGTGAAGTAGTCGATCGCATCCCGCAGGATCCGTTCCGGCGGCAGGAAGTCCGCGTCAAAGATCGCGATGAACTCGCCCGTGGCGCTCTCCGTCCCCGCCTCCAATGCGCCGGCTTTGTAGCCCGCGCGGTTGTCACGATGGACATAGACAATGTCGTGGCCAGCGGCCCGCATGCGTTCCACCGTGGCGCGGGCAATCTCGACCGTGTCGTCGGTCGAATCGTCGAGTACCTGGATCTGCAAGCAGTCGCGGGGATAGTCGATGCGGCAAGCGCGCTCGATGACCCGTTGGGCGACGTACTGCTCGTTGAACATCGGCAATTGCAGCGTCACACGCGGTCGTTCCCGGAAGCAGGCCCGCAGGGCGGGCGGCTTTCGCCGCACGCGCAGGTAGATCATCAGCAGAAAATATCGGTGGGCGCCGTAGATGCACAGAATCGTCAAGACCACAAAATAGGCGGCCAACGTGGCCCTACCAAGCCAATCGAGGTTCATTGACGGTCATTCCAATCACGGCGGGACCTGAAGTTGGTCGCACTTGGGCACCGCGCGCTGTCATGCTAGTTCATGTCAGGGAGAGCTGTCAATCTCCACCGCTGTTCTTCTGCGGCAGCCGCGCTTCGCCTATAATTAAAGATTCTGCTCGGTCCACACGGACCGCGGCTTATTTACAGGAGCAATCTTTGTCCAACCCGACAAACACACCGGCCGATCTGCCCACGCGGGCCGAACGCGAGGCCGACATCGAGCGCTTCACGCAGCGCCACTTGCCAGGAGAGAACCAGGACCTCTACCAGGACATGCTGCGCACGCTGTGTCGTCTCCTCCGCGAGAACGCGGGGCGCGGCGACGTCAAGCTGCTCAACAAAGCCCTCGGCGAATTGCGCTATGCCCTCAAGGTCTTCGCCCCCTACGCCGGCATCCACAAGGTCAGCATGTTCGGCTCGAGCCGCACGCCCGAGGACCACCCGGACTACCGCCAGGCGGTCGAGTTCGCCCGCCGGATGTGCGAGAACGGATGGATGGTGATCACCGGCGCGGGCGACGGAATCATGAAAGCAGGTCACGGCGGGGCCGGCCGCGAGGCGAGTTTCGGCGTGGCCATCCGCCTGCCGTTTGAGCAGAAGACCAACGAGATCATCGCCGACGACAGCAAGCTGGTGAGTTTCCGTTACTTCTTCACGCGCAAGGTCGTCTTCATGAAAGAGGCCGCGGCGGTCGCGTTGTTCCCAGGCGGCTTCGGCACCCAGGACGAAGGCTTCGAAGCGCTCGTGCTGATCCAGACCGGCAAGGCTCCGCTCGTGCCAATCGTCATGCTGGAGCAACCCGGCGGCACCTACTGGCCCCAGTGGCGAGCCTACGTCGCGGCCGAACTGCTACGCACCGGCATGATCAACGAGCAGGACATGAACCTGTTCTGCATCACCGACAACGTCGAGACCGCCGTCGCCAACATCGTCCAGTTCTACCGCGTTTACCATTCGATGCGCTACGTCAGCGAGGAACTGGTCCTGCGGCTCGAACGCCCACTCTCGCCAAACACGCTCGCGCGCATCAACACCGAATTCAAGCCCATTCTGGCCAGCGGACGAATCGAGCAGTGTGGCCCGCTACCGGCGGAGAACGGCGAATTCGCCGACAAAACTCGCCTGAAGTTGCATTTCGACCGGCAGAGCTTCGGCCTCCTGCGGAAGATGATCAACCTCATCAACCACGAAGAATTCGGCACCTAGCCGCCCGCACACGCCGCGCCACGCGACCGGGGAAAACCGGTCCAGATTCGCGCGCCGCGCGGCAGCGCAACACGCGCAGACCCCAGAAACCTGCAAAAAACACCTGCTTTCTGGCAAAAAGCACTTGACGCAAGCGCCAATGCGTGCGAGAAGTTCGCACGTCGCCAGGGATATGGCGCGGTCTGAGGATGCTGTGAGTGGCGTCAGCGCGGTTCGGTGCCCTTGCGGCGAATGTCGTCTGCCCTCTGCAAGAGGCAGTGGAAGTCTACAACGAGTCGCGGCCCCGCTACGCGAGTGCCGCCCCAGGAAGGAAGGACGACCATGGCAAAAGCGAAGAAGAAAGCGGCGAACAGCAAGAAACCCCGCACAAAATCAGAGGTCTATGCTGAGTTGGCGGAAGGTAACGCGCTCACCCGCAAGCAGGTCTCCGGCGTCTTCAGCACGCTCACAGACCTGATCAAGAGGGATCTCGCCGGGCGCGGGCCCGGCACCTTCAACGTCCCTGGTCTGATGAAGATCAAGGTCGTCAAGAAGA
Source organism: Planctomycetota bacterium (assembly GCA_018814045.1). Taxonomy (GTDB): domain Bacteria; phylum Planctomycetota; class Phycisphaerae; order UBA1845; family Fen-1342; genus JAHJAR01. The sequence continues at coordinate 6,274 of JAHJAR010000357.1, read as the reverse complement.
AAGCCACCAAGGCGCGTAAGGGTATCAACCCCTTCACCGGCGAAGAGATCATGATCAAGGCCAAGCCCGCGCGCAAGGTCGTAAAGGTCCAGGCACTGAAGGGCCTGAAGGAAATGGTCTAGCACCCTTTCCGCCTCTTCCACCTCGCGTGGCGCCACACTGGCGGCGGTCTCCGCCCGCTTTGCGGTGTCGGTAACTTCAGCATGTGTCGCCACGCGGGGAGGATGGCTGCGCTCCAACCGGAGCAAGTTGCCCCACATTCACCTGTGGCATCAGCCACCCGATCCCCGCAATCGTCTCGATGAAGTGGACGCAAAGTAATGTTCTGCGCCTGCCCGGCTGGCATGTCGGTTTCGCGCGCCTGAATGGCGCGCGAACGTCAGCCCTCGCTCGATCGCCGTGATACCGCCTTGCTTTCAGTGCGCCGACGCAGTTCGTCCCGCAGCCGGGCGGCTTCCTCAAAATCCTCGCGCTCGATCGCAGCGCCCAGGCGCTCACGCAGTGTCAGTTCGATGCCGTACTCCTGGCGCAGGTGTCGTGCGAGCTCGTGCAGATAGGCTACTCCCGGATCGTGCTCGTGCTGCTCCGGGTCGAAGCCGAACTCGCTCAGGAGGACCTCCAACTCCTCCGCCCCGGCCTCGGCCCCCTCGATCGCCTCTTCGAAACGCTCGTCCAGCACGTGCAACTGCGCCAGCAAGCGCGCCCGATTGAACAAGAGCGTGGGACGCAAGCTCCCCACGTCATCCGTCTCGTAACCGGCCTGCCTCATCAAACGCAGGCTGCAGAGGCCAAGCTCGCTGTCGCGCACTGCACGGCGTAGATGCGCCGCCGCCACCGGTAGATCCTGGTTCTGCATGGCGTCGTCGGCCAAGGCGGTGAATGCCAGGCGGCGATAATTGACCTGGCCCAACTCGCGTTTCAGCTCACGCCAGTCGTCCTCATGAATCTCGTGTTCCAGGCTGAACTCGCGCTGGACATACTCCCGCACGCTGGGCATTCCGTGGTAACGGGAGCCGTCCGGCCGGCCGTCCGGGAACATCTGCAACACGCCCAGGTCAACGCGCATTTGCACCAGTTCACCGCCGTCGCGCCCCCCGACCACCCGGGCGCAGATTTCGCCTACCGGACACTCCCAGTCAGCCGTGAGGTCGTTCAGGTCCACCGTGAGCGCTCCTTCAGCAGCAACCGACAATTAGATAATCGTCTCGGTTGAGGCCGCCCTGCAATCGGCCTCGCTGCGGCCGATAAGGCCAGTACGGTCGCTGAGGTGGCCCCCGCTGACGCCGACAAAAAGCGGCGGCCCCGCAGCGCTGCGCTGCCGAGGCCGCCGGGAGGTTCTGTCGCTTGTCGCTCGCTCAGATAGTCAGCTCTCCTTCAACTCGCTGACTATGCTGCTGACCATCTTCTTGGCATCGCCGAAGAGCATGACCGTGTTTTCCAGGAAGAACAGCGGGTTCTGGATGCCGGCGAAGCCGGGGTTCAGGCTGCGTTTGCAGACCATAACCGTACGGGCCTTGTCCACATCGAAGATGGGCATGCCCGCGATCTGGCTGTCGGACCGGCGGGCATCCGGGTTGACGACGTCGTTGGCCCCGATGATCAGGGCCGCGTCGCACTGGTCCATCTCGGAATTCAGCCCGAGGTCGGCCAACTGCTCGTAGGGCACGTTGGCCTCGGCCAGCAAGACGTTCATGTGCCCGGGCATGCGCCCCGCGACCGGGTGCACGCCGTACTTCACCTCGACGCCCTTGGCCGCCAGCAGGCCGGCCATCTCGGCCACGGCGTGCTGGGCCTGGGCGACCGCCATCCCGTAGCCCGGGATGATGAAGACCTTCTGGCAGGCTTCCAGGACCATGGCGGCCTCTTCGGCGTCCATCTGGCGGACAGTCTTGCCCTCCACGGACGTGCCGCCGGCCGCCGCCACGTCCTGCCCGAATCCGCCGGCCATCACGTTGAGGAGAGAGCGGTTCATGGCCTTGCACATGATCATGGTCAGGATCAGGCCCGAGGCGCCGACCAGCGAACCGCTGATGATCAGCCCGTTGTTCTTGAGCACGAACCCGGCTGCGCAGGCCGCCAGCCCCGAGTACGAGTTCAGCAGCGATACGACCACGGGCATGTCTGCCCCGCCGATGGGGATCGTGATCAATACACCGAGCAGGGCGGCGATCAGGATGATCAGGATGTTGGCCCATTGGGCGGCGGGGTTCATGGCAACCGCGACCGCCAGCAGGATCACCGCGAGGATGATCACGACATTCAGCAGGTGCTGTAGCGGGAACGTGATCGGGTTGCCCAACCGGACGCCACCGATCTGTTTGCCCGCCAGCTTCGCATAAGCCACGACGCTACCAGTGAAGGTGACCATGCCAATCAGCAGCGTGAGCGCAATCGCAATGCGTGAATCGAGCATATGCTCGCTGAAATCGGCGACCTTCCAGTACTCGGCCGCGGCCACCACCGCCGACGCCAAGCCACCCGAACCGTTGAACAGCGCCACCATCTCTGGCATGCCGGTCATCGGAACCTTCTTGGCGGCGATCAGACCGATCAGGCCACCGACCATGAAGCCGGCGATAATGACGGGCAAGCCGATATTGGGCTCGCTGGCGAGCGTGACGAATACGGCCAGCGCCATTCCGATCGCGGCCACCAGGTTGCCCCGCCGGGCCGTCCGCGGTGACGACAGCATCTTCAGCCCGAAGACGAAGAAGATGGCGGAAATGGCGTAGGCGATCTTGACCAGGAATTCGCGCACGTCGCCACTGACCACGGGGGCGGAGGTGGCGGCCTGGGCCAACACGCTACTCAGAGTGCCTGCAATCGTCATGGTCCGCCTCCTATCTCTTCTTGAACATGGCGAGCATGCGGTCGGTCACGACGAAGCCGCCTACCACGTTGATGGTCGCAAAGACCATGGCCAGGAACCCGAATATCCACTGCACCCACCACAGATCCGCCGTGCCGGCGATTACCAGCGCGCCGACGATCGTGATGCCGGAAATCGCGTTGGACCCGGACATCAGCGGCGTGTGCAGTGTGGCCGGAACCTTCGAGATCACCTCGAACCCGAGGAGGATCGCGAGCAGGAAGACCACCAGGCTGAACGCCAGGGGTTTCAGGATGCTCTCATCCGACGCCTGCGCCAGTTGCGCCGCCACGTCGGTCGTTGCCAACAAAGCCGTCATGATTAGCCCTCACCGCCTTCCAAGGCCTTCTTCGTAGGCTCGTGCCGGACCTCGCCCGCGTGCGTCACCAACGCACCGGCGATGATCTCATCTTCCAGGTCGAGGTTGAACTCTCCGTCCTTCCAGAATTCCAGCGTGAACGTCGTCAGGTTGCGCGAATAGAGCGTGCTGCCGTGCAGCGGCATATCGGAGGGCAGGTTCAGCGGGGCGCAGATCTTTACGCCATGCTTGACTACGGTCTTGCCCGGTTCGGTCAACACGCAGTTGCCGCCCGCCTCGGCCGCCAGGTCCACGATCACCGAGCCGGGCTGCATGCTCTGCACCATCTCCTCGGTGATCAGCTTGGGCGCCTTGACGCCGCCGATCAGCGCCGTCGTGATCACGACGTCATTGGCCTTGCACTGCGCGGCGATCAGCTCCGACTGCTTCTTGTAGAAATCTTGTGACAGCTCTTTGGCGTAGCCGCTGGCAGTCTGGGCGTCTTCGCTGCTCTCGACCGCCGCGAACTTGCCGCCCAGGCTCTCGATCTGTTCCTTGACCACCGCGCGTGTGTCGGTCGCGGTCACGGTCGCACCAAGCCGCTTGGCGGTGGCGATGGCCTGCAACCCGGCCACGCCCGCCCCGATCACGAACACCTTGGCGGAGAAGATCGTCCCCGCCGCCGTCATGAACATGGGGAAATACTTGGCCAACTGGTCCGCTGCGATCAGCACCGCCTTGTAGCCGGCGATGTTGGCCATCGACGACAGCGTGTCCATTGACTGCGCCCGTGTAGTGCGCGGAATGCAATCCGTCGAGAACGCGCTGATCTTGTGTGCTGCCAGCTTGCGCACGGCGTCCAAGTGCTTGATGGGCAGGAGCGACGTCAGCAACATCGCGCCTTCCTTCATCAGCTCGACTTCGTGCTTGCCCACCGTGGGATGGTCCATCGGCGGCCGAACCTTCAGCACGAAGTCTGCCCCGCCGAGCAGCGCGCTGACATCCGGCTCAACCTGGGCACCGGCCTCCTCGTAAGCCGCGTCAGACAAGAACGAAGCCTCTCCGGCCCCCTTCTCGACCGCCACTTCGATGCCGGCTTTTACCAGCTTCTTGACCGATTCGGGCACGAGTGCAACGCGGCACTCGCCCTCCCAAACCTCTTTTGGAACAGCGACTTTCATGGTTACCTCGCTGCGCGGACCGTTGTTTAGCACCGGGACCGCACCGGTCCTCCCGGGCCACTCTAAAGAAGAGCGGCAGTGTATCGAAAAGCCGCTGACCCGAAAACCCCCCGCTCCCCACTTTTCCCCCAGCCAGGCGTCAGCACGCTGCGTAGAGCCCCCGCGCGGCGATGTACTCCCGTACCGCGTCAGGCACCAGGTGCCGAATACTGAGCCCGGCTCGGACCCGTGCGCGGATGTCGGTCGCACTTATCTCGATCAGCGGTGTCTCCAGGATGTTCTCCCGCAGCGCCTCGATCTGCTCCGCAGTCAGCACGCCCGCCAACTCGCTCAGACCCGGCCGGTCGTACCCGGGCCGTCCCGCGCTCACCAGTGAGCACGCCGCAGCCAACTCGCCCACCTTGTACCAGGTCCCCAGCTCAACCAGGCTGTCCATCCCCAGCAGCCAGTGCAGGCGCGTCCGGGCCGGCAGCACCGCGCGGAAATGCTGGACCGTGCGGAGTGTGTAGTTGGGCCCCGCCTGCCGACTCTCCCAATCGCTCACCTCGAAAAGCGGGTCGTCAGCCACCGCCCGTCGACACATTTCCAGCCGATCCTGCGCGGCGGTGAGTTGCTGGCCACGTTTGTGAGGCGGATGGGCGCCGGGGGTGAGGATGATCCGCTCCACCGCAAGCTGCTCGGCGGCGCAGCGGCTGACGATGAGGTGCCCGTAGTGAATCGGATCGAACGAGCCGCCGAAAAGCAGGACGCCTGCCAAGACCAAATCCCCGTGGTGTTTCCACTTAAGCGGTTACACGCTGACCGCGGCGGTCGGGCTAGGTCCTGACGGATACCAGGCACCAGTGCCTTCCGGCGAGCTCCGGCTGCACCACGCAAGTCAGAAGCGCTTTAGAGCGCCGCGCGGCCGCGGAGCATCAGCGCCTCGATCTCGGCCACCGCTTCCGGCAAGCCGGACAGCCGCGGGTTAATCCGCAGGGCCTGCCGATAATAGTACAGCGTCCCCTCAACATCGCCATGCTCGGCCCGCACGTGACCAAGCCCCGCCACGGCACTGAAATGGTATGCGTTGAGCTGAACCGCCTGGCGATAGGCCTCTTCGGCCTCGTCCAGCCGCTCGAGCAGGCACAGGGCAATCCCGCGTTGGTGGTGAACCTCGGCAAAGCCGGGCTCGCGCACGGCCAGAGCGGACAGCAGATACACCGCGGACCCGAAGTCATCCGCCTCGATGCAGCGCAGCGCGTCGGCCAGTTCCCGCGTTCCGCGCAGCGACCCGGCCCGCATCCAGATGCTCCACAGGCCATCCTCGGCGGCTTGCGCGATGTCATCGTCGATGTGGCGCAGGAGCGGGGCCAGGAAACGGCAATGAGGCATCGCTCCGGTGTGGCCGAGGCAGACGGTCGCGACCCGCACGACCTTGAGCGAAGTGGAACACAGGAGGTCGGTCAGGCAGTCAGGCGGCCAGGCGCGGTCCAACTCGCGCACGAGAGCCTGTAGATCTCCCGCCGAAAGGGGCGGACCAACAGTTCTCAGAAAGCGAACGGCTACTGCATCGCCTGGCACGGGTGTACGCTCCCGATCGAGCCGGCGCCGCTGGCGCGGCGCCCAGTAATCACATGCCCCCAATAATCGCATACTGGTGGACGCAACGACTCTGTTCGATCGGGCGGGGTGGAGCCGCATGTCCTCGCACTGCACAACATGCTAGGCGCGCAAAATGCCAGCGTCAAACAGGGTCGCGCGGCGGCAGCGATTCCGTAAGTCTCTCGGGAGGGCGAGATGCGGCAGGGGTTTACGGCGGATTGCGGCTGGTGCAGGTTCGTGGGGGGGTGTCGGAGTTGTAGGAGCGGCAGGGGGCGGGGCACGCCGGGGTGGCGTGTTCGGGACCCGGCCAGAGAGTCGAGCTACGCCGGATGCTGCCGCCTGGGC
>JAHJAR010000356.1 GCA_018814045.1 Planctomycetota bacterium | reverse complement strand
GGCTCGGAAGGACGTCGCGGCTCGGAAGGATGTCGTAATTGTGAGACACCACATTAGCACTCTGCGGTACTCCCTGCGACTCGGTAGCCGTACCTGTCTATGGTTCCACGAATGCGTCCTCGCTCATCGTGATCTCGCCGGATTCGACCTCGATCGTCAGCGTGCGTCGATGGCTGCCCGCTTCGACGACGATCGTGCCGCCGCTGTCGGGGATGCCGTAGCCATTGAAAACGAGTTCCGCGTCGCCGCCCAGATCCAGGGCCACGAGCTGCGCCTGATAGGGCTCGTCGGAGAGCACTGCGCCGTAGGTCTTCCAACTATGGTCGCTGTCCTGCATCCCCGCGAGCACGTACGAGTCGTTCGCGAGGTCGAACACGACCGATTGATTAGCGCTGCTGGTCCTGGCGCGTTGCCGCGCTAGCTTCAGGTCTGCCACAATTCGGCGTGCGGCGGCTTCGGCGCGGTAGTGCGCCAATGAAGTGCCGACACGCGGAACGGCGATGACGGTGAGAATGGCCAGGATCGCCATGACCACGACCAGCTCGATCAGCGTGAAGGCGCCGCGGCCGGGGCCATGTATCTGCTGGCGAATGCGGGTAGCGGGAACCATGTTCACACACATCGCTGGGGCGCGACAGCCTAGAGCTGCATCGCGCCTCCGCCGATCTCCTGTGGTGCAGTGATAATCTCCCCGAGCGTCTCGGAAGACACGTTGGGGATGATCTCTCCGGTTGTATCGTTGTAGACCCAGCCCACGTTGAGGCCGGCCTGGTAGCTGGGGGCGGTGGCGCCGGTCACGACGTGGATGGCACTGTACCCGGCTTTGAGACCAACCTTGAGCGCCGGCAGTCCTTTGCGGAGGTAGGGTCCGTAGCGATAAGTGCTGCTGCTCGTGTCCGCGACCTTGCCGTCCGTGCTGGAGAACTTTGTCATTTGGGACACGAAGGCGGCGGCCGTATGGGCCGCGTTGTCGCCGTCGCCGGCGTAGGCCGGGTAGTGACCGTGTTCGACGTAGTAGAGTTCGATCTGGCGCTCGATAATGGTCAGGTCGCGATAAGTGGCGATGCGTCCGGCGTCGCTGGAGCCCCGACTGAGGCGTGGAACAGCGATCGCCGCGAGCACGCCAATGATGACGACGACGACAACCAGCTCGACCAGCGAGAACGCCGGCAATCGGACGCGCGGGCGGCAGTCAAGCGGCCGCGGGGGTGGGGGAGCTTGGCCGTGCGAACGCGGCGCTTTCGCTCTCGCCCATGAAAGACGCACGTGATCCGCCTCACATCGATGGGCCCCGCGGCCCTGGCCCGGGAAAGACAGCGGCCCAGCCAGCTCGGGGAGCGGGTGGCTGGGCCAGTGGCGTCCATTAGAACCCGGGCGCGATCGGGCCGTGATCGCTATCAATACGTGTCGTACGCCACCGTGTCGGGATCCGTGTCGTTCGAGTTTACGCAGAGATCACCGGTGTTGTAGTTAAACACCCAGCCGGCATCTGCCGCCCCGGCGGTGTAGGCTGGAACGCCGGTGTCGAGCATGTGGACGCCGGTCTTGCCGAGCCGCGGCGACACCGGACAGGCCGGAATCCCCTTACGCAGGTAAGGGCCGTAGCGGTGGGTGGAGTCCTTGGTATCGGACACATCGCCGTCTTCGTCCGAGTACTTGATGAGCTGGGCGATGAAGGCCCCTTCGCTGCCGGCGGCGTTGGTGCCGTCGGTGTTCTTCCCGGGATAGTCCCCGTGCTCGTAGTAGTAGAGTTCGATGGCGTTGCGCAGGACGGACAGGTTGGCCTTGATCCCCGAACCGCCGGCTCCGCTGGCTCCCCGGCTGAACCGTGGAATGGCGATGGCGGCCAGAATTCCGATGATCACAACGACAACAATCAGCTCAACAAGACTAAAGGCCCGGTTTCTGCGTGCGACGCTCATTTTGTGAATCTCCACAGTTCAATGTAAGCTGAAGTCTCGCTTGGGTAGTATGACTATCGACCAGACTCGTCATCCGCTTTGTTTACGTTTGGGGGGGCTTGCCGAATCTCCTTGTGCGTGCCCACGCGCAGTACGACACGGCCTTCATCCGATACAAAGACGGCCTCACGCTCGCGAATCGTCTCGAGGGCAAAACCGTCCAGTTGATCCCCGATCCGCAAGGTGCGCTCATCGACCAGCGCTACCGGGTGTGGTCCGAGTATCGTGGCGCAAAGCTGGTGTCGCTGGGCGAACTCCTCGGCCCACAGCTTACGTAGCCTCTCCGGCCGCGCTTGCTGACTCAGCGCGCCTGCGAACATCCCCAGCCGACCCCAGGCGAACACATCCGGCACGACCGTATCCGGCGACGCGGGGGCCATGGGCTCCGGCGCGGGCGCTGCGGTCGTAGCCGCGTCCTGTTGGCCCGCTGCTGGATCACTGTGTTCGGCCGCGGCGTTCGCCGGCTCCGGCGGCGGCAGCAGCAGGCGGTCCAGCGCCAGGCCGACCAAGGCCAGCAGCAGCGTGATCAGGGCGACTCGTTCTCGTTTTCGCAGACGCACGGTTATCCGCTCCCCGCCGTCGGGCCGCTCGGCAGATAGTTGACCCGTAGCGTCCAGGTCAGTTGGCAGGTGGACACATTCGCCTGCGGCATGCCCTGGACGGCGAGGTCACGCACCTGGACGTATGGCGACGACGACTCGATTCGTTGCAAGAGCCGCTGGAAATCAGGGAACTTGCCTTCGGCGCGCACGTGCACGTTCCAACTGCGATGCGCACCATCGCTCTCGGTTGCCAATGGTTGGATTTCTAACAGGTTGACGCCGCTGCGGCTGCACTCGGCCGAGAGCCGCTCGAGGAAGTTGCCGATGTCGGCCAGTGGCTGGCTGGCCCGGGTGCGCAGCATTTCTTCCTGTTCCTTCAATTGCCGCGCGACGGCCGGGTTCTCACGCGCGAGCTGGTCGTAGCGGTCCTGGGTGGCCTGAACTTGGCGGCGTACGCTCGGCAGCGCGAGCGCGTCGCGTTGCAGGGGGATGATTATCCCTACGATCACCAGCGTCAGCAGCCCCAGCACGACCGCCAGACCCAGCAGGTCAATACCGAGAATCAGTGGTTTGCGACTGACTATCACGCTTCACCTCCGGCAGACGATGCCGAAGTCCAAGGCCGTAAGAGAGCCGATCGGCTCGCTGATCGAACGAACCAGGCGCACGGTCTGATACGTGCCAGTCTGTTGCAGCCGGGTCAGCAGCGTGGCCAACGCCTCGTGGCTGAGGGCCAGCCCTTCCACTTGCATTTCCGGCGTGGCCGCCGCACTGAGCGCGGGAGCCGCCGGGCGCCCGCCTTTGGATGGACCGATCGTCCGGGTGGCCTGCCCGCTGCGGATCAGGGTCAGCATGGCGCCTTCCGGCACGGCGGCGGCCAACTCGGCCAGACGTTGCGACCAGGACTCGGTGGCCCGCATGGCATCCAGGCTGGCCTGTTGCTTGTGCAGAACCTCAGTCTGGGCGGCGAGGGCCGCGGCCTCCTTCTCCGCGGCGCGCACGCGTTGGCGCATGTCCGCCAGTGCGGTCCGCACATAGGTGGTCTCGCTGCCACAGTGACGGGACCATTGCCATGTCGCCCCGGCCAACAACGCCACCAACACCACCAGCCCCCCCCAGACGCGCTGGCGTCGGCGCGCGGTCTGACGCAAGCGCTCGCTCTCGGGCAGTAGATTCACGCGTGGCAACTGGCCGAGCGTGTCTCGGCCGGGAACGGTAGCGACGTAATCTCCGGCGGCCGCGTTCATGCTACGTCTCCCAGCGCCAGCCCCACGCAGGCGGTCAGGCTGGCGTGGTGTGATTGATGCATCGGCATCCCCCGCGCCGGGGGCAGCAAGCCGCTGCACGGGTCGAGCAGCGCCACCTCGACACCGAGCAGACGGTGCAACGCTTCCGGCAACCCGCCCAGCCGCGCCCCGCCGCCACATAGATAGATCGCGGTTGGCGTGGCGTCCGGGTAATTCTCCATCGGATAGGCAAAGGCACGCTCGATCTCGGTGGCCAGATGGCGGATGCGCGCTCGCAACACCGCGTGCAGGGCTTGGTCGACCCCGTCGAGTGCGTGGTTTGCCACGGCTGGTGGCAGAGTCTCTATGCTGTCCGAAGGCGGTTGGCCCTCGGCCCGCGCGGGCGTCGGTCGGGGGCCCGTGTATTGCCGCTTGAGGGTTTCCGCCACGGCGTAGTCGACCTCGAGCGCGTCGACGAGAGCGAGGCTGAGGGCATCGCCCCCGGTCATCAGCGGCCGCACGTAGACACAGTGGCTGTTGAGCGCGACGGCCAGCAGCGCGCCGGAGAATCCGATGTCGAGCACGCCCCAGAGAACTTGCCGCTGCTCCGGTTTGGCGTCAGCGCCGGGTCGGACTCGTGGCAGGCCGGTATGCCAGGCGGCTCGCAGCAGGGCGCAGGGCGCCACATCCACCTGCCGCAGGGTCAGCCCCATTGCCCGGAGCGCTTCGCACCAGCGCGCTATCACCGGGCGGTGTACGGCGGTGATCATGACGTTCGCGCCGGAGCGGTTGCCCGGTGGGAGCCGCCAGAAGTCGACCTCGAGTTCCTCCGGGTCGCACTGGGCGTCACGAGCCGCCTCAAAACGCAGCATGGTCAGCCATTGTGGGCGCGGGGCGCCTCTCATGCTGTCGGGGATCTTCGCCGCCTGAAAAAACGCGTCCGGGGGCTTTAGAGCGATGCTCACTTGGTGCCCGCGAAAGCCGGTCTGCTCCACCAGCCGCGTGGCGCGCTCGAGCGGAAGACGGTCGAGCTGCTCGCCGGCGGTGCGCTCGCGCAGCGGGTCCTCGAGTGCGCCCCAACGATGGAAGCCCAGGCTTCCGCGTTTCCGTGTCAGTTGACACAGCGCGATGCTGGCCGGCCCGGCGTCCAGGGCGATGCTCGAATGGGTATGTCCAAACCACATTGGCAACAGTCCACACTGGGGTGACGGTTGTCAGCCGGCCGCCGTCGCAATGTCGAACAGCGGCAGGAACAAGGCGATGGCGATGCCGCCCACGATAAACCCCATGAATATCAGGATGACTGGTTCGAGCGTGCGCGTGATCGCTCCGATCAGAGTCTCGTTTTCCTGTTCCAGCCAGGTACCGACGAAGTCCATCGACTCCCCGAGCTTGCCGCTCTCTTCGCCCGTTGCGATGGCGGCCGCCACCGGGCCCGGTACCACGCGCGCGTGCTTGAGCACTTCGCTCATCGACCGCCCCTCGGTGACCGCCTGCTCGACGTCGTCGATCAGTTTTTGAAAGACGACGTTGCCGGTCGCGGCGCGGGCCTGGTGGATTGCGTCTAGAAGCGAGACGCGGCTGCGGAGCAGCGACGCCCACATACGCAGCAACTGCGCCAGCGTCACGCCGCTGGCCGCACGCCCGATTATCGGCAGACGCAGGATGACCCGTCCGATCGTGCGTTGGCCGACCGCTGAGCGCCACCACAACACGATCGCGGTGACGGTGCCGATTACGGCGGTGGCTACCGGTAGCCACCAGGTGGTCAGCATGTCGCCGGCGTCCAACAGCAGCCGCGTGAGCGCGGGCAGGGGCGTGTCGAGCATCTCGAACAGACTGGCGAAGCGCGGGACGACAAACGTCGTCATGGTCACAACCACCGCGATCGCCAGCAGCAGAAGCAGGCAGGGGTAAACCAGTGCCGCGATCACATGTCTGCGCACACGCACGCGCGCTTCGAGCAACTCGGTCACGCGAGCCAGGGAGTCGGCCAGCGCACCGGTGGCTTCGCCCGCGGCGACGATGCTGCGCACCGGTCCGGTGAAGAAACGCGGATGGCGCGCGAGGGTCTCGTGCAGGCTGAGTCCGCCTTCGACGCGTTCGGCCAGGTCGGTCAACAGGGCGTGCCAGGCCGGACGTCCGGCCTGTTCGTTGATGGCCTGTATGGCTGGCACAACCGATGCGCCGGCCCGCAACATCATGGTCATCTGGCGCGCGAACAACGCCAGCTCGCCGCTGCGCGCCGCAGGGGTGACACCGGTGCTGGCGGGGCGCCCTTCGGCCAGGCCGTCACCTTCGGTCAAGTGCAAGCCGGGTTTGCGTTTGCGCTTGGCCTCCAGGTTAAGGACCAGTAATCCCCGGCTCATCAACTGCTGCCGGGCCTCGGCCAGGCTGGCTGCGTCGAGCGTCTCGGTGAGACGCTGCCCGCGTCCGTCGACGGCCGTGTAGGCGAACATCATGCCTCAGCCCTCCCCGGCGTGCCCGCCGCCTGAGCCTGCGGGTTGGGTTGCGGCGCGCGAGACTGGTTGGGTGCCGCTCGCGGCGTGCCGTCAGGCGGAGCTGTCCCGCCGCGCTCGGCGCGCACGCGGGTGTCGGTCTCGACATGCGTTACGCGCAGCACTTCCTCGAGGGTGGCCATTCCGCGCTCGGCCAGCCGCAAGCCGTTCGCCCGCAGATCGCGCCAGTTACGTTGTCGCAAATGGTCCTTGAGCTCTTCCTCACCGACTTCATCGTGGATCAGGTGACGCAGGCCCTCGTCGACGGCCATGACTTCGTATACGGCCACGCGGCCGGAGAAGCCGGTCTGATGGCACTTGCTACATCCCTCGCCCTTCTTGTAAACACGGCGGACATCGTCGACCCGATCGGCATCGCGCAGGGCGGCCTCGGACGGGTAGTACGAGGCGATACAGGCCGGGCAGTTTCTGCGGACCAGACGCTGGGCCACCGCGCCGTTGAGGGCCGAAGCCAGTAGGTAGGGCTCGATGCCCATGTCGATCATGCGGACGACCGCGCCGGGGCTGGTATTGGTGTGCAGCGTGGATAAGACTATGTGACCGGTCAGAGCCGCCTGCACCGCCACGCGCGCCGTTTCAGCGTCACGGATCTCACCCACCAGGATCACATCCGGGTCCTGCCGCAGGATGGAACGCAGCGCGCGCGGGAAGGTCAGGCCGATGCCGTCGTTGATCTGGATCTGGTTAACCAGGTCGAGCTGATACTCGACCGGGTCTTCCACGGTCAGCACGTTGCGGCCGAAGTCCTTGATCTGGTCTATGGCGCAGTACAGCGTGGTGGTCTTGCCGCTGCCGGTTGGTCCGGTCACGAGCGCCAATCCGTGCGGCTTGCGGAGCATGGTCTGAAACTCGTCCAATTCCGGGCCGTCCAGGCCAAGCTGCTCCAGCGAGACGTTCAACTTGGAGCGGTCCAGAATGCGGATGACCACCTTCTCGCCCAGGATCGTCGGCATGGTTGAGACGCGCAGGTCGATGTCGCGGCCTTCGGCGACGACATGCACGCGGCCTTCCTGCGGCAGGCGTTTCTCGGAAATGTCCATCTTCCCGATGACCTTGATGCGCGAGACAACGGCGGCGTGCATGCCGGCCGGAGGAGTCATCAGCTCCTGAAGGATGCCGTCGATGCGATAGCGGATGCGGGTCGAGTGGCGGTCGGGTTCGACGTGGATGTCGCTGGCGTTGTGCCGGATTGCGGTCAGGAAGGCCAGGTTGACCAGGTTGACGATCGGGCTGCCATCGATCATGCGGTCGATCTCGGCCGAAGCCTCCTCGTCGGTTTCGCGCTCGACGACCTCCACATCCGATTCGGTCAACGAGGTCAGGAAAGACTCGACGTTGACCTGCGGCCCCATGTACTTGTCCTGGTACTCCGCAATGTTGGATTCCAGGGCCAGGACCGGGTTGATCTGGTGTCCGGCGGTTTGGGCGAGATGGTCGATCGCGGGCAACGACTGCGGCTCCGCCATCGCGACTGTGAGCGTGTTCTCCACCAGGAACAGGGGCAGCACCTTGAAGCGCTTGGCGTCCTCACGCTCGATCAGTTGGACGGCCTTGGGATCGACCAGACCGTGGCGGATCGTGCAGCCGTTCACGCCCACCTGCCGGGCAATGGCGTTTACGAGCGTGTTGGCGTTGACGACCTTCATGGCCACGAGCGTCTCGCCGAGCCGCTTGTGGCCAGTCTTCTGCGAGTCGAGGGCGCGTTGCAGGTCGTCCTCCGAGATGACCCCTTGCTCGACCAGCATGTCGCCCAGTTTTTGCGAACGTTTCAGCAACAAGCGCTACACTCCCTCGGCCGGACGGCGCGTGACCGTTGGCTAGTTAGACATAGCTGCGTACCGCATCCTCCACGGATTCGAAGACATAGAAACGTTTCAGCGTACTGGTCAGGAAAAGGGCTTCCCGGACGGTATCGGTCAGGTCCGCCAGGCGCGGACGCAGGCTGCCGGCCGACGCGTCGCCGGCCAGGCCCAGCAGGTACTCGATGCCCGCGCTGTCCACATAGGGCACGTGCGCCATGTTCAGCACCATGCGCACTCCCGGCTGGCCCAGCTCGGACTGTAGTTCCTGCCGCAGTTCCGCCGTGGTCGATTCGGTCAGCGCATCCCGCGGTGCGATTACGTTGACGCTGCCATGTCTCTGTATCTCAACCTTCATGTTGTACTCTCGGGGGGTTGAACGATCCCCGCTTGCTCTGCTTGCGCATCCGTGTCCGGGATCGACGACGCGGTCGCGGGTGGGGCTAGCGGCGGGATCGGCCGGTTCGGCTGGCCGTGCAAGACGCGGGCCAGCTCGGAGGGCAGGCCGTCCATCAGGTCGGTGGCCAGGTCGACCCGCTGGCTGCGCGCGTAGTCGAGCAGGCCCATGGCGCGTTCGAGCAGCGTGTTCCCGCTGAACACCTGCAGGCCGCTGCCGGCCAGACCGGCCCGCAGCGTGAGCGCGCCGCCGTCCGGCCCGGGCAAACTGCCCCAGGGAGCGTCGTCGTGCACGTCGAGCACCTGTAAGCGCACGGTTGCCATTAGCTTCTCGGCCACCAGCGTCCCCAGGGCTGAATCCAGGCGGCGGAGCACGACCACGAAACGGTCGTCGCTGAAGCGTCCCAGCAGGTCATCACTGCGGACCTTGTTACGCAGAACCTCGCCGAGGCGCTCGACGAGCGCGTCGCGCTGCGACCATTGCCCGGCGTCGTCGAGGCGGCGCAGGCCCTCGATCGCCATCGTCAAGACCATGAGTGGTTCGCCTTCGCGGGCCGAAGCCTGGGCGGCTTGGTGCAGTTGACTGAGCAGTTCGTTGCGATTGAGCATGCCACTCTGGCGATCCGTGCGGCGGTAGTCGCGCCGTGTCTGTTCGACGCGGACGTGCAGCCAGAACAACTGGAGCAAGCCGCGCACCGCGTTGGCCATGCCGGCGCTGGCGAGCGGGGCGATGGCGGGCGATTCGATGTGCCCGGTCGCGACCAGGGCGCAGGTTCGGCCGCCATCGCGGAGCGGCAACAGCCAGGCCCACGGTTGGGTGCCTTGGCCAGCCAGTTCCGCGATCAACTCACCCTGGTCCGGGCGGCCGGACACGAACACGTTGCCGGATGTGACTACGTGCCCGATCAGTCCGCCGCGGGAGGACGGCCATTCGCTGGGATGGCCAGGGTCACGCGTCAGCGGTTCGAGCCGTTGCCCGGTGGGGCTGACCTTGAACAGCCGTACGCCCTTGGTACCCAGGCGATCACGCAGCGTCTGGCGGACAAACTGGTCGAACGCGGGCCAGTCGGCCGATCGGGCCATGTCGGACCGGTCTAGCTCGACCTCCAGCCAGTCAAAGAAGTCCGCGGTGATGGCGGCCAGGATCTCCTCGGTCGAGGAGTACGCACGCGTCGAGGGCTGCGCGGCGGCACTGCTTTGATTTTGCTCTCTGCCGGCTTCGCTGGTTGCGTGCAGGTGGGTAACGTCAGCCGGAGGCAGGCCCGCCGAGGTCGACGCCGGGCCCGTTTGCCAGCAGCCGGACAGGTACCCCAGAATCCCGGTGATCACAGTAGCGATGATGGCAAAGGCGACCTGGTTGGCCGATGGGGCGGCTGTGTACTGCGCCAGGCCCACCGCGGCGATCAGTCCGCCGCTGGCGCCCAGGCCGATGCCAACCAGCGACCCCAGGCTGCGCACCAGCATCACCAACAGCGTCGATACCGCGACCATCAGGAAGAAAATGGTCGGCGTTCTGCCCAGCAGAAACGTCGTCGTTGCCATCGTGTGACACAGCACCAGCCCGATCGTCACGCCCACCCCAGCCAGCAGGCGCGTCGGCAAGCCCAGGCCGTTCGCATCAGCCGTCATAAGCTTGCTCCTGGCCTTCAGCGCCGGCGAAGGCGGGTTCGTGTTCAACTGGTTTCACCGGCGTGCCCGGGATGTGGGCAAAGCGCTGGGCGTAGTCCTCGGGTTGCTCGACGAAGTACAGACGGAAGGCCTCCACAAAGACCGCCGTGACGCGCGGGTCGGTGATACGCCCGGCGTCTTCGTTGAGAATGCTCATCGCCCGTTCAATGTCAAAGGCCTCGCGGTAGATCCGTGTCGAGGTCAGCGCGTCGAAGATGTCCACCACGTGCATGATCCGGGCGATCAGCGGAATCTGTTCGCCGCTTAGCCCGTCTGGATAGCCGGAGCCATCGTAGTTCTCGTGATGGTGGAGAACGGCTTCGAGCACTGGACCGAGGCTGGAGACCGGCTTGAGCACCTCGTAGCTCATGCGGGGGTGCCGCTTCATTTCGCTGAATTCAGCGTTGGTCAGCTTCCCCGGTTTGTTCAGGATGCCCTCGGGGATGCCAATCTTGCCGACGTCATGCAGCAGGCCGGCCCACTCCAGCGTTTGCAGCTCGTTGGCCGAGAGGTCCAGGGCCGTGCCGGCCAGCTTGGCCAGCCAGCCCACGCGCTCGGAGTGACCGCAGGTATAGGCATCTTTGGCGTCGATGGCGTTGGCCAAGGCCCGCACGGTCTCGACGGCCATGCGTTGCAGGTGCTGAACCATCAGCAGATTGCACAGGATGTGCCCACCGTAGCCCAAGACCGACTCTGAGGCGAGCATGTCTCCGGAATCGAAGGGCGGTTCCTCTCCGTCGCGCAAGGCGACCAGCACGCCGGGCTCGGTGTCTTCCTGGACCGTGGAACGCAGCGCGCCTACCAACACGTGCACGTCGTCGAGCGCGCTGCGCTCCGCGAGTTCGGGCACGCGACTGCGACCAGACCGCCGAACGCCTTCGATATCTGCGGCCAGGGCGGCGCGGACGCGTTCCGGCTCGATGTCCAGCGGCCGTCCGACGGTCTCAACGCACTCAACAGAGAGGCACTGGCCGCCTTGGTCGAAGTAGAGCGCGCCGGCGCCGAGCATCGTCCCGCACCGCCGCAGGAGTGTCTCCCGAATAGTATGCGCATCCTGGAGATTGGCGATGTGGTCGGTAATCTCGAAGACGAGGTTGAGCTGCTCGTACGAGCGCAGCAACTCGCGGCCGAGCGCCTCGTTCTCTTCCAACGCGGTCTCGAGGTGCTGCGACAACTCGGCGACCGACCTGATCTCCGATCCGCTGCAATGCGAACCGACTGCGGCGGGTGTCTGAGAACCGGTCATTCCGGAGTCTCCTGTGTCTGTCCAGGCCTGATGTGGCCGGCGTCCGTGCCGCCGTGGGGGCCGTCATCACGCATCAGGCTGCTCGTCATTCACTACTGTTGTCGTGGCGAGGGCGTCTTCCACTTCATGCAGAAGCTGTGACGGGCTGAACGGCTTGGGAAAGACCCGAATCCGCGGGTCCGACAACTGGTCCAGCAAATCCTGTTGATCGCAGCGGGCGGTCACGATGAACACGCCGCGCAGCCCGGGGCAGGCGTCGAAAGCGCGTCCGGCCAGCTCGACGCCGTCCACCTGCGGCATGTTGACGTCGGTGATGAGCAGATCGATGCGGTTGGCGCGCAGGGCATCGAGCGCTATGGCTCCCGTCGCGGCCTCGAGGACGTGGTGTCCGTGTCGTGACATCCACATCGCCAGAAGGTGCCGAATATGCGTCTGATCTTCAGCGATCACGATCTGGGCCATCTGCGACCTCCGGTGTTTCGCTGGCGCTGGCTTCGCTCTGCAACGGGAGCTCGACGATGAAAGTGGCTCCCATGGTCGCTTCGCTCTCCACGCGAACGAAGCCGCCGTGCATCCGCACGATGTCGCGCACAATCGCGAGGCCCAGCCCGCTGCCCACTTCCGCTTCCACGGCCGGATCGTCCACGCGATAGAACTTCTCGAAGATCTGTTCGTGGCACTCGGGGGCGATACCGATGCCGGTGTCGGACACGCGCACCCGCAGGACGCGCTCGTCCGCTTGTACCTCCACACCCACCGAGCCGCCCTTGGGCGTGTACTTGACCGCATTGCCGATCAGGTTCGTCCAGACCTGGTGCAAGCGATGCGCGTCACCGGGAATCGTTGGCACCTTGGACGGGATCTTGAGCGACAGCTCGAGCGACTTGCTGTCAGCGGCGGCCTGAATGTCCTGCACGACCTGACGCAGCGATTGGTCGACGCGGACCTGCGTCTGATTGAGGCGGGCCACACCCGCCTCGATCTGCGAGACGCTCAGCACGTCCTCGATCAACTGCGAGAGGCGGCGTGTCTCCCCCATGATGACGTTGTAACACTCACGGCGCGTTTGCTCGTCGTCGAAGAAGTCGTCGGTCAGGGTTTCGGTATAGGCCCGAATATTGGTCAGGGGCGTGCGCAACTCGTGGGTGATGTGCGCCAGGAACTCGTCCCGCGAGCGTTGCGCCTCCTTGAGCTGGCTGATGTCCTGCACGAGCACTACCAGTTCGTCCTCGGCGTCGCCCGCCGGCGCGACCGGGCTGAGGCGGACTATCGTGTGATGAGGACCATGGGCGATGCGGTAGTCCGTGCCCACGCCGCCCGCCTGTTCTGCGACCGAGCGCAGGCCGACGATGCTCTCGGCCAGTCGCGCGTCCGGCACGCGCTCGGCCAGAATGCGCGCGCCGTCATCATCCCCCGTCCGCAGGGCGAGCAGGCGAGTGGCCGAGCGGTTGGCATAGACCAGGCGGTTTTCGGCGTCGATCCGCAAGACGCCGATCGGCATGTGGTCGAGCAACGTATGTGCGGAGTGGCTGTGCGCCACGCGCGGCGAGTCAGCGATGGCGTGCTGGCAGCGGAAGACGTCGACCTCGCGCTGCATGTCGCGCACCAGGTTCACCAGACCGTTCCAGGCCCGTGTTACCTGCCCGGACTGGTCCTGGACCGCCAGTAGCTCGAGCGCGGTTTCCGATCCGTTGTGGTAGGCCAGCAGGTTGTCGCGAATGAACGCGATCGGGCGGATGCGGCCCTGCGCAGCACGGTAGGACAGCGCGAACAGTATCAGGGCGGCAACCGCGACCAGGCCGGCGGCAGACCAGAGCATTCCCGCCGGGGGCGTCACGCTGGCCACACCGAAGCCGATCTCCAGTGCCCCGAGTTCCACGCCGTTCTCGTCCCGGATGTCCGTGTGCAGCTCCAGCAGTACCTGCTTGGGATCGGCCGCGCTCGCCGTGGCGACCGCTGGCGGGCGCTGGTTGGGCGTCGTCGCACTGGCCCCCGATGGCGGAGATGGCCCGAGCGCGTCGGTCACAGGCGGCTGGGCCTGGTAGATGCGGCAGTGCTGCACGCTGCTGATCAGCGTCAGGTCGTCCGCCAAGCGCTGCAACTCGGCGACCGGGGCGCTGATGTTCTGCCGCACGGTCTGCGCCAGGAGTTTCATCATGGCCGGGGCGGCCTCACTGACCCGGCTCCGCATCTGCCGCTGGAGCAGATGCCCCTGAACCAGCACCGTGATGGCCAGGGCCGCCACGATGATGGTCACAATCAGAATCCCAAACGAGGCCAGCAGCTCGCCGCGGCGCAGGCAGACGGTGCCGGCTGCGGCTTCACCATCCCGGTTTTCTGAACGGCGCCAGCGCACGGGTGTACCTCAACTATCAGGGAAGTCGTGAGACTACGCCGAGATGACTATCGAACATGTGCGTGCCCGGCTTCGCCGAGAACGGAAGCTAGGCCCGCTTGGCATGATGGACAGCGTTTACTGGGACGCTGCGCCGCCGAGTCGTCTGATAAAGTCCAAGCCCGCAGTGTGCGGAACCAGCCGCGGCGCTGGCGCAGGTGGGCAACCGCCCAAGCGCGGCGACGGAGTTGATCGGTATGCGCCGATACCTAGTGCGGTGACTCGTTGAAAACTGAACGTACTCAGGGTGGGACAGGCGTCTGGCCTGTCGCTGCAACGGGCGCGACGCTCGTGCCACCCAAGTTGAAGTCATTGCAGTCACTGCTCAATGCGAACGTTACCGAGGTGGGTGTTCCCGGAACCACTCGACCACGCGGGCCAAGCCCACCGAGCGCTCGACCGTCGGGTCCCAACCCAGCAGCGTTTGGGCGCGGGTGATGTCGGGACGGCGGATGTTCGGGTCGTCCTGTGGCCGGGGAACGTGGATCACCGTGCTGGAGCTGTTGCAGAGGCGGATGATCTCTTCCGCGATCTCGAGCACGGTGATCTCGACGGGGTTGCCGAGGTTGACCGGCTCGTCCACAGCGCTGTTCGTCAGGCGGATGATGCCGTCGACCAGATCATCGACGTAACAGAAGCTGCGCGTCTGCTGGCCCTGGCCATGAACGGTGAGCGGTTGGCCGGTCAGAGCCTGGTTGATGAAGTTGGGCAGGGCTCGTCCGTCGTCGGCGCGCATGCGCGGTCCATACGTATTGAAAATGCGGGCGATGCGTGTTTTCAGGCCATACTCGCGGCGGTAGGCCGCCAGCAGGGCCTCGGCGAAGCGTTTGCCTTCGTCGTAGCACGAGCGGGGGCCGTTGCAACTGACGTTGCCCCAGTAGGATTCAATCTGGGGGTTTACCAGCGGGTCGCCATAAACCTCGCTGGTGCTGGCGTGAAACAGGCGGGCGTCGCAGCGCAGGGCGAGTTCGGCCAAGTTCCATGGGCCGCGGGAGCAGGTGGCCAGAATATGCAGCCGCCGGCGGTCGAAGTCCGCGGGCGAAGCCGGGCAGGCCATATTATAAATCTGGTCGAAGTGGTCTGTGATCGTCAGAGGTTCGGCCACGTTGTGCTGGACGAAGCGAAAGCGGGGCTGCTGGCGCAGCGCGTCGGAGTTGATCTTCTGACCCGACGAGAAGTCGTCCATACCGACGACCGTGTGCCCCTCGGCCAGCAGGCGTTGGCTGAGATGATATCCAATAAAACCGGCGCATCCGGTCACGAGGATTTGCACGGTTGACCTCCACAACGATACGATTTTCAATTGTCCGGCGGACGTCGAGGTTACTCGACGCGCGACCGTAACGGTGTCGGCGATTATAGGGATAATCGGAGCCGATTGGCGACGGGTCGCGTAAGAATTCGGCCGGTTTTGACGTGGAAGGAAACTGAGTATGCGCGTTTGCGTTATTGGTAGTGGCTACGTTGGGTTGGTGACGGGCGCATGCCTGGCCGACAGTGGCAACCACGTCATCTGTGTGGACAACGACACCGACAAGGTGGCGCGCCTGTCCAAAGGTGAGTGTCCGATCTTCGAGCCCGGCCTGGCCGAACTGATGGGCGCCAACATGCGCGCGGGCCGGCTGCGCTTCACGGCCAACCTGGTGGAAGGAGTCTCGCCGGCGCGGGTAGTCTTCATTGCCGTCGGCACGCCGCCCAAGCCGGACGGCTCGGCCGATCTCTCGGCCGTCGAGGCCGTGGCTGCGGGTGTCGGGCAGGCCCTCTCGGGGCACACCATTGTGGTCAACAAGAGCACCGTGCCGGTCGGGACGGGGGCACGCGTTGAAGCCATCATGGCCCGGCACACGCAGCACCCCTTCGACGTGGTCAGCAATCCGGAGTTCCTGAAGGAAGGGACGGCGGTGGATGATTTTCTGCGGCCCGACCGGGTGGTTATCGGTGCAGACAACCCCGAAGCCGCCGAGACCATTGCCGAGCTGTACAAGCCGTTCGTACGCAACAACAAGCCGATCCACTGCATGAGCCGGTTGGCGGCGGAGATGTCGAAGTACGCCGCCAACGCCTACCTGTCGACGCGGATCAGCTTCATCAATGAGGTCGCTGAAATCTGCGAGCGGTTCGACGTGAATGTAGACGAGGTGCGGATCGGGATGGGGTCCGATGCCCGGATCGGCTACCACTTCCTCTACCCAGGTGTGGGTTACGGCGGGAGCTGCTTCCCCAAGGATGTGCAAGCCCTGGCCGACACGGCGCGCAGTGCCGGCGTCGAGTGCCAGATTCTCGATGCGGTCCACCGCCGCAATCAGAAGCAGCGCGCCCTGATGGTGCGCAAGGTGCTGGACCGGCTCGGCAAGGATCTGAAAGGCAAGCGTCTGGCCGTGTGGGGTCTAGCCTTCAAGCCCAAGACCGACGACATCCGCGAAGCCCCGGCTATCACGATCATCAGCGAACTACTCGAGGCCGGGGCCGAGATCGTCGTCTACGATCCCGAGGCGTTGGACAACACGCGGGCCGTCTTTGGCGAGCGGCTCGGCTACAGCAGGGACGCGTACGAAATGCTGACGGATGTGGATGCCCTGCTGATCATGACCGAGTGGAACGAGTTTCGCAGTCCCGACTTCGACACGATGCGGGCGAGGATGAAGCAGCCACTCATCTTCGACGGCCGCAACATCTACGCCAACGACACCATCGCCGGCTACAATATCGAGTACCACAGCGTCGGCCGGCCGGTCGTGAAGCCGTAAGCGCGGTTCGGGGCGAACCGCTCGCATGGCGGCGTTTGGCGGGACCGGCTGGCGTCGACGCGCCGGGAGATCAGCACTGTGTCATCGCCTCCTACCGAATCCACCGCACTGAAACACCTCTTGTACGATCATTCGGCGCCCGCCGCGGCGGCCCTGGTTCGTGACGAGGGCGAGGGCGTGGTGCGCTGCCTGGCTTGCGCCCACCGCTGCCGGATACAGAAGGAGCGCCACGGCGTCTGCCATGTGCGTTTCAATCGCGGCGGCGAGTTGCGCGTGCCGCACGGATATGTTTCCTCGCTGGCGATCGATCCGATCGAGAAGAAGCCCTTCTACCACGCCTTTCCCGGCCGCGAAGCACTCTCGTTCGGTATGCTGGGCTGCGATTTCCACTGCCCGTATTGCCAGAACTGGATTACCAGCCAGACGCTGCGCGACGACCAGGCGGTCGTGCATCCGCAGTACATCGCCGCGGAACGCCTCGCCACGCTGGCGGTCGAGCACGGCTGCGCGACGATCACGAGCACGTACAACGAGCCGCTGATTACCTGCGAGTGGGCGGTCGAGATCTTCCGGCACGGGAAGGAGCACGGACTGGTG
>JAHJAR010000355.1 GCA_018814045.1 Planctomycetota bacterium | reverse complement strand
TGGGTCCAGACATCCTGACCTGCCCGTGACCGTTTCTGACCACTCGAAAGCCGAGGTGATAGCTCGCAACGCTGGAGAAACACCGAAGAATGCGGCCTTGCAGACGAATGGCCGCGGGGTTGGCCGGAGAAAAATCGTCACTTTCTATGACGGTGTCGCAGGGCTGAATCCGCAAGAAAGGCCTGAGAACAAAGGTCCAAACCGATGCATGTCAGGATGTCTGGAGCCATGCCCGCATTCTAACCCATGCGAGTCATCCCGCATCAGCAGCCCTCCGCACCATCAGATTCTCCGCTGCTTCCTGCATCCGCTCGTCACGGATTTCCGCGTACGTCCAAACCATGCGGCTGGTCTTGTGCTGCAGCATCTTCGTCACGATCTCGGGGTGTTCGCCCGCGTCGATGTCGGCTTGCGCAAACGTGTGCCGCAGATCGTACGTGGTCAGGCCCAAACGCTACATCAAAATGAAACAAGCTCTGGCAGCGCCCCGTGGCACAGCATCACACGACCTCTGGCGCGCGAGGGAACGATCCCAGCACCGAAAGATGCAGGCAGAGTTGGCGCGCCCGTCTGACCGCGTCTGACAGCGGCGGCTCGTCCGCGTGGCCCGTCGCATCGACGAAGAAGTAGTAGTCCCAGTTGCGATGACGGCTGGGGCGCGATGTGATCATGGTCAGGTTGACCTGTGCTACGCGAAACACGTCGAGTATCTCCACCAGCGCTCCCGCACGGTCGGCGGCGGCAAACATCAGGGCGGTCTTGTCGTTGCCGGTGGGGCGGGCCGGCTCGCGTCCCAAAACGAAGAAGCGCGTGACATTGTTCGGGTCGTCCTCGATGTTCCTGAACAGGATGGGCAACCCGAAGAGCTCCGCCGCCTTGCTCGTGCTGGCGACCGGAATCGCGCGCGACAGCAACCCCGTCTCCGCCAGCCATTGCCGGCACTGGTCGAACACCTCCGGCTTGGAATAGAGCCGCTCGACCTGCTCCAGCGGCGTGCGCGACAGCACGTTGTGGTGGATCACGCGGTTGATCTCGGCGCAGATCCGCACGCGGCAGTTCACGAATGCGTCCAGCGTATCGATCACGCCGCCACCGAGCGTGTTCTCGACCGGGACGACGGCGTAATCGACGTGTTCCCGCTCCACCTCGGCGAACGCACCGCGGATGTCCGCGACCGCTTCGTACTCCACGGCGGCTCCAAAACGCTCCGCCGCGGCCAGGTGTGAGAAGCTGCCGCGTGGGCCGAGAAAGGCGATCCGCGGCGGACGCTCCAGGGCCAGCGAACCGCTCATCAACTCGCGGTATATCGTCTGGAGCACCGCATCCGGGAAGGGGCCGCGGTTGAGTTCGCGCAGCCGCCCCAGAACCAACGTCTCACGATCCGGGGCGTAACTCGGCGTGCCGGTGGCACACTTGTGCCGGCCGATCTCGACCGCCAGACGCCCGCGCTCACTGATCAGCTTTACCAGTTGCGCGTCGAGGGCATCGATTCGCCGGCGAAGCTCGGCGAGTTCTGGTGCGTCTTCGTGCGTCCTTTCCATGATGGCCCTCGCCTCATGCAGCGCTGCCCGGCCGGCGGCACGGCGGTCCCGCCCGGATTCTATCGGCAGGCCTCGGGGCGCGTCGCCACCGCCAGCCCCGCGTGGCCGCCGCCACCGGCTGACCCTCTGTTGCCGTCACCAGCGATTTGAGAGAAGATGTGCGGTGCCGTTACGGTGACGGCGGGTGAGGGGCGAGCGACACTCGTGCATATGTCCAGGAGATCGACGTGAAGCGGCTTGAGCAGTCTATCGTTGCGGCAACCATCATCACGCTGGCCGGCTGTGGGGCAACCGTCTGGGGACAGACCGCCCGCGTGAGCGACGCTCCCTTTAAGTACCCGCAGGCGAAGAAGGTCGACGTGGTGGATGACTGCCACGGCACCAAGGTCGCCGATCCGTACCGCTGGATGGAAAACCTCGACTCGCCCGAGATCAAGGCCTGGATCGAGGCGGAGAACAAGATCACATTCGGCTACCTGGAGGCGATTCCGCAGCGCGAGCAAATCCGCAAGCGCCTGACCAGGCTCTGGGACTACGAAAAATACGGCACCCCCGCGCGCCATGGAGGCCGCTACTTCTTCAGCAAGAATGACGGCTTGCAGAACCAGTCGGTCCTCTATGTGGCGGAGTCCCTGGACGCCACGCCGCGCGTGCTGCTGGACCCGAACAAGCTCTCTGAAGACGGCACGGTGGCCTTGGCGGGCGGTGCGATCAGTGACGATGGCAAGCTCTTCGCGTACGGACTGGCGGATGCCGGTTCCGACTGGGTCGAATACCGCGTGCGCGATATCGACACGGGCAAGGACCTGCCGGACCACATCAAGTGGATCAAGTTCTCTGGCGTCTCGTGGACCAAGGACGGCTCGGGTTTCTACTACAGCCGTTTCGACGAGCCGCAGGACGGCAAGCTGGAAAGCGTGAACTACTACAACAAGCTCTACTTCCACCGGCTTGGCACGGACCAGGCCGGCGACAAGCTCGTCTATCACCGTCCGGACGAGAAGGAGTGGGGCTTCTCCGGGGATGTCACCGACGACGGCCGCTACCTGATCATCTCGATCTCGAAGGGCACTGAGCGCAAGAACCGCGTGTACTACATGGATCTCGAAGGTGGCGACAGGAGAATCGTCGAGCTGCTCGACGACTTCGATGCGCAATACAGCTTCATCGACAACGATGGCCCACTCTTCTGGTTCAACACCGACCTCGCCGCGCCGCGCGGGCGCGTGATCGCGATCTATACCCGTCGCCCGGAGCGCGAGAACTGGAAGGAGATCATCCCCCAGGCGCAGGAAACGCTGCAAGGCGTCAACGTGCTGAACGACACGTTTGTCGCCAGTTACCTGAAGGATGCCTACTCACAGGTCAAGCTGTTCGATCTAAGCGGGAAGCACGTCCGCGACGTCGAATTCCCGGGGATCGGCAGCGCCGGTGGCTTCGGCGGCAAACGCGACGAGACCGAGACGTTCTACGCCTTTACGAGCTTCGGTGTACCGACCACGGTCTATCGCTACGACATGCAGACCGGTCGCAGCACGATCTGCAAGCAGCCCCAGATCGACTTCGACCCGGACTCGTTCGTCACCAAGCAAGTGTTTTACACCAGCCGGGACGGCACACGCGTGCCGATGTTCATCACGCACGAGAAGGACCTGAAGCTCGACGGCAGCAACCCCGCCTATCTCTATGGCTATGGCGGCTTCAACGTCTCGCTCTCGCCCTGGTTCTCGATCAGCAACGTCGTGTGGATGGAGATGGGCGGCGTTTACGCCATGCCGAACATCCGCGGGGGCGGCGAATACGGCAAGGCCTGGCATGATGCCGGGCGGCTCAAGAACAAGCAGAACTGCTTTGACGACTTCATCGCGGCCGCCGAGTGGCTGATTGAAAACAAATACACGCGGCCGGACAAGCTGGCGATCGGTGGAGCCAGCAATGGTGGCCTGCTGGTCGGGGCCTGCATGACGCAGCGCCCGGAGCTGTTTGGGGCCTGCCTGCCGGACGTGGGTGTCATGGACATGCTCCGCTTTCACAAGTTCACGATCGGCTGGGCATGGACCTCCGATTACGGCTCACCTGACGACCCGCAGATGTTCGAAGTCTTGCGGGCCTACAGCCCGCTGCACAACCTGAAGCCGGGCACGGCGTATCCCGCGACGCTGATCACGACCGCCGACCACGACGACCGTGTCGTGCCGAGCCACAGCTTCAAGTTCGCCGCGGCGCTACAGGCTGCGCACGCGGGCGATAAGCCGACGCTGATTCGCATCGAGACGCGGGCCGGACACGGAGCCGGAAAGCCGACCGCCAAGATCATCGAGGAGATCGCCGACAAGTGGGCATTCCTCGTCAGAACGCTGGGTGTCCAGCCGCTCGGCAAGTAGAGCATGGATGCGACCATAGACAGGAGGGCAGGGTAGTGGACAGCCGTTCGCATACCGTACGCCGATCCGAAACTGGACGCGGTCGGTCGGCGCACACTTTCGGTGCGGCCGCTCTGGGGTTGCGCGGAGTTGTTCTCATGATGATCGCAATGATCGGCCTGGCCTGCACGCAGCCGGAACGCGTCTCTGTTCCCGCGCCGGTTCCCGAGCCCGAGCTGCGCCCCCCCGCGTCTCGACGATCGAAGAGCCCGCCACGGACAGCCGTGGCGCGCGTGCGCACGGTCGAACTGGGCCGGTCCGTCTCCGGCAAGCCGATCGAGATGCACATTTTTGGCGATGCACCGCGCCCCGCCTTCATCTTCGGCGGGATCCACGGCAGTGAACCGACCAGTGCCTACGTCGCCCGCAAGCTCGTCGAGTATCTGCATGAACACCCGGAAGCGTACGCGGGCACGTACATCGCGGTGTTGCCGGCCGCGAACCCGGACGGCCTCAAGGCGCGCACACGCCGCAATGCGCGCGGCGTAGATCTCAACCGCAACTTCCCGGCCAGGAACTGGAAGCGATCCCGGCCAACTTCGGCCAGCTTTGGTGGCAGCAAAGCGGCCAGCGAGCCCGAGACGGTGGTCATCATGCGCGCGGTCAGAATGCTGAGACCGTCTTGCATCGTTTCGATCCACTCGATCGCCCGCGGCAAGCACTGCAACAATTTCGACGGGCCGGCCAGGACGGTGGCGGCGCGGATGGCGCGCGAGAACGGCTACCCCGTCCAGCCGACCATGGGATACCCCACGCCCGGCAGCTTCGGGAGCTGGGCCGGCGTCGATCAGGAAATTCCGACAATTACACTAGAGCTGCCGCGCGATGCCCCGGGCCCGCAGGCCTGGAAGGAGAACCAGGCAGCGCTTCTGGCCGTGCTGGAGGCCGGAACGAACCGGCTCGCCAGGTAGGCCCGCGGTTCGCCTCAGATGGCGTGCCAGCCGCGCCTGGCGCGGTGGCCCGGCGTCATTCCGCTGATTCCGGCGGCGTTTGGGGCTCCGCCGCGGCCTCCGACTTCCGCCGACGCCGAAGCTGTATCGCCACTGTGATGACCAGAATCACCGCGAACACCACGGGGACCATGAAATGCTCATACTTGGATGGGGATTCCGGGACTGCTACTCCGCCCACCAGCGCTTCCGTCCCGTCGGCAAAACGGACCGGCACGGACGCGAAGCCGCGCCGCGCGCCCGCCGCGTTGATCCGCATCGTGAACTGCACGGATTGGCCGGGCTGGATGCCGAGTTTCGGTGAGGGCGCCTCGGCCAGGCCGACGGGCGGGCCTTTGCGGGCCTGCGGCGGATTCCGCGAGGCCGTCCAGCCCGCGGGGGCGATGAACGTGTCCGCGTGAGACTGCGGGAAGTGGATGAACACCAGCGGCGAGTCATGCTTGTTCGTCACCGTCCACACGTATTGATGCCCGGTCGCATCAACACCTCCACTGATCGTCACCAAATCGGATTGGGCCTGCGTGGTTGTCGCGGTGGCGAGCAGGACCATGATGGCGACGCCGCGGCGACCAACCCGCCAAACGCGCTTCCCGGGTGGTATCGGTGCTGAAATCGTCATGGCGACTCCGTCCGCGTGGGCGCTGATGCCGGCCGCTGCTCGTGCGCGTGTCCCTCAACGTCGGTGCGCAGGCGATAAACGGCCGCATGTTTGTCTTTGTATACGATCTCGAAATGGGATGCATCAGCGAATTGGGGCAGTTCTCCCCAGTTGCGGCGTTCGGCGCTGCCGACCAGAACGTGCGTGACCCCCAGTCGCCGCAGCGTCGTCCAAGCTCGCGGCCCCGATTCGGTCGCAAATGCTTGTTGGACGGCGGCGGCGTTCGCCTGCATGGCGGCGAAATCGCGGGGCATGAAGACGCGCACGTGCGGATTGTCCGGATCGAGCACGCCCATCTGACGTTGGATGAGCTGCGGGAGGCTCACCCGTTCGAGCGGGTCACCCTGAACCACGGCATCAGGCGGAGTCTGCGTGCGGAGATAACTGATGGCACCGCCATCCGCGGCGTGGCGCTCCTTGAGGACTAGCGAGCGCACCGCCGTCAGCGGTAACTCGTAAAACCCGACCGGCAGCCCCAGCAACACGCCGACGACGATGACCGGTCGGCGCCAAAAACGCCGGCGCGCGACCGATCGTCTGCCGCGCAGCAACGCCCCGGCGCAGATCGCGGCGAGGACGTTGGCGGGGATGGTCGCCACGCGGAAGCTGTAGTCGAAACCAGGGTTGATGTTGCTCCGCAGCGTAAAAACGGCCACCAGGCCTACGGCGCTGACGAGCACGAGCAGCCGCATGCCCGCGTTACGCCACAGTCGCGCGCGCAGCGTGAAAGCCATCGGCAACAGCGCCAGCCCGGGCAGGCCGAAATCCACCAGCGCGATCCACCAGCCATCCAGGTAGTTGGCCAACGGCCCCGGAGGGACGAGGCGTCCGAAGAACGCATAGGCGAAGCGATCCCACTGGGCTGTCAGCCCACCCGGAAATCGCTGTCCCATCAGGTGATACTGCCAGGCTTGCACCCCCATCAGAACCACGCCCAGTGCCGTGATCGCGAGCACCGCCAGGGACGTCCGCCCCAATGTCCGCGCTTCGTGCCGCAACTCGAGCAGCCGCAGGCCCACATATGCCGCAGTGGCCAGGAAGATCGTCATGGCCAGATAGACGCTGGTGCCGAAGATCGCGGCACCGATCATTGGCCCCAGCCAGATCCACCAGCGTGCGGATGGTGCGCGGCGCAGCGCGTGACACGCCAGCAGCAACGCCAGAGTGGCCGCGATGTGTTGCGGGCACCAGGTGAACTGCGTCGCCACGTTGTGGATTCGCCAGGGCACCGGGCTCCACGAGTCCAGCACGATGCGCGGTGAGCCTCCCCCCATGATCTGAAGAGCCACCGGAATCACATCCCACCCGCCAATGATGCTGACACATGCGGCGGCAAACAGGGCGGCTGCGCTCGAATGCAGCACATCGCGCGCCAGCAGATACGTCAGGGCAAGGAAGGCGGCCGCGAGTAGTGCGCTAGTGAAGCCCAAGGCTTCGCCGACCGAAAGGCGATCGTGCGTGAGCTTGCGCAACGCGGCCGGCACCAGGTAGTGATACTCGTAGTAATAGTACGCGGTATCCGCTTCGGCGGCATAGAAGACGTTATGCAGCGGCAGGGGGTAACGCTCCAGCGACAGCAGCACCGCGTGGTGCTTGACATAGTCGTGCGCGGCGCGCGTCCCGACGCGCCCCCCGGCTTCCGGCAGCCAGTACGCGCAGAAGACACACACCGTGACCCAGGCGAGCAGCGCGGCAAACAGCAGCCGCGTGCGGCGAGTTGGAAACATGGCCCGCGGCCGGGGCACGGCTGCGGAATGCCCGCACACAACCAACAGCATCAGGTTCACGCCCAGCACGCACGCCAGGATGGCCGCGAAGCTGTTGGACCACCGCCACACCCACGCGAGCGGCACCGGCATCAGCGTTATTGACGCTGCCACAGCCAACCAATGCGAGCCGCGGCAGCTTTGCCCCCGGTACAGCCGTCTGAGCAGCAGGTGGCCGGGGGCCCACAGCAGCAAGGCGGCGGCGGCCGGGCCCGCAACCCACGCTGTCGGCGCGAGACACCCCAGCGCTGCCAGAACGAGGCCGACAAGGTGCCCGATGACGCGACCGCGATGGTCCAAAGAAGCTCTCCCAGCTAATCCACGCGCCTCCCGCCTCGCGTCTCGTCCACCAGAGCCAGACCATTCGATATCGTTGCGGCTCTTAACGCAGTGATACTCCGGCATCGACCAGATTGGACTCGTTTTTCGTCAGGGGCGCCATCGAGACTCCCCGATTCGGCCGCGGAGCAGGCGGCCGGGTAGGGGGTGCCGACCGATAACTCTTCCGCACTGCATTGCTGACCTGATTATAGCCGGCGCCGCACGCGAGCCGCAAAGGACGTCAGCCGCGCTCGTATAGCACCGATTCCGCCGCACGTTGAGAGATTCTGCGGAGGAGGCCGCCATGGGATTGTGTCCGGCGCTGAAACAGGTCGTGCAGGCCAAGCGCCCGGTCGACCGCCGCGCGAACCACAAGCTGACCGAGCGACTGAGGAAGCTCGTCTGCCCGATCTGAGCGGCGCCGCCGGGGCCGGCGCGCCGGCCAGTTTGCCATCGCTGCGGGGGGGTTGTATATTCTCGGACCGGACCGCGTGTGCGCTGACCGACGCAGGCACCGCGGATGTGCAGGCGCGTGAAGCGGCTCGTAGTTTGGTGTATGTTCGGAAGAGCGGTGACATGAAAGTCGTGATTCTCTGTGGCGGTCTGGGGACGCGCATGCGTGAGGAGACCGAGTTTCGGCCCAAGCCGCTCGTGGAAGTCGGGAAGCGCCCGGTGCTGTGGCACATCATGAAGACCTATGCCCACTACGGGCATCGCGACTTCGTGATCTGCCTGGGGTACCGTGGCAACATGATCAAGGAGTACTTCCTGAACTACGAGGCGCTGAACAACGATTTCACGATCTGCCTCGGCCACAAGCAAAGCACGACCTACCACGACGTGCACGACGAGACCGACTTCAGCGTCACGCTGGCCGATACCGGCGCGGAGACCATGACCGGCGGACGTATCAAACGCATCGAGCGCTACATCGACGACGACACCTTCATGGTGACTTACGGCGATGGCCTGTCCGACGTGAACATCCAGAAGCTGCTCGAGTTCCATCGCCGCCACGAAAAGCTGGCCACGCTCACCACGATGCGGCCCCGTTCGCGCTACGGGATCGTGAACCTGGACAACAACGGGCAGGTGCGGCAGTTCCAGGAGAAGCCCGTCCTGGACGACTGGGTCAACGTGGGGTACTTCGTCTTCAACCGGCGCGTGCTCGACTACCTGAGTGGGGACACCTGCGTGCTCGAACGCGAAGCACTGGAGCGCCTCGCGCACGAGCGGCAGTTGGTGGCGTACCGGCACGAGGGCTTCTTTTACGCCATGGACACCTTCCGCGAATTCAAGGCGCTCAACGACATGTGGGATTCTGGTAACGTTCCCTGGAAAGTCTGGACATGAGCGCGGCTTACGGCGACGCCTTCTCCGGGCGCTCGGTTTTTCTCACCGGTCACACTGGTTTCAAGGGCTCCTGGTTGGCGATCTGGCTACAGCGCCTGGGGGCACGCGTGACGGGCTACGCCCTGCCGCCGCACACCAGACCCAGCAACTTCGAAGCCGCCGGCGTGCGCGACCTGTTGGTCGCACACCACGAGGCCGACATCCGCGACGCGCAACGCTTGGAAGACGCTCTCCGGGCCGCCGAGGCGGATGTGGTCATCCACATGGCGGCGCAGGCCCTGGTGCGCGACAGCTATCGACTCCCCCGCGAGACGTTTGAAGTCAACGTGATCGGCACCGCCAGCTTGCTCGACGCCGTACGTCAGGTCGGCCGGCCCGGCGTTGTACTGGTAGTGACCAGCGACAAGTGCTACGAGAACCGCGAGCAGATCTGGGGCTATCGCGAAATCGACCCCATGGGTGGCCACGATCCGTACAGCGCCAGCAAGGGCGCGGCGGAGATCCTGACCGCCGCCTACCGGCGCTCGTTTTTTTCACCGCAACGGCTGGCCGAGCACGGTGTAAAGCTGGCCTCGGTGCGGGCGGGAAACGTGATCGGGGGCGGCGACTGGTCCAAGGACCGCATCGTCGCGGACATCGTGCGCAACTTGCAGGCGGGCGAGCCGGTGCCCGTGCGCAGCCCGCGCGCCGTGCGGCCCTGGCAGCACGTGTTGGAGCCGCTGGATGGATACCTGAGCCTCGCAGCGCGCATGCTGACCGCGGAAGACCCGCGCTGGTGCGCGGCGTGGAATTTCGGCCCATTGCCGGGCCAGGACGCAACGGTCCGCGAACTGCTGGAGTTGTTTATCGCGGCCTGGGGCGGCGGAAGTTGGCAGGACGTCAGCGACCCGGACCAACCGCACGAAGCGAACGTCCTGCGCCTGAACATCGACCAGGCGCTGTGGCAGCTCGGTTGGCAGCCGCGCTGGTCGCTGGCGGAGACCGTTACGCGGACCGCGGATTGGTATCGGCGTTTCTACGTCGATGGGGATCGGGCGAGCATGCGCGCCGCCTGCCACGCGGATATCGAGGCCCACGAACGCGCCCGGGTGGAGCCTGTGACCGCATGAGGATCAGATGCGATGGCTGAACAGACTGCTGATTTGCGCGAGCGCATCCTGGCGCTGGTGGCGGAATACCATGAGGCGGCGTTTGGGGAACAGAAGTTCGTGCCAGGGCAGACGCCGGTGCCCGTCTCCGGCCGCGTCTTCAACGCCGAAGACATGCAGTCGCTCGCGGCCGCCACGCTCGACTTCTGGCTGACCACCGGCCGCTTCGCCGCGCAGTTCGAGCGCGAGCTGGCCGTGGTCTTCGGCGTGCAGCACGCCACGCTGGTAAACTCCGGCTCATCGGCGAACCTGCTGGCCCTGACGGCCCTCACGTCGCCCAAGCTGAACGAACGGGCCCTGCGACCCGGTGATGAAGTGATTACCGTAGCCGCCGGGTTCCCGACCACTGTGACGCCGATCGTGCAGAACCGCCTGGTCCCCGTGTTCGTGGACGTGTTTGTCCCGACTTATGCGGTGGACGTGTCGCAGCTCGAAGACGCGCGCAGCGCACGCACCAAAGCGGTCTTCCTGGCGCACACGCTGGGCAATCCGTTCGATCTGGGGGCGGTGCGGGCGTTTTGCGACCAGCACGGCTTGTGGTTGATCGAGGACTGCTGCGATGCGCTCGGCGCTACCTACCAGGGCCGCCACGTGGGCACCTTCGGAGAACTCGCCACGGCCAGCTTTTACCCCGCGCACCACATCACGACGGGTGAAGGCGGCGCCGTTGTGACCGACAACGGTCACCTGCGCCGGCTGGTCGAGTCGTTCCGCGATTGGGGACGCGATTGCTGGTGCGCACCCGGCCAGGACAACACGTGTGGCCGGCGGTATGAATGGCAGTTGGGTGACTTGCCCGCGGGCTACGATCACAAGTACACATACTCGCACATCGGCTATAACCTGAAAGCGACGGACATGCAGGCCGCCGTCGGCGTGTCGCAGTTGCGCAAGCTGCCGGGCTTTATCGAAGCGCGGCAGCGCAACTTCCAGCGGCTGCACGAAGGCTTGCAGGACTTGCGC
>JAHJAR010000354.1 GCA_018814045.1 Planctomycetota bacterium | reverse complement strand
TCTACCGTCGGGATCTCAAACCTGCGGCACGCGTTGCCGGAAGCCGGCTGCAGGTAGCCCGCCAAGTCGCCGCCGAACTGCACGTGAGCCCATCGGCAACGGCGCCGCGCGCCCCGCCCAGGCGGCAGCATCCGGCGTAGCGCGATCCTCAGGCCTGATCCAGAACGCGTCACCCCGGCGTGCCCCGCCCCCTATCACTCAAACAGCTCCGAGACTACCCCACGAACCTGCACCAGCCGCAATTCGGCCGTAAACCCCTGCCGCATCTCGCCCTCCCGAGAGACTTACGGAATCGCTGCGTTCGCGCGGTTGGGCTTGCAGTTGGCGATCGACTTGCTATGATCGGTTGCGTGCGGACCCCCAAAAGCCGGTACGCCTGCGGGCGTGGACGTAGTTGCTATCATCCCGGCACGCTACGGCTCGACGCGTTTCTCGGGGAAGGCTCTCGCCAATCAGACTGGCAAACCCCTGATCCAACATGTGTGTGAACGCGTGGCCGCGGCTCGGTGTGTGCGCCGCTGCATCGTGGCGACGGATGATGAGCGAATCAGTGTGGCGGTGGCGGCGTTCGGGGGCGAAGCCGTGATGACACGTCCCGACCATGCTTCCGGGACCGACCGCATCGCCGAGGTGGTCGCCACGCTCGACGGGACGGCCACCGATATCATCGTGAATGTGCAAGGCGACGAGCCGGAGATTGACCCGGCTGACCTGGATCGGCTGGTGGAGCGGCTTAGCGGGGACGCGGTGGCGCCGGTCGCGACGCTAGCGGCACCGTTCCCAGCGGGGGAGGATCCGCGTGATCCCAACTGTGTGAAGGTGGTGTGTGATGAGGCCGGCCGGGCCCTGTATTTTTCGAGGGCGCTGGTGCCGTTCCCCCGGGGCTCGGTCGCCGAGGTGGCCGACGCTGTGGGCTGGCTGTTGCACGTGGGGGTGTACGCGTACCGGCGAGATTTCCTGCTGGAACTGACGGGGTGGGGACCGAGTCGCCTGGAACGGATTGAACGACTGGAGCAACTGCGCGTGCTCGAGCATGGGCGCGCGATTGCGGTCCACGTGGTTGAGAGGGCCTGGGTCGGCATCGACACGCCTCAAGATTACGCGGAGTTTGTGCGGCGCTGGCAGATGCGCCGCGGCGGGTGAGGGAGCGCGGGCCGCGCAGCGGCGAGGAAGCAGGAGTTTTGGTCCGACGCGAGGCTGGATCTAATCATGATGGACGCTGATCGTATCTTCGACGCAATCAGGGATCGGTCCGGTGATACGGAGTTTTACCTGCCGCTGCCGGCGGGCTACAAACTCGGTTCCGCCAAGTACGTGGTCGTGCTCGGGACGGTGATGAGTGGGTTGGGCAAGGGGATTTTCAGCTCGTCGCTGGCCAAGTGCCTCCAGGACAAGGGGCTCACGGTCGCCCCCATCAAGCTCGAAGGCTATCTCAATATCGACTCGGGCACGCTGAACCCGTTTCGGCACGGCGAGGTTTTCGTGCTCGACGACGGAACGGAGTGCGACATGGACCTGGGCACGTACGAACGCGCCCTCGACCTGGATCTGACCCGCCTGAACTTCACCACCAGCGGCCAGATCTATCGCCGCGTGCTTGATCGCGAGCGGACCGGCGGCTACCTCGGCCGCGATGTGCAGATGATCCCGCACGTCACCGGCGAAGTGAAAAACCACGTCCGCGAGCTCGCGGTCGCAACCCAGGCTGACGTGGTGTTCATCGAAATCGGCGGGACAGTGGGCGACGTGGAGAACGCCTACTACATCGAAGCCATGCGGCAGTTGGCATTCGAGGAGGGACAGCGCGGCGTCTGTTTCGTGGCGCTGACGTACGTGATGGAGCCGTCGATCCTGGGGGAGCAGAAGAGCAAGGCGGCGCAACTGGGCGTGCGGCGCCTGATGGAGTGTGGCATCCAGCCGCACATCATCGCCTGCCGGGCGCAGAACCCGGTGACCCGCAAGGTGCGTGAGAAGATCGCGCTGTTTTCGAACGTGCCACCGGACCGCGTGTTCAGCATGCACGACTGTGAGAGCGTGTACCTGATTCCCGACCTGCTGCGTGGAGCGGGGTATGACAAGGCGGTGATCGAGTGGCTCAGCCTGGAAGCCGCGGTCGATGAACAGGTCGAGCAGCAGGCCCGGCAGGCCTGGTCAGGTTACGCCGCTAGGTTACGTGACGCTACACGGCAGATCACCATCGGCATCATGGGTAAGTACACGGCGGTGCGCGACGCATACGCCAGCATCATCAAGGCGCTCGAGCACGCGGGTGTTCACCTGGGCTGCAAGGTGCAATTGCGCTGGGTGGATACCAGCGAAATGACCGACGAGAACGCCGCGGCGGCGTTGCAGGGAGTGGACGGGATCATCATCCCGGGTGCGTTCGGAACGCGTGGGGCCGAGGGCAAGATTGCCTGCCTCAAGCACGCCCGTACGACCGGGCTGCCGTGTCTGGGCATCTGCTACGGCTTCCAGATGGCGGTGATCGAATTCGCCCGCAACGTATGTGGTATGACGGATGCCAACTCGACCGAGATCGACAGCGAGTGTCGCTACCAGGTCATCAATGTCCTGCCAGAGCAGAAGAAGATCGAGGGGTTGGGGGGTACGATGCGGCTCGGGGGACAGGACATTGTCATCAAGCCGGGAACGCTGGCGAGCCGCATGTTCGGGACGCGCACGCGCATGCGCTTCCGCCACCGCTACGAGGTCGACCCGCGCTACCTGGGACGTTTCGAAGCGGCGGGGCTGGTCTTCTCGGGCAAGTCGCCGCGCGCGGAAATCATGAACATCCTGGAACTGCCGGTGGATGTGCACCCCTACTACGTCGGTACGCAGGCGCACCCCGAACTGATCAGCCGGCCGCTGCGCCCGCAGCCACTCTTCCTGGGCCTGGTCCACGCCGCGTTGCGGCGGGCGTACGACGAGTACGACGAGGTGCTCGTGTACGCGGCCGAGGCCAACTCCACCTCCGCGCCCCACACGGAGCAAGTGGGCTGACCGTTGGCCGCGGCACGATGAGCGCAAGAAGCGGGCCCACGCCATACCGATGGAGGGCGTGAGGCCTAGCGCCTTCATCGGCCGGAGGGGCCCATGTTCTTCCTATCGACCTTCTGCGCGATTCACAAAAGGCCTTTTGCACCGGACGCGGCGCCGGGGTGACCAACCGCTGCGCGGGGCCAGGTCGCTGCGCGTTCCCCGGCGTCGTGCCCGGCGTGCGTCTATCCGCCGAGCAAAGCCACGAACGGGTCGATGTCGAAGCCGTTCACCTGGCCGTCGTTGTTGATGTCGGCCAGCATGTGATCGCAGTCGGGGAACTGCGCATAGTAGTCGCTATAGGGTGGCTCACTGGCGATGACCAGCACAAACGGGTCGATGTCGAACCCATTGATGCTGCCGTCGCAGTTCATGTCACCTTTGGCGTACTCGGGTTCGCAGACATAGGCGTACACCTGGAAAGCATCGATGCCGGCCTCGGTGACAGAGTCGTTCGGCGAATCGTCGGTGGTGAAGCGCACGACGATCTGGTCCGTCAGTGTCACATAGCCTGCCACGCGGAAGCCGGCGACCTCCCAGCCGCTGGTTGCGGAGACGCTTTCGACCGTCTGCCAGCCGCCGCCGTTGGACACTTCGACGAGCAGCACGTCGTCGCCGTCGTCGTTGTAGAACCACTGGGCGTAGCTGACCCAGTAGTCGGCGCCGTCGGACAGGTCGAGCGTCGGCGACGTCAGTCGCGTCGGGCCGCCGTCAACGTCTTCGTCCACGCCATTGCCGGTGACATAACAGCGGCCGGAGCCGTCGTAATCGGTGGGGGGGTCGCCACGGTCGCCGCCGCTGCCGGCCGGCACGGCCCGCTCCCAGTCGCCGTAGTCGGCGCCGGCCTCGACGGTCCAGCCCGTGTCGGTTTCAAAGTCATCCTGGAGCGAGACGGTCACGCCGTACGCGGCGATGGCGCTGTAGGTGGTCGCGGGGGCGTTCCTGGGGTTGGTATAGACCTGGCCGCCGACGGCCTCGGCGCTGACGTAGTAGTACACGTCGTCGGGGCAGTTTGCGGATGGGAAGACCGCGTCGTAGACGTTGTCGGTGATGACGTCCATGGCGACCGTCTGCCAGCCGGAGCCGATGTCGTAGTGCAGCACGCCGGTGCCGGGCTGGGGGACGGCGGAGCCGACGCCGGTGACTTCGACGCGCATCAGCGTTCCGCCCGCGGGATCGACGTACTCAGGCTGACCGTTGGGATAGGTGAAGGACAGTGTGTCAACCGGGACGTGGACCACGGCATTGTCCACGAGATAGCCGACCGCGCTGCGGGTCATCTTGACGGCGAATTCGAAATTGAGATTGTTGGGGTTTTCGAAGTTGTCGTCCTGCGTGTGGTAGTAGGGATTGTTCCAGACCTCGGCTTCGATCAGCAGGCAGGCGTCGAAGCCGGCGGAATCGAAGGGGGCGTGGTCGCTGGCGCTGATCCAGCCTGAGTCTATCCACGTCAGGCCATCGCCGTACTCGATGATCGCCGCGCCCAGGTCGTCCTTCACGGGACTAGCGGTGCGGCCGTAGACCCGCGCCCGGTTGGTGCTGGGGTCATAGGCGACCATGTCCGCCGAGATCATGGCGATGATGTCGTCGCCATAATGCGCGTTCACGTAGGCCTCGCTGCCGACCAAGCCGACTTCCTCCATGCTGAACGCGACGAAGCGGATGGTGTAGTCCGAGTCGTACTGCGAGATAATGCGCGCGGCTTCGAGCACCAGGGCGGTGCCGCTGGCATTGTCATCCGCCCCCGGGTTACTGACGGAGTCGTAGTGGGCCCCGATGACGTATTCCTGGTCGGGGTAGAGCGTGCCGAGTTTGGTTCCCACGACATTGTGGTAGGTCTTGCTGGAGTACTGGAATGGCTCCAGCGTGACGGTCAGGCCGTAGCTCGTCATCAGGGCAGCGATATTGTCCCGCGCCGGGACCAGGTCCGGCCCGTTGGGGCCGCGGTTGTCGCCCGTGTGCGTGAAGAGCCAGTTGTCCATCAGATCGTAGTAAATCGCCTGGCTCACCTCGTCCGCGGCCGCGGCCCCCTCGTCCGAGGCGATAGCGGTCGCGGCCAACGCGGCGACAATTGCGATGGCGAAGAAGCTGAGCAATCCTCGTGGTCCATGCAGTCTGTCCATCCCAGTCACTCCTTTTTTAAGGCGTGCGGTTGCGGTGCAGTTGCCGGGGCGCGCAGAACCCCAACTCCCGGTTGGAGGTTTGCGGAGCGCAAGCTCCCTCCAACAACCCAGGATAGCACTTCCCAGGCCCGGCGGGCAAGCCTAAGGTTGAGCAATATGGGACTACCGCGGGAATTCGGGCGTTTTGGTGGGGTCGTCGCGCTCGGCGTAGTCGGCCGCGAACAGGATCTCATTCAAGCGCTGCTCGATCGTACCGGGGAAGCCGTAGTAGTCCTGTTCGCGGATGGAAAACACGTCTTCGCGGTTGGCGTGGGTCAGGACGTGCCCTTCGAGATACAGGATGTTGACGGTCTCCGCCTCGTGGTTGGTGCGGTGCAGGTCGCCGGGGCCGAGGCTGTTGGCATCCAGGGCCAGAGCCCGGGCTGGGAAGCCGAGATCGTTCTGACCCAGGCTCGCCAACCGGTCGTGCGTCGTCTGGTCGCGCTGGCGGTAGAAGTATGAGCAGAAGGCGTCTTCGTCGGGCTGTTCGGCCAGCTTACGCAGCTCTTCCGTGGGATCGCTGGTGTCGTCGGCGGGGCAGAACAAGGTCCGCAACTCGTGCAGGTCGCGGCTCAGCAGGGCCCCCAGCCCGTTGGGACGTCGAAGCCCGCCGATCCAGACCTGGTTAGTGGCCCAATCCTCCCAGTTCTGATTCGGCATGTATGGGAGCGGTTCGTTCGGTCCGCGGGGAAGCGCGCCCTCGTGCTCCGTCCCGTAAGTGTGCGTGGCCGCGCCGAGCTGACGCAGGTTCGACATGCAGACCGAGACCCGGGCCCGCGCCCGGGCCTGCGACAAGGCCGGCAAGAGCACGGCCATGAGCAGGGCGATGATGGCGACAACCACGAGCAGCTCGATCAGCGTGAAACCGCCGAGACTTGCGCCCACCTGGTCACTCGCCGTTGCCCGGCCATGCCCGGGCCGGGAACGCGGGGCGCTGCGGCCGGGATTTATCCTGTCGCGGGGCACCGATCAGGGTTCCTCCGTCTACGCGAACCGCGGCGGCAGACCCAACGCCTTGCGGATCACGGTCAGTTGTCCGGCGTGCAACCCTTCATGCCAGGCAATCGAGGGCAGCAACGCCGCGTGATTGCGCGCGAAGGCCTCGTATTCCGCGGGCAGGGGCGCGGCCAACTGCTCGTCGCTCATGTCCTTGAACCAGCGGATCAGCTCCTCACGCCGCCGATCGAGCTGTGCGCGTACCTCCGTCAGAGTTGGGTATTTTCCCGGATCCGGGTGCGGCGTGGAACCCGTGGCGAACAAGTCGTTCCATTCCGCCGGGAAATCGGTCGTGACCCCGGCCAGGCTGGTGAGGAAGGAGTTTTCGCCGGCGGCCAGGTGGCCGACGATCCAGAGAGCGTGGTTGGCTCCCGGGAAGATCTGGTGGCACGCTTTGTCGGCCGGGATTTCCTCGAGCAGGCCCAGCGTGGCGCGGCGGGCGAAGCCGATTGCGACCAGGCCGTTTGTCAGCACCATCTCCGCCATGGTTTGATCCCTTCACGCGTCGGCGCGGCCTGGCCCCGGTCTGACCGGCGATCGGTGGCCGTGCCGCTGCTGGAACCCGAGATGTACCGGTTCTTGGGCTGGTCTTCAAGGCCAGGCCGCGGGGAGCCGGCAGGCTCGTCCCCGGTCTCTCATTCACGTTTTCCACCGCCAGGAGCACGGGCCGCCTTTCCGAGAGCAGTCCCAACGACCGGGGACTGGAGATTTGGGCTCTGGTCGCGAACTAGAACCTATCCCAAAACTCCTTCCGAGTTCTCATGGGGCTTGCGCCACACCCACGGGGGATGAAAATCCTGATTTACGGAGCAGCCGCGACCGGGAGCGGTTGCCGAAAGACCGCTTGCTCACGCGCGCGGCTCGGTTCTGTCAGGCGCTCAGAGCGCGGCAATCAGCGGCGGTCGGCGGGGTGCGTGGTTAGATGTTGGCGCCACGGCTCGGGCGGGACGACGAAACTGGTGACGTTGGGCAAGGCTTCGTCGATCGCGATTCGCTTCTCGCCCCGTGTCAGCAGCATACGCACGTGTCCGTCGGCCGGAGCGCGCCACGCAGTCCGCACGTCGTCCGCCGTCGTCACCGCGCGTCCGTTGATCTCGACGAAGCGGTCACCGCTGACGATGCCCAGGCGGCCGGCCAGACCGGCCGGATCCAGGTCGATCACGCGCGTGCCGTCCAGGTTGGCGCGCAGGCTCAGGTCGGCCGGCTTCTCACAGCACTGGATTCTGAGGCCGAGCTGGCCGAAGGCCGCCACCGGATCCAAGGCAAAGGGCGCCTGCACGAGCCGCCCGGCTTCGGCCACAGTGTCGCGGTCGACAAACGCGCTCAGTGTGGCGAGAAGATCGGCTATGGTGGGGGCCGTCTGTCCGGGCTCCCA
This sequence comes from Planctomycetota bacterium, assembly GCA_018814045.1. Classification (GTDB taxonomy): domain Bacteria; phylum Planctomycetota; class Phycisphaerae; order UBA1845; family Fen-1342; genus JAHJAR01. Next base: position 6,042 of record JAHJAR010000354.1, on the reverse strand, counting down.
GCGGGGATCGTTGACCAAGGCACGCATGAAGTCGTCGAGTGTCTGCCCCTGGGCGCGGGCCCGGATCGAACGATCGAGCCAGGCCGCCACAACCAGGCCACCCTGATACACCAGGTCGTGCGCATGGCGGTCTTTGAAAAAGATCTCGCCACCGGCCTCGGCGAGCGAGAGCTTCCCGGCCGACGGGTTTGCAGCGCAGCCCTGCATGCACTCGCCCAGCTTCTCGGCGAAGGCCTCCCATGTGAGCAGGCCAACCCGGGCGCTGACGAGGTAGGCGTAGTAGTCGGTAAAACCCTCGTTGAACCAGCGCAACTCGTCCGGGGCGTCGAAGTGGGCGCTGCCCCAGGTGTGGAAGAACTCGTGCGCGATCAGGTGCGCCAGGTGGTTCACGCCGCCGCGCGCCAGTTGTGGCGAAACTGACAGGGTCATCGAGTTGGACTTGGGTGAGCCACCCAGGCCGGGGCCATCCGGTCGACCGAAAAGGAACAGGTAGCGTCCCTGGGGAGGCTGCCCGAACAGCGCCAACTCGTGTTCGACGATGTCCTTGATCGGAGCGAGTCCGGCGGCCGCGAGTTCGGCTTGTCCGGGTGCGAATGCCACCACTCCCTCGAAACACCCCGCGGAGATTACGTGTCGCTGCCAATGCCCGACGGCAAACAAGTCGTCACGCAGCTTGCGCACGTCGCCGGGATCGAAGGTCCGCGGCCCCACCTGCGGCCAGGGCGCGGTGATCTCCCAGCCGCGTGGCAGCTCGAAACGCACGCTGATCTCGGCGGGTGGCACGTCATCAGGGACCACGAACATGGTCGCCGCCACGAGCAGCCCGTGGTCCGGTGCCAGGTAGGGAAACTCGTAATGGCTGTGGCCACCCATGACGTCCGGCAACGTCCGGTGCCGCAACGGAATGACGTACTCCAGCCGCACCTGCCGGGCTTGCTGCCGCTCGATGTCCCACGTGTACGGGTCGATCCGTGTGACGGACGCTGGCTGACCGTCGGCGGTTGCCTGCAACGGACCGGCGAGCAGCGGCTCTTCCAGCCGCGTATACGCAAAACGCCGCGCCATGCGGACGCGCAGCTTCTCCGGCGCCGCCGGCAAGCCGTCGAATACGGCGTGCACCACAACCTGCTCGTTCGTCGGATCGCCGATCAGTACGACGTACTGAAACGTTGTGCCCAGGCAGTGCGGCTCCGCGGCGAGCGCCGGCCGGCGGTCGCTCGGGTGCGCGAGCATGAGCAGCACGGCGGACGAAAGGAACAGCAAACGCACGTGCTTGTTCATCGTGACGCTTCCATAACCAGTGAATCCCAGTGGAGTATACCCCCGCCAGAGCAGAAGGCTGCACTCCAAGCAGACGGCGCGGGGGCGGAATCCTCCGCCGCGTTCAATGGACGGCGCGGGAAGCGTGCCCTCACTCTGCGCGCGGCAGTCGGAAGGGCCCCGGTTGCAGCTTCTCGACGCAGGAAGTATCCAGCGGCCGGGCCGGGTGTTCGAGGAACGCGCGCATGATCTCGGTGATGCATGGTCCGCCCACGCCGTGCGACCCCGGAGCAACGACATGCGTGCTGAGGGGCAAGTGCTGGGCGGCCTCCGCGCCCCATTCGGGCGGGGTCACCGGGTCGAGTGAGCCCGACAGGAGCAAGACCGGAACGGCGACTCGGACCGGCTCGCCGTAATCGGCCGGCAGTTGCGATTTCGGCCAGAACTTGCAGACCTCCATCTGGCGCCGTACGCGGCCATCACCGAGGAAGGTGCCGCGCGTTTCGCGCTCGATCTCGTCCGGTCTGATGCGCGCCACGTCCTCCGCGCACGTGACACACAGCAGCATGCCGAACGCCAAGCTGTTGCGCAGGGCACGGCTCTGCATCATGCCTCGCTGCGCGAAGGGGCCGTAGTCGCCTTGGTAGGCGCGCAGGATCAGCCGGGCAACGTCGCTGTGGTCGTAGTACATGATCACGCGCAGGGCCTCGGCGAATGCTTCACGCGACAGGTGTACCTTGACCGGCTCACCAGTCACCGGATGTTGCACCGTGGCCTCGGCCGGGGCACGCTCCAAACGCTCGAGCACGACCCGGAGCTTCTCGCGCAGATCACCAAAGACGGCGCGTCGTTCGGCCTTGGCTTGGTTAAGTTCAAATATCCTGTCCAGTGCCTCCTGCGCGGCGCGGGCGTGAAAGAGCGGGTTCTTGAAGGCCAACGGCGCCACGCTGTTGAGGATCGCACAGCGCACCGTCTCCGGGTGGCGGCGCATGTAGACCAACTCCGCCCGCGAGCCATACGAACCGCCGTAGAGGTTGATCTTCTCGTAGCCCAACGCCGCGCGCAGGTCAGCGATGTCGTCCATGGCCTCCGGCGTCGAGTAGTGGCGCAGGTCGGCGCGCTGCCGCAACTCATCCAGGCATTCACGAAAGGTGGTGACGCTGAAGATCGGTTCGAGATAGCCCTGCAAGTTGTCGTCGCTGCCGGGCAGATCGCACATCAGCCGGTTATCACCGCCCGTGCCCCGTTGACTGACCAGAACGATGTCGCGGGTTTGGCGCATCCAATGCTGCGCCCAATGGTCCACGTGTGAGGTCACGTTCTGACCGGGGCCACCCGCAAACACGAAGACCGGGTCCGAATCGCCTGGTTTGTCCAGCGCCGGCAGGACCACGACGTCCAATTCCAGCACGCGCCCGGACTGGGCCTCACGATCCTCATACACGCGGAACGAGCCCTGCCGCAGCGGAGTCCCGCTCGCGGCGTGCACGCCGTCATGGAGTTGCAGTGGCGATGAGAGCGGCTCTTGCGCACCCGCGCTCACCGCCGTCCAGGCCAGGACCACGATCGCAATGCTTCGCCTGCGCCACATACGACTTGTATCCGCGGCAATCATCACGCTCAACGGCGAGATCCTCACACTCAACCCCCCGCACCACGCGCCCGGCTTCGCCTTGTGTCTCGCGATTATAAGGCGCGCTACTCAGGTTTCTGCAACGTCTCGGGGGGGCAACCGGCGCTGCAATTGTCGCAAATCGTCGCACCCGCGGTACCGCCGAGCTTGGCAGTGGTAGCCTTTCGGATGGCCGCTGGGTCGCGGCTTCCGCGCAGGCGGCCTGTGGCACCCGGGCCCGGGCCGTGAACCGCAACGGAACGCTCCGCGGCGGCAGACCGTATGGGTGACGGACGCACAAAACCGTTCGGTATCACGCGCAACAAGGAGAGAAAGCGATGTCCAAACTGGTAGTTGTTCTCGCATTGCCACTAATCCTGCTGGTCCCCCACAACACGCAAACGTCCGAGGCTGATTCGGAGGCCATCCGCCAGACCGCGCTCGATTATGGACAGGGCTGGTATGCCGCCGACGGCGAACGCATGGAACGGGCTCTGCACCCCGACCTCGCCAAGCGCAGTCTCATGCCCGATCCGCGCAGCGGGAAGGGGAAGATCGATCACATGAGCGCCATGAGTCTTGTGCAGGCGACGCGCAAGGGCTACGGCAAGTCCACGCCGCCGGAGAAGCAGCGCACCGATGTGACCATCCTCGACGTGTACGGTAATGCGGCTTGCGTCAAGCTCGAGATGCACGATTGGGTCGACTACATGCAGATGTCCAAAATCGGCGGGCGCTGGGTCATCGTCAACGTCCTGTGGGAAATGACCCCCGAGGCCAAGAAGCGCTACGGCATACCGGATGAACTGTGACGCACCCACGCCGCGCGAGGTCCACCACGTACCCCACTCGGCTCCGAACGGCGGCTGAACACGGCGACCTACACCTCCGCCTCAAAAACGAGCAGGCTGGGTTCGCCGGCCGACGTCAGGATCGTTCGGCGGGTCTTCGGCGGAGTCAGCCAACCCGCTATTCGACGTCATCCGCGGGACATGTCATCTAACGACCGCGAACGTCGCCTGCACACGGGTCGTCTTCATGCGGCGGCAGAACTGCGAGGCCGGAGGAAGCTGTAAAGCTCGGAACAGCGCGTTGTAATGCTCGTGGCAGCAGGCCCAGCGCAGTGGGCGGTCGTGCCAGACAGACCAGAGGTACATGCGGACGATCAACTGATCGCTGTATCTCGGTCGGCGGCCTCGCCGCGACACGCGTCGGTCGGCCGAACGAACGGCCGCTGTCAGCTTACGCCAGACCTCCGTGTCGATACTCCTCCTTTGCTGAACGTACGACAACAGCAGCAAGCGAGGACGGCCCATGTGATTGGCGTGACGTGCGCGCTCCCGAGGCGCGAAATTCTCGCTTGAACAGTGCTCGCGAAGACGGTGGCTGGTCAAGAATGGGAGCGTTCGCTCACGCGCGGGGCTCCGATAAGCGGGCAAACCGCTGGCGGAGTGGAAATGCCGCGCCGAAACAGGCCCTCGGGTTGACGCGGCGGCGAGACGTGGCTAGATTCAGGCACAACCTAAACGCCTGGGTGAACCAGGCGCTGCCCCCATCGTCTAGCGGCCTAGGATATCAGGTTCTCATCCTGGAGACCGGGGTTCGAGTCCCCGTGGGGGCGATCAGCGAAAGCCTCGGGAAGCGCTGTGCTTGCCGGGGTTTTCTTATGCAGGCTCGCGCCCGTGTCCAGATTGCTGCCCGTGAAGGGTCGCCGACCTCGGTTCACATATCGTCGCGTGGAGATTCGTTCAGCATTCGGCGCGGCCTGGCGCACCGCAATCCGGGCATTGCCATTTACGTGGATCGTGTTTGTGCCTGCGTCGGCGCTCATCATCATCTTGGGTCCGATCCAGCCCTGGTGGAGTCTCGGCACCCAGTCCACTGGCGTTGGCGTGTCGTTGTGCGCGTCTTTTCTGGCGATCCGCTGCACGTACGGACGATTACGCTGGGAGTTCCTTCCCAGCGACGGAAGTACCTGCATACACTGCCGCTATGACGTCACGGGCAACGTTAGCGGCCGATGCCCGGAGGGCGGCGAGGTGTTCAAGCGTGGCGGCCTACGGGGTGCTGGAGACTGAGCCAATGACAAGGGTCACGCGGCCGCGCTCGCAGCCCCCGAGCGGAGCACCAACGTCATTCGAGTCCCTGTGGGGGCGATGATGATACCGCCGCAAAGTGCGGCGGCTCTCTATGCGCTCGTCGGCCAGACAGCCCTACTAATCGGGTGCCGCGTCGCCGGCCTGGCCAGCGGATTCGGGATCATCGCGTCCAGTGCCGCGTCGGCGCGCGAACTTCTCGCGTACGTCGCCTTCCGTAAGCCCGAGCTTCGTCAGCGGCACGCGAAATCCGCGCAGCGCACCACATTCCGGACAGCGCGGTAGCTCAAGTTGGCTGAGATCATAACCGCAGTGCTGGCAACGTGGCTCGCCGGGCTTCACCGTGCCCCTGAGCGACGCTCGCAGTCTCCAGAGGTAGATGCCCACCGCCCCCAAGAGCACCGCCATCAGCAGCAGCAGTAGCACGTCCAACATGACATCGAGATTGTACCCGCACGAAATTCGTCGCCCCAGCCACGAGGGGGAAGCCATGGCGTCATGTTCTGTTCAGCGAGCTTAGCGCCACGCGCATCAGGGGCGTGTGGAGTTCCATTTGGTGAGGGGCTCGTTCAATTCGCCGTGAGGGGGCGGATGCTGAAACGGGCGCGGTCGTCGGGGAGGTCGATCGCCAGGCACTCGAGCACGTGGTCGCCGACCGCGACGCTCTCACCCGGCTTCATGATCATGGTCTCATCACCGAGGGCGACCTGGGCACCGCCGCCGCAATTGTCGTCCAGCAGCCGCAGAGACGCGGTGCCGGAGAGCTGACGTGCCGCCCCCGCCGCCAACTCAAGCGCAATCGTGAGCCTGGCTTGGCGCGTGGTTGGCTACCGAGCTGACAGGCTCAGGCAGCGGCTGCCCGGTGGAGTTTCATTCGTGCCGCAGCGCTTCGATCGGATCGAGGTCGGCGGCGTGACGGGCGTGGTAGATGCTGAAGACCATGCCGATCCCGACACTGATCCCCACGGCCAGGCAAAGGCTGTATCCCGTGACGACCGTGGGCATTCCGGCGAATAGCGTGATCGCCCACGGAATCGCCAATCCGATCGCCAGTCCAACGATGCCCCCGGCAGT